>JBLHWM010000298.1:0-4642 GCA_047629095.1 Planctomycetota bacterium | reverse complement strand
CTGCACCAAGGAGTGCGCCGGCGCGGCCCTTGTCCTTGAGTCGGACTCCATGGACGAGCCCCTGGTCTCGATCTCCACGGACGGTATCACCGTCTCGGCTGAGCAGCGCTCCCACGGGGACGGCCGCCGTCTGGGCAGCTTCGTCAGCAGCGTCAAGTGGACGGACGCGGACGGCGAGCACCACCTGGACCTGAGCCTGCCCGCCACGCACCCCCTGCGCCCCGTGGACCTGTCCCGGGATCGCTTCCGGTTGCCCCTAAACCGGTCCGTGGTGGACTACGCGGACGCATTCATCGTGCACAGCGACTACGTCGGCGGCCAGATCAAGGCCCGCCGAGGCGCCAAGTTGCCCATGGGCAAGCTGCCCCACGGCTCGTCAAAGCACTGGCAGGCCGAAGCGCGCAAAGAGGACCGCCGGGAGACCCGCCGCCGCCTGGGCATGGACCCCGACTGGTGCGACGGCTTCCTGGTCGTCAGCTTCGGCGGAGTCCAGGCCCACAAGCGCATCGACCACGTGCTCGCCGGCCTGGCCGAAGCGCGCAAGTCCCGGGACGACATCTTCATGGTGCTGGCCGGTGGCTGGCACGTGGACGACCTGGATCCCGTGGGCATTGCCCGCATGCTGGGCGTCGACCACTGCGTGAAGTTCACGGGTTATGTGGAAGAGGAAGAGGCCTGGGACCTGCTGCATGCCGGGGACGTCTCGATCAACCTGCGCGGCCCGACCTCGGGCGGCACCTCCGGCGGCATCTACCAGGCCCTCTCCCTAGGCCGCGCGGTGATCGCCACGGATGCCGCCGAGCAGAGCGAGCTACCCGACGACTGCATCCCCAAGGTGCCCCTCGGCGGTGACGAGAGCGAGGCCATCGGCCAGCTCTTCGTCGAGCTTGCGGGGGATCCCAAGCGCTGCAAAGCCCTCGAGAAAGCCGCCAGACGATACGTTGACGAGGACTGCTACTGGGGAGTCGTCGGCAAGCAGTACGCCGACTACCTAGCGAGCTTCCCCAAGGCCAAGGCCAGCCCCGCGGCGATTGCCGCCATGCGCAAGGACCTGAAGGCCTTCTGCAAAGCTTGAGCCCCCGTCCACCGAGGTAAGCACTATCATCCCCAGGATTAGCTCCCTTGGGAAAGCCCCTGGTACATGCAGCCAAGCTCGGGAAAAGTTTTCCACCCGGACGTCCGATAGGGACTGCACAAGGCTAACCTTCCGAAATATCGGTGCCGCCCAGAGCGGGGCACCAGCCCAAGTAAGTAACTATGACCATCGCCAAGAAAGAAATCGACCTCGTCAATACCCTCTTCCTTGGTATCACGCACCTGCTCGCCCCGGTGGCGATCCTTTACATGGTCTTCGGTCAGTTCTCTTGGTGGACCTTCGGTTTGGGCCTACTGTACTTCGCCTTCTGCGGGCTATCGATCACGGGCGGCTACCACCGCTTGTTCTCCCATCCGACCTATCGAGCACGGGGTTTCCTGCGCTTCTTCTACTTGTTCTTCGGCGCGGCCTCGGTGCAAAACTCGGCCCTCAAGTGGTCCAGCGATCACCGCGAGCACCACGGCGAAGTCGACACCGAGCAGGATCCCTACAACATCCAAGAGGGCTTCTGGTGGGCCCACTTGGGTTGGGTCCTGGTGAAGGATGAGAAGGTCGAGCTCAACAACGTGAAGGACCTGAAGAAGGACAAGCTCGTGATGTTGCAGCATCGCTACTACCTCGTGTTCGTGGTCCTGTCCTTGATCGGATTGCCCTACGCACTTGGCTCCATCTGGGGCGATCCCATTGGCGCCGTTCTCGTGGCCGGCTTCCTGCGCCTCGTTGTCCAGTGGCACGCGACCTTCTCGGTCAACTCCGTCGCCCACATCATCGGCAACCAGCCCTACTCGACCAAGAACTCCGCCAGGGATTCGGTCGTCACCGCCTTCATCACCCTAGGCGAGGGCTACCACAACTACCACCACAGCTTCCAAGGCGACTACCGCAACGGCATCCGTTGGTTCCACTTCGACCCGACCAAGTGGTTCGTCTGGACCTGCTCGAAGCTGCGTATTACCTGGGACTTGAAGCGCGCCAGCCAAGAGGCGATCGAGCGCGCGAAGGCGGCGGTGCTCGCCGAGCGGAGCCTGCCGACGGTTTGAGTCACCCCTGTCCGCCGCGGCGACGTCCTGCCCCTTGGCGGCAGGCGCCTAGGGAGCTCAACCGAGTTCGCTTTGATGTTTCCAAGGCCAGGGGACTTGAATTCGCAGCTCATCATCGAGCCCCGCTTACAGGCCCCAGAGTTTGCTGGAGTACCCCTAACGAAGCACCCCTAAGCCCCAGGATCGGATTAGGTTCTAGTAGAGGGCGATTTGCGAGCGACGGGCCCGCTGGATTTCCGATACAGTTCCCTATGGTCCTTAGCTGACCAAAAGCAACCCTTGGCAACCATCATCTTCATCGCCAGCATGACGCTTCTCGCGTCATTCCTGTGCTCCTTATTCGAGGCAACCCTCTACTCGCTCACCCCTGCCCGGCTTGCGGTGATGCAGAAGGCGGGCAGCGCTGGAGCTGAGCGTTTGGCAAAGCTCAGGGTCAACATCGAAGAGCCGATTACCGCGATCCTGACCGTGAATACGATCGCTCACACGATTGGATCGACGTGGTGTGGTGCCCTAGTTGGTCAGCTCTATGACAGCAGAGCCGTTGGGATATTCGCGGGTGTCTTTACGTTTTTAGTCTTGGCCCTGACAGAGATCATTCCCAAGAGCCTTGGCGTCCGCTACGCCAATCGGTTGGGGCCGAGCATAGCGCTCCCCCTTCAGGTCATGATTTGGGGCGTCTATCCGATTGTCTGGATTGCGCGCCATGCAATGCACGCATTGACCGGTTCTAGTGAGGTCGCTCATCCCAGCGAGGACGAGGTCATCAGTACAGCTGGACTTGCGGCGAAGGGTGGACGGATGCGGAACCAGGAGCACCGTTGGGTAAAGAACGCACTGCGGCTCGATCAGGTGACGGCCGGCGACCTGCGCACCCCGCGAACGGTGGTTGAGTCCCTCGACGAGGGTGTGCCCATTGCGGAGCTAACCGAGCGTGCGGACGAGTGGATTCACAGCCGAGTCCCCGTCACGGAAGGCGGAAGCATGGACGCGGTGATCGGGATGGTTCACAGGCGGGAGGTCTTTGACGCCGCGCTCATGAACCCGGAATCCACTCAGAAAGTCCGCGACTTGATGCGTCCGATCCCGTTTGTGCCCGAGATCATGGCTGCCCACGACTTGCTCGAGCATTTCCTGAAGTCGCGCACTCACCTGGCGGCCGTCTCCGATGAGTACGGTGGCTTCGAAGGTGTGGTGACTCTCGAGGACGTCCTAGAGGGCTTGCTCGGCGAGGAAATCGTGGACGAGTACGATCGCGAATCCGACATGCAGGTCTGGGCCAAGTCGCGCAGCGAAGCGAATCGGACCCAGGTCGAACCCGACCCGCCCCAGGCCTAGCAGCCTGCCAGCAGCCGGTTGGGCAAGGGCCCACTCGGCATCCTCTCTTCGGCTCTGTCGCGCCGGCCAGGACCGAGCCGTGCGCGCCTACTCGAAGATGGCTTTGTCTTAGGGCGGCCGCTCTTTGAGCGGGCAGCTAGTCCGACTCGGGTCCGCGGACCTTGGCTAGGTCCCCAGTGGGAGCTCCGGCCTTGAGCAGGGCCCACGCGGAGATCGCAATTTGATGGCCAACCGACTCCTCCTCGTCCACCACACTATGGGCACCTGCCGCGACGATGAGGGGGTGCGCATTGTGGTAGCGAGCGCGGGCAACGATGTCGGCATTCGGGGCCATTGAACGCGCCAGTGAGGTGATTTGAGCCACATCCTTCGGGTCGGGAATCGTGATCGCAATCAGCTCGATCCTCTCCGTGCCCACGTGCTCAAGCACGTCGGGATAACGCGCATCCCCGACAAGGGAAAGGAAGCCCAGATCGCTGGCCTCCTTGATCGAATGCGGGTTCATGTCCAAGATCATGACCGTCTGCCCATGCTCCCTGAGCTGGTCTGCCACCTGCCTTCCGGCGGGGCCAAACCCAATCACCACACAGACGGCTTCCGAGCCATGGGCGCCAGGCTTCGAGTTGCCAGAAAAGACGGGCAGCTTGGTGAGTCGAGCGCTCCAAGTGGGAGCGTAGACCACTAAGTAGGGCGTGATGAGTAGCGTTAGGATCGTCGTCGAGATGATCAATAGGAACAGGTGCTCGCTGAGGATCGTGCCGCGTCCAATCTCTGCCAGGACGAAAGAGAACTCTCCGATCTGAGCTACGCAGAAACCGGCCGAGAGCGCGCTAGTGCTCGTTGCGCCCAGCAAGCGCAAGGCGCCCCAGGTGATCAGCAGCTTACCAAGGAAAACGGCTAGGAAGGTTCCAAGTACAAGCGCCCAGTTTTGGGCCATCCAGAGCGGGTCGGCCAGCATGCCAACCGATACGAAGAAGAGCGTGATCAACAGCGTCCGCAACGACGAGACATCCGCGCGAATCTGGACGGCAAAGGGTGAGCCCGCCAAGAGTACACCAGCCGCAAACGCGCCGAGTGCCGGGGAGATCCCCACCGAGTGAGCGGCGAGCGCCGAGCCGAGACCCGAGACCACGGCGAGCAACACGAGTAGGTCGCGGCTTCCCTGCAC
>JBLHWM010000297.1:0-4651 GCA_047629095.1 Planctomycetota bacterium | reverse complement strand
GCACTCGCGGAGACGGACATCTTGGTCGTGCCGAGCATCTGGTACGAGAACTCACCGCTGATCATCCTGGAGGCCTTGGCCACGAAGACGCCCCTGATCGTCTCGGACCTTGGCGGCATGGCTGAACTCGTGGAGCCGGGCCGCACGGGCTTTCACTTTGAGATGGGCAGCTCGGAAGATCTCGAGCGCGTCCTGCGGGACTGCCTGGGCAACCCGGCGCAGCTCGACGATCTCTATGGCGAGGACGTGATCGTGCGCAACGTGACCGAGGATGCCGAGGACATGGAGACCAGCTACCGGGCGGAGATCCGCGCCCGCGTCGAAGCGGAGAACTCCCCCCTGTGAAGATCGGAATCGTCTCCCACGGTTACCCGCCCGAACTTGTGGGCGGTACCGAGAACAGTGTGCAGGCCCTGGCTCGAGGGCTCGCTCGGTTGGGGCACGACGTCTTTGTGGTGGCCGGCTCGATGGACTTTGATGGGACCTTCCGCCGCACTCTTGGGCGCGACGAAGATCCCGACTCGGGCAAGAGCTTCCCCGTGCACCGCCTGCATCGCGGCGACCTGTTCTTCGACCACTGGCAGAAGAGCGCCTGTCCCCAGATCGGTCAGTTTTTCGAGGACATCCTGCGCGAAGAGCAGCCCGATGTGATCAATGTGCAGCACTGGATTCGCCTGACCCGGGATCTCGTCGCCCGCGCTGCGCGCCAGGGCGTACCCTCGGTCGCCACGCTCAACGACCTCTGGACCACCTGCCTGATCGCCTTCCGCATTAGGCCGGACACCCAGCGCTTCTGCACCTCGACCCTGAGCCCGTTCCCCTGCGCGGGTTGCGCCGCTGTCCTGCAGCCCGACGCGATCTGGATGGGCCAGACGCGCCTGATCGATGTGGTCGAGGACTTTGCCGCGGACACCAGGCGCGAGCTCGAGCTCGCCTCCGTGGTTACCGCGCCATGTGCCGGGCACGTGAAGGCCGCGGCAACCTTCCTTGGCCTGCAGGCGTCCGCCATTGAGGCGCGTGTCGTGACACCGGCGCGCAAACTTCACAGCCTCTCCGTCCAGGACGTGGAGCTGCCCAAGGACTCGTTCAGTGCCAAGTCGCCCCTTGTGCTGTGCCACTTCGGCATCTGGAGTCCCCTGAAGGGAACGGACCTCTTGCTCGAAGCCATCGCCAAGACCCGTGATCCTAAGCGCTTCCGGTTGGATCTCGCGGGCGGCCCGTCCAAGCCCGAGTTCGAGGACACGCTGCGCAACCTCGCCCGGGCCAAGCTGCCTAGGGGAAGCGTGACTTTCCACGGTCGTTACGAGCACAAGGATCTTGCCGACCACGCCGTCGCCGGGGCGCATCTGTTCGTAACGGCGACCCGCGCCCACGAGTCCTTTGGACTGGTGCTCGACGAGGCGATCGAGCTAGGTCTCGGCTGCTTGGTCCCAAACCTCGGTGCCTGCGGCGAGCGCGCGGACCAGGTCGATTGGGCCACCGCATTCGCCAGCGGCGACTCATCGAGCTTGGCCGCCCTGCTCGACGAGCTCGGGGACAGCCCAGAGCGAGTCGCTATCCTGCGCGCGGCGGCGGCCAAGGCTGTGACCGAAGAGGACTTTACCGCTCGCGCCCAGGGCCAGGCGGTCATGGCCGAGACTATGCTCTCCCACCTCGAACAGGCCGTCAAACTCGGCATCCCCAAGTCCAAACGCAAGGCCCTGATGGCCTTGGATTGGGAGGCGCGGGAAGTGCGCCTTGAGACGTTCAATCGGAGTTGGGATTCGGACGCGTCGGACGGGTCCGAGGCCCATGACGAGAAGGAAGCGGCCAGCCCCAGCGGCGCAAGCCAAGTAACCCCAAGAGATTCCTAGAACAGAATGAAGGTCCTGATTGTCATCCACGACTACCTGCCGATCCACCTCGGCGGCTCCGAGCTACACGCCCACCAGGTCGCGAAGCAGCTCATCCAGGTCGGTCACGAGGTGACGGTTCTGCACACGGAGCGCGTTGAGACGCGCTCGCCCGGGGACTGGGTCTGTGGCGAGTTCGAAGGCGTCCCCACGATCGAAGTTTCGCATCCGCGCGAGTATCCGAACCTGCGCGAAACTTGGCAGGAGACCTTCTATTCCGAGGCCTTTCGCTCGCACCTCGAGCGCATCAAGCCCGACGTCGTTCACTTCCACCACTTGATGTACTGGGGCGCGAACTGTCTGGAGATCTGCGCAGAGCTCGGTGTGCGAACCGTGCTCACCTTGCACGACTTCAATTTGATCTGCGCGAACTCCGTGCTGCTCAAGGACGACAAGGACCTCTGCGATGGTGGGGGAGAGGTGGGCAACTGCACCAACTGCATCAACACGAACATGTTGCAGTTTGACGACTGGGATGCAGAGACCATGGACGACGCCATCGCCATGTCCGGCCCCGAGCGGCGCGCCTTCCACAAGCGCGCCCTCAAGTTTGCGGACGTGGTCGTCTCCCCGTCCCAGACCTTGATCGATCGCTTCCACGCGGCGGGCATGCTCAAGGACCAGCGCACGGAGCTGGTGCTCTACGGGTATCCGGGCGAGCGCCAAGCAGCGCGCGTTCGCGACATGGACAAGCCCCTGCGCGTGGGCTATGTCGGCGGCATCTATCCGAGCAAGGGCGTGCATGTGCTCATCGACGCACTCGCCCACCTCGCCACGGACCCCGCTGCGCCCGTGAGCCTAGAGGTTCACGGCCACCTCGATTGGTTCCCCGACTACGTTGGCCCCTTGCGCGAAGCTGCCGTGGGTGCCCAGGTCGACTTCAAAGGCCCCTTCCCCCCGGGCCACGCGGCGGAGGTCCTCGCGGGCTTCGACGTGCTGGTGGTCCCGAGCATCTGGTACGAGAACCGGCCGATTACGATCTCCGAGGCCTTCCTCGCCGCGGTGGTGCCCGTGGTCACCGATCTCGGTGGCATGGCCGAGAGCGTGCGCGACGGCGTCGACTCCATGGTCTTCCCCCGTGGCGACTCCAAGGCTCTTGCGGCCGTACTCAAGCGCATGGCGACGGAGCCGGGCCTGTACGACAGCCTGTCGGCGGGTCGCCCGGATCTGCCGGACATCCCAGAGATTGTCGACACCCTGCTTGGTTTCTACACGGCCTAAAGGCGAGCTTCCAGCAAGGCCCGAGGTTAGAATCAGAGCCATGAAACAGAGACCGAATCGGGCCCTTTGCACCGCGCTCTTGACGCTAGTCTTGGGTGCCTGCCAATCCGCAGCACCCGCTGGCCCAACCGATGTGGAGGCGGGCCTCGACATTGATGACTTCCAGCTTGGGCTGGGGGAAGACTACAGCGAGCGGAACACCGGCAGCATGGTCGCGGTGGACAACATCGAAGAGAAGTACAGGGACCTGCTGCTGGCTTGGAAGCAAGGCGGTTTCGTCTGGGAGATCAAGCGCTCGGAGGCACTCGGCGATCCGGAGCTGACGACCTTCCTTGTGGACAACCTGCTGGTGCTGCTGTTCGAGGAGTACCGCAAAATCCAAGACGGGATCGCCAGCAGAGGTGGAGCGGCGACCCTCGCGAAGAATGAGGTCTTTGATCGCACTTGCAAGGAGCTGATCCTGTGCGGGCCACCGGCAGCGGAAGCCCTGGCCGAGACCCTAGCCCTCTCCGGCGACATGATGGCGAAGCTCTCGAAGGAGGTGCTGATGCAAATGGGTGCGGCAGGGGCGCCTCCGGTTAGCGCTCTGCTCAATCGAGAGAAGGCGGCGATTCGTTTTCGTGCGGCCGAGAGTCTTGGCCGCCTGCCAAGTGCGGGCATGTCCGAAGGCACGGTGCTCGAGCGCTTGGGCAAGGCTGCTCAAGAGGATGCCTCGGACCTGGTGCGCGTCAAGGCAACGCAGTCCATTGGCGAGCGCGGGCTCTGGTCCCAGATCGGTCGCCCTACGGACGAGATCAACACGGAGCCCTATCGGTTGGAGCTCGAGACCTGCCTTGAGAACTCTTCGGAGGGGGTGCGTATTGAGGCTTCAAAGGCGATGCGCTCGCTTGGGGATCGACGGGGTATCGGCGCGCTGATCGATGCTGCGACCGTTGCGGGCAAGGCCGAGCGGAACCTCGAACTGAAAGCCCACACCGATACGATGGTCTCCCTTGCGGGGGTTAATCACGGTTGGGATATGAACAAGTGGCGCCTCTGGTGGCGCGACAACAAAGTCGGCATCGACGCGACCCGCGGCTTCTAGGCGCGGCTTCTTCCGGAACTAGGCATTCGATAAAGGAAAGCGGGTAACAGCACATGGCGAAGTGGTCGATTGAGAAGCGCGTTGCGCTCTGTGGAAAGTGTGAGGGGCAGTTCACGGATGGTGACGCGATCTACTCGCTCTTGATGGCGACCGATGACGGGTTGCACCGGGACGACGTCTGCGTGCAGTGCCGCTCGGACGAGGCCTGTGCCGCGGCGCTCTTTTGGTGGCGCGCGAAGTTCCACGAGAAGAAGGCTCGCGGTCTTCAGCTCGACCTCGAGGCGATCGAGGCCCTGTTCATCGCTCTTGGCAAGACGGATAAGCTGCGGCTCAAGGAGCTGCGCTACCTGATGTGCCTGATCCTGCTGCGCAAGCGGCGCGTGAAGGTGACCAAGGTGGCGCGCAGTCACGAAGGCGTGGAGGGTGAGTTCTTTCTGGTCAAGCGTCCACGCAG
>JBLHWM010000296.1:0-4664 GCA_047629095.1 Planctomycetota bacterium | reverse complement strand
CCAATCGTCGCATGGAACGCCAACAGCACCACGGAGGTCGGCGTGGCGACACGCTCGGAAATCCGCAGGCGCAGTACCAAGAAAGCGAAGGTCACGATGTCGAGCCCGTTTCCGCGGGGGCCCCAAAGGCATTCCAGCGGTCACCAACTGCCATGGGGGCAATCCATGCAAGCCAAACCAAGAGGGCCGGAATTGCGATCGCCAGGAAACGAGTTCGCCTTGTCTTCGCGATCTTGAGCACCTCATCGCGGGGTGAGCGAGTTATTATGTATCCATGTTCAAAAAGATAGCAGCCCTCTTCAGGGGGAAACCCGCACTCGTTACTGGTGCAGGCAAATTGGAAGAGGGTCAGGCCAAGGTCGTGACGTTCGGTGACGTACTCGCTGGAAACGCCATTCAGGTCATGTTCACTCGTGTGAATGGCGATCTGCGAGCGATGGATGCGATCTGTCCCCATGAGGGCATCCTGATGAATGACGGCCCCCTTGAGGATCAGAAGGTCGTCTGTCCGATGCACCTGTATGCGTTCGATACAGTGACCGGACTAGAGAAGACCGGCCAGTGCAAAAAGGCGCGCATCTTCAAGGTTGTCGAGAACGGCAACGACGCGGACATCTGGCTCTAGCGGAGCCCTCCAAGAAATAAAGGGAGTCCGCACCAACACCATGGAGAAGCGCTCGTGAAGCCGAAACACCTTGTTCTAGCCCTCTCGGCTACCCTAGTACTGGGGCAAGCAGCCTCGCTCTCTTTCGCTGAGTCGTCCACGGTGGGCCCGGAATCCACTGCGCCGGGAGCGGTCGCGGCGGAGCCCGTGGATCTCGACCCGAGCAAGTGGCTCAAGAAGAACAAGTCGAAGATCGGCAAGCTGGCCAAGGGCTGGTGGGAGCAGAGGCCCGCTACGCACTTCGTGGATTGGGACGCGGAGAAGCGCTCCGAGCTGCTGGCTGAGATCGCCGAGCTCGGCCCGTTGCCAGAGTTCGACCTCGAGAACGAGAAGGTCAATCTCGACGCCCTCGTGGAGCTGATCTGGAAGCCCTTGGAGAAGAGCTGGCCGAGTGCGATCGGCAAGGCCAAGGCTGGCAAGGTGACCTTCGACACGCCCTATGGCGAGGCGTGGTTTCTGCTGGATACGGCCAAGGGAAAGCGCGGCGAGAAACCCGCGCTGATTCTCGGCCTGCACGGCGGCGGCGAGAACGCCGGAGACGCGGCACCCGCCCAGGGGACCTGGTCGACGACCGGAGTCAACGGCATCTTCCCCCAAGGCATCCACCTGGTCCACGACACCTGGAACACCGTCGAGGGCGAGCGCTTCCTGCTGACCCTGCTCGACTTCGCGAAGGCGAGCCTGGGCGTCGACCCCGATCGGATCTATGTCGGCGGCTTCAGCATGGGCGGCACGGGCTCCTGGTTCATGGCCGGTCGCCACGCAGACCTGCTCGCGGTTTCGATGCCTTGTGCCGGCGTCCTGATGGCCTCGCCCAAGAGTCAGGTCGCCTCGCCCGACGCGATTACTGCGATCCAACACGGGCTGCTGCCCAACGTGCGGAACCTAGCGATGTACTACTTCATTGGGCTCGCCGATGTGAACTGCATGCCGGGCACCTACCTGTATGCCGAGCGCATTCTGAAGGCCCTGAAAGAGAGCGACCCGGGCGGCTACGACAAGATCAACTTCAAGACCTACGAGGGGCTGGCCCACGCCTTCCCATCCGGCGAGCCCGCCGCCGCGAAGAAGTTCATGCTGGAGCAGCGCCGCGACACCTTCCCCGCGACCGTCGTCTGGGAATACGTCGCCGATCCATTCCCGCAGCACACTCCGGGTGAAGCCAGCGAGCGCCTGGTGAAGAACGACTTCTACTGGGTCAGCTGTGCCGAGCCCCAGGACTTCCAGAAGATCCGCGCCGAGCGCGTGGGCAACAAGATCACGCTCACCACGAAGGGCACCAAGCGTGGCGTCGAGGGCATCACGATCCGCTTGAACGCCAAGATGATCAACCCGGCCGAGGACGTGGTCATCGAAGCCAATGGCAAAGAGGTCTACCGGGGCAAGCCCGAGCCGAGCCTGGGGGACGTGTTCGAGAGCCTGGACACGCGCCTCGATCGGTCGATGATCTTTGACCGTCATGTGTCTCTCTAGCCGCCCGCTGCAGTCGGCCCACGACGGCTTCGGCCTGTGCGTCGGTGCTGGATCGCTTTCGGCGGTGCTGCAACCGCGACGATGGCAGCATCGCGCAGCGTGTCCACGTGCCTGAGCTTCCCGAGGTCGAGACGATGGTCCGGCTCGTTCGGCCCTTGCTTATTGGCAGGACCGTTACGGGCTCGCAGATCGGCTGGGTGCGGACCCTTGGGGGGGCGACCCACGCCAGGCTGCGGAGCCTCGTGCACGACCGGACTTTCCTGACTGCCGGGCGTCGGGCCAAGTACATCCTGCTTGGTCTCTCGGCCAAGGGGCAGCCCGAGGCCACCGAGGTCGACACCTGGCTCGTGATCCACCTGCGCATGACGGGCCGGCTGATGGTCGAGCCCGAAGCCGAGCCCGCCAGCAAGCACGCGCGGGTCTGCCTGTCCTTGGACAACGAGACGCGCCTCGAGTTCATCGACCCGCGTAAGTTCGGCCGCTTCGTGCCGACCCGCGACTACGAGGACGTCATGCCGCCGCTCGGCCCCGAGCCCCTGGAGCAGGACTTCACCGCCGAGTTCCTGCTGGACGAGCTCGCCCTTCGTCGTGGCCGTATCAAGTCACTGCTGCTCGACCAGAGCTTCCTCGCCGGCCTGGGCAACATCTACGTGGACGAGTCTCTTTTCGAAGCGCGCATTCATCCCCAGACGCCCGCCAACCGAATCCCCCGGCCCAAGATTCGCATCTTGCACGCGGCCATAAGGCGCACGTTGGAAGAGGCGATTCTGCGCGAGGGCAGCTCCTTCGACACCTTCTACCGGACGCCCGAAGGACAGCCGGGCTCGTACCAAAATCAGTTCCAAGTCTACGGTCGCCACGGGAAGCCGTGCCGCGTGTGCAGCCGCAAGCTCAGCCGTATTGTCGTGGCCCAGCGCGGAACCCACTTCTGCCCGAGCTGCCAGCGGCTGCCCCGAGCCGCGGCGCGTTAGTAGCCCGCCCGAAAGCGGTCGCCTATTCGACGTTGCCCTCTTCGCTCCCGCCGCGTCGATTCAGACTGAGCCAAGCTCAGCGGCAAGGATGATCACTTCCTGGGTCGCGCCCTAGGCTCTTCACATGCTCAGAGATGGCTTAGTCGCAGCACGGTCCTGATCCGCGCGGGCCGCTAGACTTCGCCTAGCGGCAGACCAGGGTGCCGACCAGGAGGTCGTGGATGGACTGCTTCTTCTTCGTGAAGAGGATCGTCACCATGCCGATGCTGAAGGTCGTCAGCGTCGCGAGCTTGGCAAAGTGGCGCCGACTCGCGTGCAGGAAAGTGATGCGCTGCCCGGCGAGGTCCGTGACGCGCAGCCCAACCAAGGCCTTGCCGATCGGCCCCTGCAGACTCGAGGACTCAAGCAGCGCAAAGTAGAGCCAGGGCACAAGCAGCATGGACACGCCAATCGCTTGCAGGGCCCGCACATCTTGTTGCTCCGGCGTTTGGCCCTGGAGATTGAGGACGTAGAGGGCCACATAGAGTGCCAGGTAGACTCCGAAGCTGGCTACAGCCACTAGCACCCAGTCCACCATGCCCGCCAGCAGGCGTGCACCAAGCCCCGCGGGGCTTCCTGAGCTATCGGGGTCGCGCCACTCGACATCCGGGCGCCAGCCGCAAATCCCGCAGGTTGCGCCGCCCTGGGGTAGCTTCTCACCGCAATCCTCGCAGCGCTCAGCACCGCCCATTGACTCATTCTCCGTGACCATGGAACAGGTTCTACCCGATGGAGGGGCACCCTTGGTGGTCGAGTCGGCTAGAATCCTCGCGCTATGATTGATGTATCCAATTTCAAAAAGGGCGTGTGCTTCACGTACAAAAACGCCCCGGTGGTAATTGTCACCGTGACCTTCTCGACTCCCACGGCTCGCGGTGGTGCAACTATCGCGAAGACCCGCATGCGGAACTTGCTCACTGGGCAGATGCTCGGCGACTCGATCCGAAGTGGCGAGAAGTTCGAAGAGGTCGACATGGAGAAGCGTCCCGTGTCCTACCTCTACTCGGACGGCACCAAGTACCACTTCATGGATGGCGAAACCTACGAGCAGTTCGAGCTCACCGGCGAAGAGATCGGCGATGCGATCGGCTACCTCAAGGACGGTCTCGAGGGAATCACCTCGGTCGCCGTCGACGGTCGCTTGGTCAGCATCGAGCTACCCACCGTAGTTGAGCTGGACATTACCGAAGCGGACCCCGTGATCAAGGGCGCCTCGGCGAAAGCGCAGCTCAAGAACGCGGTGCTGGAGACCGGTGCTGGTATCCAAGTGCCCAGCTACATCGTGGCCGGCGAATGCGTTCGCGTGGACACCCGCGACGGCCGCTTCGTCGAGCGCGCGAAGAAGTAGCGTAGACCGCTAGCGACAAGGCCCGCGTCCCCCGCATCAAGTGGCGGGGGACGCGGGCCTTGTTCGTGCCCGGGGCTATCGCCCAGGCAGCGCATCAAGCTTCTCTAGGCGACGCGCTTTTCCCAAGTGCTGAGCAGCTCGGGAATCTCCGGCCACTGCATCGCGCAGA
>JBLHWM010000295.1:0-4678 GCA_047629095.1 Planctomycetota bacterium | reverse complement strand
GCGATGAGGGGGCCGTCCCTGAGGGATTCCTCCACCCTGCTGCTGGCTGAGAGCCCTCTTGGGGGTCGCAACGACTTTGAGAATGGGGAATTCGAAGTCACCGGCTATGTGAGCCAACCTACCGAGCCGCACACTTCTCGTCACCTCAACGACACATCCGTACCGCACTCGTTCTCCTGCCACCATCTTGCTTGCCCTGACCACAATGGAATGGTCCTCGGGGATGCCGGATTGTGTGCGGTACGAAGTTGTTGATGAGGTGACGAGAAGTGTGCGGCTCGGTTGGTTGGCTTGCGGGGGGAGCGCGCTATAGGCCATCCCAGGTGGCTCGGACCCAGACTTTTGCCCCATCTAAGCGGCCTAGGAAGGCGGCTCTTCCCATGGGTAAGCCTGCTACCAACCACGAGGGGGGCGGCTCGCTTTGGTCACTTGGGGGGTTGGTGGCGGGCTGTTCGGCTGGCATGGCGCCGCGTGCTTCGATCTCACTTGAGGGGGAGCGTAGCCATGTCGAACGGAAGTCGCCTAGGCTTTGTCGCAGGTCGCCGGTGGTGTTGCGTCCTAGCCACTCACCGGTTGAGCCGCCCCACTTGCCGCGTGTCCAAATGCGACTTGCGCGGGGAGCTGTGGCCCGCCAGCCTGTGTTTTGGGCTCCGATGCCGCCGGCGGACAAGATGCTCTCCAGGGGTAGCACCAGCTCTAGCGGGCTATGCTCGGGTACTACTTCTAGGGTTTGGGTGCCGGGGCCGAACTCGATGCTCTCGGCGGCGCCGTTGGTCTGGATTCCCTGCCAAGAGTCGGGCTGGCCCGGCTTGGGGGCAAAGTCCACGACCATGCGCTGGCTTACGTCTAGGGACATGAGTGAACCGCTGAAGGTGGCTAGGGATGCGGCGGAGATCGTAGCCAGGGCAAGGGCTAGGCGTGGTTTCTGACTCCTCAGTAGGAGCCAGGTCCCAGAGCAGCCGAGGGCTAGTAGCAGGAGTCCCATTACCGAAGGGCGGGGCAGGGGCCGCTCGACTGGGGGGAGTGAGCGCAGGGCGAGCTCGCTGGGCAATGGCGTAACGGCTCGCTCCCAGCCTAGGTAGCGCACCTCTCCCCCGCCAGTCGTGGTCACGGTCGGCACTAGGGCCGAGGCCCGGTCGGCGCCTAGGGGGATCGGGATCGAGATTGTTGCGCCGGTAAAGGTGCGGGACAGAACGGCGTCTTGGGCGTCCCCGTCGCCGCCGATACGCGTTTGACCCAGGGGGCCGAAGTCCAGCACAACGGATTCGATATTGCCCTCTAGGGAGATGCGGCCGTAGCTAAGGCGGTTCTCCCCAGCCTGGGCGAAGGGTGCAGCCGCAGTTAGCAGCAGACACAAAAGAAGGCTGCTGAGGATGTCGTGCTTCACGCCTCGTCCCCCGGCTTGCGGTCTGTGGGCCTAGGGGCGAGCGCCTTGACTCCCGCGAGGGATGCGGCGCGGATCGCGACGGCAACAGCTAGGGCGCCGAAGGGTGCGAGGGCGAGGCGCGGCTCGAGGTCCAGATTCTCGGCTGCCCAGAGTAGGCACCAACCGAGTGGGCTCCATGCCAGCCAGCCCGGCGCTTGTTCCGGCGAGAGCGGCGCGCCCCCATGGGCGAGGCCGATCGCGAGGGCAAGCATCACGGGCCCGACCAGCAGGGCGAACCAGGCCAAATCGCGATAGCCTGATTTCGCGTCCGCTTGCGAGCTCGCATCCTCTCCGCGGCCCCCGGTTGGGCGTGGGGCGCAAAGTAGCAAGAGCATCGTAAGCGCGGCGGCGCCCGCGGTGAGTAGCTTGCCTAGGGGCAGGCCGGCGGCGTGGTCGCAAGCGCCGGCGAAGACGAACAGGGGGAGTCCCAACAGCAGGCCGGCGGCAGGCAGGACCTGGCTCGCGCCTGGGCTTAGATCTAGTCTTAGCCCACTGCGCCCGGAGGGTAGGCCGAAGAGCACAAACCAGGGCAGGAAGGCTAAGGCTAGGCGTGACATGCCCGCGGGCAGGGTGCCCCGGGGCCAGAGCGAGCCTAGGGCGCCGGTGGTATCCAAGACCAAGGGCAGGGCACCGAGAACGGTGCAGAACACGGCATTTGACGTCGAACTCGACACTCTAGGCCCCACACCCACCTGGCTAGTCCTCTTCGACAGTCCCGCGAAGGACCATCACCGGACGCTCCCAACGCACGTCCAAGGACTCCCAGTCCTTGCCCGCACGCAGCTCGCCCAGACCACTTCGAATCGATTTCCACTTCATGTTGATGGGCAGCTCGCCAGGTGCATCCTGGGCCGGGCTCCGACCAAAGAGAACGACGCGGTGGTCCTCGAGTTCAATCCTAGTGCCAGGTTCCTCGGGCGCGGTCAGCCGCGCCGTGCGCGCATCGATCAGAATACGCCCTAGGCTCTCGTAGTCCGTGTCGTCCAAGGACTGCCACATGGAGTCGGCGATGGCGAGGGCGTCGAGTTGCACCTCGTCCTCCAGCCACACGCTGTCCGGCACATCGTCGAGGCGATCGATCACCGGCAAGTAGCGCGCGCCGACGCTCGGCAGGCTGGGCCAGGGCCCCTCGAGGATCACGCCGCGGGGCACGCCCGTGGACCAATCCACGGCCACGCTGAAGTAGGTGTCCTGCCAGGCGATACACGCCACGGGGCGGCGCAGACGCAGGGGCACCTCAAGGCCGTCGGGCCACAGGATGCGCGGCTCGCCGATCTCTTCAATAAAGGAGAGCTCCCGCAGCCCGGCCATTACGGCGGCGACGCCAGCCGGATCATCCGCCTCGAAATCTTCAATCGCGGCCATGCGCTCGCTGAGCATCTGTTCCCAGCGCGGGTCGAGCCACTCGGTGGCGACCTGGCCCTGGTCCGTGTGCAGGACCTCGCCGTACTCCAGCAGGAAGCGGTTGGTCTCGACCCGGGTGAAGCCACTGACCTGGGCGCCCCGATCCAGGCGCCCGCCCATGATCAGGCCCAGTGCGATCAAGCCGAGGAAGAGCACTGGCCCTAGGGCCTGGCTGGCGACGAGCCCCGCCCGGGGGCCCATCCTTTGGACAGATTTCGCCCGAATGCAAACGAACCGAGCCGCAACCTTGGACGAACTCGTTGGGAGTGCTTCCATCGTTGCGGCCCGGCCTGTGCAGTCGGTGCGAATCGCCGTGGTCGGCTCTTAGTTGACCCGTGAGACCACGGGCGTGGTCTCGACGGTGGCTACGCTGGCAGCCGACTTGCGGGCACCGGCCACGGACTCAATGAAGAGATCGAGGCTGGTCTGCAGCTCTTGCACTGCATCACGGGACAGAACGACGCGAGCGCCGGTCTGGCTGTGCATCTCGTGGCCGAGAAGGCGCGAGATGATCTTGAGGTGGGAGAGCTCGCGGTTGAGGCGGTCTGCGGCAGCAGCTTTCGAAGTCTTGTCCATGGAGTCGATGTCTGGAGAGGCGTTGGTTCCCGGAAGTCCCGGTGCGGACCTGAATCAGGACCGTTATTCATTATCGTTGCGCAAGATGCAGTCAAACTGTGCATCCTAGTGCTGAGTCTCGCTATCTTGGCAGGCTGACAGCGCGACCTCAACAAACGCCTCTATGAATCCTGCCCCCGATCGCCAGAAAAGTTCTAAGTCCCGCTCCGCCAAGGGCTCTAACCCCTCTGGCTCCGCGAACACCGATTCCCAAGGGGGAGGTGATTCCCGGGTGACGACTTTTAAGGGCTTCACACTGAGCGCATTCCAGATCCAGTCGGTCGAGGCGATTCGGCGCGGGGAGAACCTGCTGGTCAGTGCCCCCACCGGCGCCGGCAAGACTCTGGTTGCCGAGTACGCGATCTACGATGCGATCCAGCGCGGCAAGCGTGTCATCTACACCGCGCCGATCAAGGCCCTCTCCAATCAGAAGTATCGCGACTTTAGGGACGATCCGGATGTAGACGTCGGCCTGATGACCGGCGATGTGACGATCCGGCCCGAGGCCCAGGTGCTCATCATGACCACCGAGATCCTGCGCAATCAGATCTTCGAGAACCCGGGCATGTTGCAGGACGTGGACTACGTCATCTTTGACGAGGTGCACTTCATGGACGACCGCGAGCGCGGAACGGTCTGGGAAGAGACCTTCATCTTTGCGCCCAAGGGCATTCGATTCGTGTCCCTGTCCGCCACTATCCAAAACCTCGACCAACTCGGCTCCTGGATCCGCGAAATTCGCGATGAGGACCTCACTGTGGTCCGCTCGGACAAGCGACCAGTCCCCCTCAAGCACAGGCTCTTCACCGAGAAGAGCGGGCTGTTCGACCTCGGCCGCCTGCCGGCCGTCGCCAAGTTCGAGCTCCAGGGCGATAAGGACAAGCGCAACCAGAAGGGCCGTGGCCGTGGTCGCGGGCGCGTCTTCCGCCAGGCGCCGAAGCTCGACCGCCTGCTCGACGAGGTCCAAGAGAACAACGCGATGCCCGTGCTGGTCTTCTCGTTCAGCCGCAAGGACGTGGAGCGCCTCGCCTATGCGAACCAGCACCGCGAGCTCTTGAACGACGAGGAGTTCGAGCGCATGAAGGCTCTACAGCTTGAGATCGTCACCAGCTACGACCTCGACGAATCCGAGCTGATCGGAGATGTGTATCGCCTGGCGCGCCACGGCATTGGCTACCACCACGCCGGCATGCTGCCCATCCATAAGGAGGTTGTCGAGCGCATGTTCTGCAC
>JBLHWM010000294.1:0-4692 GCA_047629095.1 Planctomycetota bacterium | reverse complement strand
AATAGGAGCACCACGCAATCTCCATGGCTCGAAAGCACTGCGCCCCCGTCAAGCGCACTAGCCGCCTGGGCAAGACACGAGCTGTCATCAGCGACCCCCAACTCCGCGCGCAGCTCCCCGTGGGCCCGATGTAGATCCAAGAGCGTCGGCAGTCCCGACTCCAATTCCCCGGGGTCGAAAGCCACCGGCACCCGGGCGTCCAATAAATCCCGCAAGGTGGACGACAGGCCGCCGAGGAATCCGGCGCGCTTGGCGAAGTCGGGGAAGAGTCCAGTGCGCTCGAGCAGAACGCCCGCCATCAGCCGCTCCGAGCCCGGCGGCAAGCTCAAGTCGCCACCGTCGGGAACCAAGTCCTTCGCTGCCACCTCTAGGGTAGAGAACGTCATTCCGACGCGCGCCCGGTCTCCCGCGACGAGCTCTGCGAGTCGATCGCCGGTGGCGCGGTTGGGCACCAACACCAGCATGGTCGCCAGTGGATCCCGGCGCTTGCACTCGTCCACGACTTCCAAGAAGCGCGCCTCGAGCATGGGTGCGGAGCCGATGGTAATGGTGCGTGGCAAAGTCATGGAATTAGGTTCTGGTCTAGGAGGCGAGCCGGTACCTATGAGTGTGCACCCGGGCGGGAACCATGCAAGTGCGGACGCGGGAACTCATCCGGTTCTGGAGCGGGAATTGAGATTTCATTCCGAGGCCGTTATCGTAGCGCCATGACTCCAGATCCCATCGACTTCAGCGACCAGCTGCTCAGCCAGCTCGGCACCCACGCCTCCCACCGCAAGTTCAAGCCAGTGGAGCTTGGTGACGAGCTCGTTCGCCGGGCTGTAGCCACTGCCCAGACCGCCTCGACCTCGAGTCACATCCAGGCCTACTCCATGCTTCGGATTCGCGACGGTGCCACCCGCGAAGAGCTCGCCAGACTCACCGGGGGCCAGGACCAAGTCTCCAGCGCTGGGGCCTTCTTTGTGGTCTGCGGCGAGGCTCGCCGCCACCACCTCGCGGCCGAGCGCGCTGGCGCACCCCTGGCGCGCAACCTCGAGTCGTTCTTGGTTGCCGTAATCGATGCGGCGCTCTTTGCCGAGAAGCTCGCCATTGCCTTCGAAGCCCAGGGACTGGGCATCTGCTACATCGGGGGGCTGCGAACAAAGCTCGCCGATGTCGACGCCCTGCTCGAGCTTCCCCACTACGTCTTCCCGCTCTTTGGCCTATGCGTCGGCGTTCCCCAAGACCTGGCCGATATGGACCCTGACAAGCCAGTGAACAAGCCACGCTTGCCCGTGGACGCCGTGCTTTTCAACGACCGCTATCCTACGGACGCAGCCATGCTCGAGCTCATGGACGAGCACGATGCCGAGATGGCGGGCCACTACAACGAACGAGGCCGCCCCGGCCATAACTGGACGGGCGGCCTGGTGCGTCGCATGGCAAAGCCCATGCGCGAAGAGCTGGCGGCTTACTATCTTTCGAAGGGCGCCAAGCTCGAATAGTTCGCCTACTTCTTAGGCGGCAGAACCTTGCCAAACAAGGTCCACCGAGCGATGGCATACATCGCGATGAACGCGTCTTTGGGCCCGATCTTTTTGCCCTCGGAATAGTCTCGCCCAGCGTAGCTAATCGGCACTTCGTAAATGCGCGCGCGCATCTTCGAGACCTTAGCGGTGATCTCTGGCTCGACAGCAAAGGTGCGGCTGCGCAGGTCGAGCCTGTCGGCGAACTCCTTGCGGAAGACCTTGTAGCAGGTCTCCATGTCCGTCAAGTTCAGGTTCGTGAACATGTTGGACGCCATGGTCAGGAAGCGGTTGCCAAGGTAGTGGTAGAACAGGTGCACACGGGCATAAGCCCCCCCGAGAAAGCGGCTGCCGAAGACCACGTCGGCCTTGCCCTCAAGGATCGGGCGCAGCAGGATCGGGTAGTCGGCGGGATCGTACTCGAGGTCCGCGTCTTGGATCAAGACCACGTCGCCCGTGGTCTGGGCGAAGCCCGTGGCGAGTCCACCGCCCTTGCCGAGGTTCTTCTCGTGGTAGAAGCAGCGAATGTTGTCGTGCTCCTCTTCCAGGGCCTTCATCACCTCGCGGGACGTATCCGTGGAGCAGTCATCCACAAGGATCAATTCCTTGTCGTAGGGAGTCGCCTGGACGCGTGACACGATCTCGCGGAGGGTTTTTTCCTCGTTGTAGATCGGGATCACGACGGACAGCTTCATGCCGTTGGGAAAGACGTCATTGTTCATTGGACTGAGAGGCAGGGATTAGGGAGAGGGGGCTTCATCTTCGGAGGTGAGTCCGTGGAAGACCTGATCGAGCCCGAAGAAACGCACCATTCCTTCGTGCAGTTCGCGGTAGGCGGGGTCGCCTTCGATACACCAGAGGGGGCGCGAGAAGAGCTGAAAGATTTCGGCGTCCGTGCGCTTGCGCCGCGACTGGATGCTCTCCCGACGAGCCATCCAGTGATCCCAGTTGCTCAAGAGATCGCCGATGCCGACCATATCGGCCACGGCTTCCCGGCGAATGGGGTAGTCATCTTGCGCCGAGCGGCGCGCCTTGTCCCAGAGCCGGCCGACCACACCGGCGCCGCCGGGATCCACCTGCTCGATGCGAAAGCTCGAGTCGTCGTCGATGCCAGAGACCATTAGCGTGCGGCGCATGGCCAGGCCCAGCTGGGCCGGCAACACCCTGCGTAGTGTCTCGTCGTCGTAGTTTTTGAAGCAGGCGAAGAACGGGTTGCGCACCTGCAACAGGCGGATCGTCTCCATGGGAAACGTGCGGCTTGTGCTCGAGTGGTGGTGCCAACAGACGGCGCGTGGCTGGTAGTGGATCTCGTGCCCCATGACCCAGAGTCGCCAGCCGAGGTCGACGTCCTCGTAGTAGGCGAAGAACTCATCGTCAAAGCCGCCCACGTCGAAGTAGACCGCCGCATCGATGGCCATGGCGCCGCCGCAGGCAAAGAGCGTGCGCGCGGGAATGTCGTCGTTCGGTCCTGGCTCTTTCAGGTAGCCTTTTTGGATGCCGATGCCGTGGAAGTTCATGCCCCCACCGATCGAGTTCAAGAGCTTCCCATCCCAGGAGAACATCTTCGCCGTGGACGCGGCGCACTCACCGCGCACCACAGGCGCCACGAGCTCGCGCAGCCAATCCTCACGCACGCGCATGTCGTTGTTGAGGAAGACCAGCACCTCGGGTGCATTCGCAGCCTGAGCGCCCTGGTTGCAGCCTGCGCTGAAGCCGACATTGCGCTCGTTCACAATCGTCTTCACCCAGCTGTGGTCCCGCGCCATCAAGTCGACGCTGTCGTCGCTAGACCCATTGTCGATCAGGATTACCTCGAGCTTGTCCTTGGGGTAGTCCAGCTCGATCAAAGAGCCGAAACAGCCCTCGAGGTGGTGCTGTCCGTTGTAATTCAGAATCACAATCGCGGCGCGGGGAAGGTCCTTATCGTCCAGCGGCGGGCCCGGTTGTAGGGGCTCGTTTTTGAGTAGGCTTGAGCCGCCGGGGTTCAGCTCCGGCTTGGCCGAGTCGCTCTTGGGCAGCACCTTGCGCAGCTGCTTCTTGATCTTGTGGCGGAGGCTCATAGCTAGGCTTCGGAGGCTTGGCTCTTGACGTACAGACGGGCGAGGCGCAGGAAGGCCTCGGGCACTTTATTGCCGCCATAGGAGCCCGCCGGTGCGATGGCCGTATGGATGCGCAGCACGCGCGCTTTACCGCGCTTCTTGCCAGACTGGCTCGGCACGTTCATCTCCATTTCGACCACGCGGGTCTCGTCTTCACCCTTGGTGCTCATGACCTCGATGTGGCCCACAAGGTCGCCGTCCAGGGACACGTGACCACCATGTTCGATCTCCGGTTCGCCGCCCAGCATGAAGATCTCGATGGTCAGCTGATAGACACCGCCGGGCACATTGGCCAGGTTGAAGTCCACGGCCGAACCTGGGCGCATGATCAGCATGTCCGCACCCTGTTGCTCCATCGGGCCCTTGCGCTTGGTTGCCTCAATGGCCACCGCGTCAAAGACGATCGCAGCCTGCTTGCTGCGCTTGCGACTCACCAGCCCGCGGTAGCGGAACTCGGTCTCGAGGGCGTTCTCCTGGATGGTCTTGATCTCCATCCAGTCCTTCGAGAGCTCTTCAACGAGTCCAGGCTCGTCCACGAAGCGCTTGAGCACCCGTGCGAGGTCCTTGGGATCGCCGACTTGGAAGTGCAGTCCGTCCACGCCGTCGCGCACGTACTCGGCCATGCCGCCAATGCCCGAGGCGACTACAGGGGTGTGCGTGAGGTAGGCCTCGTGGATTGTGATCGGCGCGTTCTCGAACCAGACCGAGGGCACGACCAAGACGTCGATCTCGGCGTAGACCTCGGACAGCTTAGAGTTGTCGAAGCGACCCTTGAAGTTGACCTTGGCTCCGGTTGCATCCGCGAGTTCGACGAGCTTCTTGTGGTGCTCGTCACCCTCGGGATCGAAGGTGCCGTACACGTTTAACTCGGCCCGCACATCCGGGCCTAGCTCGGCCATGGCACGCACGAGAACCTCGTCGCCCTTGTACCAAACTAGGCTGCCCACGAACCCAAAGCGCACCACGTCCGAGGGCTGCTTTTGCAGTGCCTCCACGTGATCCGTACGCATGCCATTGTCCAGGTACAGGAAGCTGTGTGGATCGAACTTGCCGCTGGCCAAGAGGCGCTCCCGCAGGAAGCGGCTGGG
>JBLHWM010000293.1:0-4722 GCA_047629095.1 Planctomycetota bacterium | reverse complement strand
CTGCTTCTCGATGCGCAAGCCCGAGGCCAGTTCTTTTCCCCGGCGTCCCGCAGCAAAGGGGCCGATGACCTGCCAGGGCTCCCAACGCTCGTGCAGCGGTCGCAGGCCACGGCGCTCGTACTCTTCCTCAATCCACGTCTTGGCCTTTGCAGCGAAGGGTGTCGTGCCCTGGGCAGCGAGAGTGCGCAGGGGTAACATGAGCTGTGGCTCGAAGTCCGATAGGCCTCGGATCGCGGCGCGCACAGTGGCCTCGGCGACCTCGCCCTGGTCGCCACGAGTAGTGCCATCCCGAAGGGCGGCGAAGGCGGCGCTGGCGTGGGAGAGCGCTGGCGGAATCGTTCCCGCCCGGATTAGATCCGGCTCGTGATTCGCCGACTGCCTGTGATCGAAGACCAAGCCGAAAGGCTCCATGACCCGGTTCAGGGTCAAGTCTCGGCACATGCGAAGATCCGGAGTCAGCTGCTGCCAACCCCAGGGTGTGCAGCCCACAAGTAATCCAGCGCCACGTTCGAGGACAGCGTTCACCGCGGCGATGCGGGCTGGTGTCAAATTGCCGGTGTTCGCCACAAGCACATCCGCCTTGCGCCAGTCAGCGGCGATCTTGCCCCCGAGCGCTGTGGCGAGCGGGCATCCCCCGCCACCAACTTGAGCCCATGTCGGACGCTTCGTGCCACCGCTGGCCCACCTTGCGACCTGCGACATGAACTTGCGCTGGTCGCCTGAACCGAGGCTGCCCGGTTCGACGTAGCCACCCTGGGTGAAGGCGACGATGCGGCCCCGCTTGCCGCCGTCACGCTCGGCTGCTGCGACAACGGTCACGCTTCCATTGGCCACGATCGCCCAAGCCTCTTCGCCAAAGACGCTGACGCCGCCAGGTGTTCCAGGAGAGGCGATGTTTGCGACGTCCTTGGTCAGCTCCTCGACAACCTCGGCTTGTCGACTGAGGTGTGCGTCCTGGGCCTCTCGCAAAGAGCTCACTTCCAAAGACCCGGGGTTGGAAGTCCCACTGCCTAAAACGGCAGCGAACACGAGCGCAATCGATGCTAGGCTAAACGAAGTCATAGGACTTCAGTCTACAGGTAAGAGGATCGCTCCGCGCGCTTGGCTTCCATCTACTATAGAAGTTACGGGAACCCGGAGTTGGAGGTGCCGGAGTCCATTTGCACCGATCCACTTAGCCTCCTGAGAGCGCAGCCAATCCAAGTTTAGGACGCCCTCTCCGGCCTCGGGATTGAGGGTGAAGTAGGCGACTCCAAACGAAGTCATGTTGTGAAAGAAGTGCGAACCCTCGGAAGGTCGCACGGCGTAATTTTCGAAGCCCGTCTCGACCACGATGCGCGCGCCGGAGATCTGGGCCCAATCCACAGGGATCCCAAGCCACGGATCTGCCGAGCCCCAACGACCGGGACCAATCAAGAGGTACGGCCTATCCTCCTTGCATAGGCGAGCGTTGAGCGCGCTGATCTCGGCGGCCACCTCGGCGCTTCCGTTGCGCTCGAACTCCGCGGGATCGACGAACACAATGTCGAAGACGTCCACGCTACGGCCATTGCCCAGGGCCCGCTCACTCCGAGCGAGTAGCTGCTCCGGTGCAAGTCGATCCAGATCCACTTCGCCTGCCTCAAGGGCGACCACCATCGGGCGCATCTGCAGCAGGGCGAACTCCGGAAGACCAGCGTCACTCGGATCGAGCTCAACGGCGAACTCGATCTCCACGGGGCACCCCATGCCCCATGCGCCCAGCTCAAGTAGCTCGCGCGTCAATCGCGCCAGGGGAAAGGTGCCATGCTTTAGGACTCCGGCGAATGAAACTAGGCGGTGCCCTGGCCGCGAGATTCCATCGAAGATCGTCTCATTCTCCGGCGAGTAGACAGAACCGATAGGCGCCAAGGTGCCGTCCTCGTCCGCGATCTCGATCGGAAAGGGCTCTGGTTGATAGGACTCAGCCCGCTCGGGATCGCGCATGCCACAGGTCAAGTCCAGGCCATAGAAGCGGCGCTGAGCATTGGCCAGGATGTCATCGACTGTGGAGAAGTCTGGCAAGCTCTGGGGGAAGCGCGGGCAGAAGCGCAGGCCGCCCTCGCCGGCCACCACGAGCTTCCCGAGGCCCAGCCCAACGGACACGACACCGTGCTCGGGCAAGACCTCACCGTGGGGGTAATAGTTGTGGCTTCGAGCGACACCCGAGAAGCTCGGATAGAAGCGCCCATTGCGAGGCCGTCCCACCACCTCCTGGATCACAACGGCCATCTTTTCCTCCTCGTGGGAGTAGGATGTCGAGCGTAGATAGGACCGCGCCCGAGAGTTGAAGGTCGACGCGTAGACTAGCTTGATCGTGTGGCATAGCTCGATTAGACGCTCTTCGTCTGCAGCGCAGTTCGCCACCATAAGGGTCTCATAAACACCGGCGAAGGGCTGGGCGTGGGCATCTTCGAGCAGGCTCGAGGAGCGTACCGAGAGGGGCTTCTCGAAGACGGTCAAGAGTGCGCGCAGATCCGCGACGAGCTCCTCCGGAAGCTCCGCTTGGAGGAACACTTGCCGCCTCTCCACGTCGGTATGGGCGTCTCCGAGGGCCACCTCAAAGAGCTCATTCTCACGCATGAATCGATCGAAGAGTTCCGTTGTGATCACCACGACCTGGGGGATGTGAACGCGCACATCGTCGGCACTTCCGAGGCCCTCTTCGGTCGGCAGCAGATAGTTTAGGAACGCCAGCCCGCGCGCCTTTCCACCAAGGGATCCACCGCCAATGCGGGAGAAGTGAATGGTCCTGTCAAACGTTCGCCGATCGAAGTCGGCAATGACGCCGCGCTGGGAGTCGGTGCGGGCCCTGTCCAGCTCCCCCACCAGGTAGGTGCGCATCTCCTCGGCGCTCGCGAAGTCGCCCAAGGTCACGGACTTCAGCTTCTCGGCAAGTGCAAAGGCCGTGCGCGCGCGCAGCCAAATCGAGAAGTCATTCCGGCCTGCGTGGTGCTCGAGGATCTCGAGTGGGAGCTTCTCGACCACGTCCCGTAACTCGCGGATACTGCGCGCCTTCGCCTCGAGATGTCCATCCGCTGCCCGAAAGAGGAACGGGCCGAAGCCGAAGTTCTCCAGCATGAACTCGCGGATGCGCAGGTGTAGGTAGGGAGAGTTCTTGCCGACAAATGTCGTCCCTAGGGAGACGGCCTCGGCCTCGTTTCGCAAATCACTGGACTGCATCAAGATCGGCAGGTCCGGGCGCGCCTTGCGCACCACTCGCGCAAATTCAAAGCCGGCCAACTCCGCTACGTCCTGGCCTCTTTGGAGCGGGAACGCCACATCGGAAATCACCCCGAGTAGGTGCTCTTGGTGTTCTTCGAAGAGCCACTTGGCCGTTCGCAGGTCCCGGGCGAGCAGGATCTTTGGCCGAGCCCGCATGCGCATGAGCTTGTGGCTTAGGTTCACCCCGTCGGTTAGCACCTGGCGAACCTGCCCAACGATCTCGCCATAGAGCAGGGGCAGATAGCTAGACAAGAAGTTTAGAGAATCCTCCACCAGCAGGACCGCCTGCACACCGACCTTCTCGGTGTCGTGCAGGCAGTTCGCCCGATCCTCGATCAAGGCGACGATCGAGCGCAGGATCGTCGAGTCGCCGCTCCACAGAAACGCCTCGTCGAAGACTCGCTCCGTCTGGCTCGCCAAGATTGCACTGAGGCTGCTCACGTCATAGCCGAGCAGTACGATCGGGACCCGACCCAAGCTCTCGCGAACCTCCTCGGCAAAGGCCAAGGGGCCCATCTCTCCGACCTGGGGCGTCACGATGATCAGGTCAAACCCCTGGTCGCGACCGAGTAGATCGAGACCTTCTACGGAAGATGAGGCGCGCGTGATTCGAGGCCCGGAGCTCCGGCCCAGCTCTTCGGTGTCATCCACGAGTAGGTCCCCGACCTGGGTGTCCTCCCTCAAAATGAATGCGTCGTACAAACTGGAAACCAGCAGCACCTCCCGAATCCGGTAGGGCATCAGCGCCTCAAACGCCCGCATACCCTGACCCGTCTCAAACCCATAGCTGTCGCCTTTCGTGCTCTTCCTAAAATTCATCCTTACCTACTTCTACGACTTCCCACACTCCACCCCAAGGTCAAATCTCCATGCCGGGCACCAAGCAACTCCCACCTATCAAATCAGTTGGTACGATGCAGGCCATGAGCTCCCTCACCGTCTTCGCCCTGTTGCTCCCCCTTATTCCCCAGGAGCCTGTCCCGCAGTACTCCAGGGACATCCGCCCCCTGCTCGCGGACAAGTGCTTTGTCTGCCACGGCCCGGATGAAACCACACGCGATTCGGGCATGCGCTTGGACACCTTCGCCTTTGCCACCGAGGACCTAGGTGGCTACGCGGCCATCGTGCCAGGCGACCTTGAGGCCAGCGAACTCTGGTACCGAGTCCAAGCCGAGGATCCCGAAGAGCTCATGCCGCCCCTCGCCAGCCACAGGGCTGCATTCACGGAAGCTGAGCTGGCCAGGATCCAGCGCTGGATCGAGAGCGGCGCAGAGTACGAGGAGCACTGGGCCTTCGTTCCGCCGACCCAAGACAGCGAGTACGTCGGCCTGGGTGCAATTGACGGCTACATTGGTGCCGAACTCAAGGCCCACGGCCTGTCGCCGTCTCCTCGCGCCGACGCCGCGATCTTGGTGCGCCGTCTAATGCTCGATGTCACAGGACTGCCCCCGACCCCAAGCGAGGTCGCAGGCTTCAGCG
>JBLHWM010000292.1:0-4734 GCA_047629095.1 Planctomycetota bacterium | reverse complement strand
CTTCGCGCCTGCGCATTGTGGCCCATGCTTTCAACGGACCGGACGACCGCGACGCACTGGTTCGGGCCCTTAAGAGCTGCGGCGTGGTCGCGAAGATCAAGTCGCCCAAGCCCGCGCCTGCCACCAAACTCGCGCCCGCCTTGGTGATTGCCGGTACGGACACCGACGTGGGCAAGACCGTGGCGGCAGCGCTCTGCACACGTGCACTCAAGTTGCGCGGCAAGGTCCACTACTGGAAGCCCGTGCAGACCGGCGACGACTCGGACAGCGACACGGTCAAGCGCCTCGCGGGGCTCGACGGACACGAGGTTCTTCGCCCAGCCTGGGAGCTTCCCCTGCCCGCCTCTCCCCACGAGGCCGCCATCGACGCGGGCGTCTCGATCGAATCTTCGCGCATCGGCGCGGCGCTCTTCAGCCTGCGCAAGACCCTGCCGGAGTCGCGCATCGTGGTGGAGCTCGCGGGTGGGCTCATGGTGCCCTATTCGATCTCGGAACGGGATGGTCTGCACAAGGCCGAACTGCAGGTGGACTGGCTGCGCCGCACGGGCGCGCCGTTTGTGCTGGTGGCACGGTCGGGCTTGGGCACGCTGAATCACACGCTGCTTAGCCTCGAGGTTTTGCGCGCGCGCCACTTGGTCCCCCGGGCGATTCTTCTGCTTGGGGACAAGCACACATCCAACACATCCACCCTGCGCGAACTCGCGAACGGCACGCCGGTACTTGAAGTGCCGCGCTTCGAACAGCTAAACGTGGAGAGCCTCGACCGTTGGCTCACAGATCCCAACGGAGACGGACCTCGCCTTGGCGAGGTACTTAGCCCGCACTAAAAACATGAGCGCAAAACCCAGCACTAAGACCTTGGCCGAACGCGACGCAGCGGTCGCATGGCACCCCTACACCCAGCACGGAATCGAAGCCGAGCCCATGGCCGTGGAGTCTGCGGCTGGCTCGGTGTTGACACTAGAGGACGGCACCGAGATCATCGACGCGATCTCGTCCTGGTGGGCGATCCTGCACGGCCATGGCGAGGAAGCCGTAGCCAATGCCATGGCGAAGCAAGCGCGCAAGCTGGACCACGTGCTATTCGCCGGCGCCACCCACGAGCCCGCTGTGCGCTTGGCCGAGCGCCTGGTAGAAGTCGCTCCCGAGGGGCTGACGCGGGTCTTCTTCTCGGACGACGGGTCCACGGCCATCGAGGTCGCGCTCAAGATGGTGATCCAGTCCTGGCAGCGCACCGGGCAAGAGCAGCGGCGCGTGTTCGTTGGACTCGAGCACGCCTACCACGGCGACACCTTCGGGGCCATGGCGATCGGCGACCCGGACCCCTTCTTCGAGCCCTTCCGCAACTTCATGTTCGACGCCAAGTTGGTCAAGCCGAACATCGAGTCCATGACAGCCATGCTCGACCAGCTCGGCGACACGGCGGCCGGGGTGATCCTCGAGCCCTTGGTGCAGGGTGCCGGTGGCATGCTGATGCAGACGCCGCAGTACCTGCGGGACCTGCGGGCCCTCTGTACCGAGCGCAACCTGCCCCTGATTGCGGACGAGGTCATGACTGGCTTCGGTCGCACCGGCAAGCTCTTCGCCTGCGACGTGGCCGGGATAGCGCCGGACATCATGTGCCTTGCGAAGGGTCTAACCGGTGGAATGACGCCCATGTCCGTAACCATGGCCGCCGAGCGATTCTTCGAGTGCTTCCTCTCCGAAGACCGTGGCACCGCCTTCTTTCACGGGCACACTTTCACGGCTCATCCGATTGGATGCGCCGCCGCGCTGGCGTCCCTCGACTTGACCCTGGGCCGCGACGTGCCCAAGGTGCTCGACGGGATTGGCGCTAGGATCGAGGCTAAGCTGCGCGAGCTCTTACCCGAGTTTGCGGACGCGGGCGAAGTGCAGAATCCGCGCGTGGCCGGACTACGCCGCATGGGCGGTATCGTGGCCTTCGAACTGATCGGTGGCGAAGAGGGCTACCTCGCCTCCCAGGCGCCAAGGTTGCGCCAAGAGGCGACGGCCCGTGGCGTGCTCTTGCGCCCGCTCGGCAATGTGCTGTACGCCATGCCGCCGGCCTCGACCACGGACGCCCAGTGCGATCGCATCGCCGAGGTCCTAGCGGACCTGGTCGTCATCGCTAGCGCGTAGTCAGGCCGGAGCCCGGGGGGGGCCTTGGCGCTCACCCGGAAAAGTGAAACGATGCGTTGACCGGTTCGCAGCGGCCGATTCGCGATGGCCTGCTAGCCCTCGAAATCGAAGCCCGCTTCCATGGGCGCGATGAGCATCGGGCTTGCGGGGCGCGGCTCGGTGCTCGCTAAGCTGTGGTAGCCCCGGGACGCAACGTCGTTGGAGCCCCTCGGGTGGAAGAGCGCCGCCAGCAGTTGGATTTGGCGGCGCCCAACGCCCAGCTCGAACTGTCCGCCACCATAGGTCGGAAGCCCGCGCTGCTCGCAGGCCTCGTAGGCTGCGGACAGCAGCTCCAGGGTGCCGAAGCGCGAGGGCTTGATGTTCAGTGCATCCGCGGGCAGTGGCATCGCGTCCACGTCAGCCATGCTGTGAATCGGTGCATCCCATGCGATGCGCGAGCCGCGCTCTTGCAGCAGTGCGATGATGCCTGGGTCGTCGTGGGGATCCTCGACAAGCACGCCTGGCATCACATCGAGAACGCGCTGGTAGAGCTCGAGATCGGCGGCCACATCCACCGCTGTTCCCGCGTAGGCGCCTTTGAAGTCGACCACATCTACGGTTCCGAGTGCGGATAACTGCGCGCACAAATCTGGTGTCCAGTCCGGCGTGGCGTCGAGTTTGAAGCGCATCGCCGGGTGGATCGCGAGGCGCTCTTTGATCTGGTCGAAGTGGTTGAGCCCAAGCGAGACGCCGAAGTGCAGCGGCGCAATGGTCTTGCCGGCTGCGCGCTGGATGCCGAGGCCCGCCTGGCGCAGGGCGAGGTCCAAGGCTGCGCTCTCAAAAGCCCATCGTCGGTAGCCGAGCCACGCCGCATCGGGCATGGGATCCGGCGCTAGATCGAGGCTCCCAAGGTGCGCGCTGAACTCGGCTAGCGTGTAGGTTCCGGCGAGTGGCAAGTGCGCGCCGCGCGCTTGGAAAGCATCCTGGAGCGGGCCCGCCCAGACCACGTCTTCCCCGCGGCCTTGGTGGTCGGCTCCCACGAGGCAGACCTCGGTGGTCTGTCGGACGAAGCCCGAGTTCGTGGCCAGCTCCAGCCCGACCAAGTGATAGGAATCAACCTGAAGCGGAAGCTCGGCGATGCGCGACCAGAGTGAGCCGGGCATCGGTCTTACTCGGAGTCGGTGTGGGTCAAGCGCTGCAGCTGGCCCTCGAGTACGACCTTCGAGTTGGGCTTCATGCCGGCCGTGCGTGCGTCCGCGACGGCGTCCTCGTAGCTCACGCCGGCCTCCATGACACGGTGGGCGGCGACGAAGACCGAGACGCGGTTTCCACTGCCGCAGTGAAACAAGGTCTTGCCCGAGGTCTCCTCGTTCAGCACCTCCAACAAGAGGTCAAACTTGTCGTCCGTGAGGATCTGCCAGTTGACCGGCACGTGAATGTATTCGATGTCGAGGTCTGCGCAGAGGGCCGCCTCGTCGAAGGACAGGGATGCGATCTCTGGGTCGGTGCGGATGTTGATCACACGGGTGACCCCGCGCTTGGCCGCGAGCATGAGCTCGGTCTCCGTGGGCTGGCCACCCATGTAGAAGTCACCCCACTCCGTTGTGTTGCGCATCTCTCCCAGTTCGCTGCGCACCAGGCCTGGGTCGACTTCGGCGGTAGCCTCTTCGAAGCTCTCGCAGCTGGTGAGGAAGAGGGACGGCAGGATGGCGAGGGCAAGTAGTGTGGTGGACTTCATAGGGGGGATGCTAACCGAAGGACGCGAAGTCGCCCACCCCTGGAGAGGGCGACTTGGGGTTACGGCCAGGCTCGTGCTTACTCGTGATTCTTGAGCGCGCCGCCCAGCGCTGCGAAGCCTAGCCAGCCGAGGATCATCAGCAGGCCGCCGACGGGTGTCACCACGCCCAGCCGGGACAGGTCGGGGTAGAGTGCGAGCAGGTAGAGGGAGGCGCTGAAGAGGCAGCTGCCCGTGAGCAGTAGCCAGCCGGTGATGCGGCCGGCGCTCGGGGGGAGCCTGTCTTTGGCGGCGATGGTGACGGCGCCCAGGAGGACCAGGCCGAGGGCTTGCCAGGCCTGGTAGGTTACGGCGGTCTGCCAGGTGCCTGCGGAGTCTAGGGCGGCTAGGCGGGCCTCCAGGGAGTGGGCGCCGAATGCGCCGAGGCCGACGGCGAGGGCCATCCAGATGGAGCCGGTGCGGATTGCTAGGGATGCGTTCATGGTGGAGAGCGGCTTGGGGGACGAGGTTGTGCGGCTAAGAGGGTCGGCCGGAGCTCGATCGCAACGGTGCGGATGGGCAAGAGTGCGTTCCCGTTGAGTCCGGGCGCCCGCAGGTCTGTATTCCGCGGGGCGCCGAGATTGTACGGCTAGCCGGTAGATCGACAGAGCGCTCGATCGCATGATAGCGCCATGACAAGCACGACGAATCACGATGGGGCGAATTTGGGCAGCCACGGGCATACAACGGACGACCGCAACCAGGGCGTCTTGTTCGATGTCAACGGCGCGTTGGTGCCACGGGAGCGGGCCGTTGTGTCGGTCTTCGACAGCGGGTTCATTCTCGGGGACGGCATCTGGGAGGGCCTGCGCCTGAAGGACGGACACCTGTCGTTCTTGGAG
>JBLHWM010000291.1:0-4747 GCA_047629095.1 Planctomycetota bacterium | reverse complement strand
ACCTGGAAGCAGGACCTCGCTCCCTTGGGCACCGACGAGCACAAGCAGTTCCTCGAGACCGCACCCTGGCTGATCGTTGTGTTCCGCATGACGAAGACCGACGAGGGCACCGGCGTGTATTACAGCGAGGAGTCCGTGGGCATTGCCACGGGCATGCTGCTCGCCGCCGCCCAGGTTGCCGGCCTGGCGACCTTGACGCACACGCCGAGCCCCATGTCGTTTCTCGGTGAAGTGCTCGAGCGTCCAAAGAACGAGCGCGCCTACATGTTGATTCCCATCGGCTGGCCCATGGATGAGTGCCAAGTTCCAGAGGCCGCCCTTGTGAAGAAGCCCCTGGAAGAGGTCATGGTTGTGCGCTGAGCTACTTGATGCCCTCGATCATTAGCACGCTCTCACCTTGGCGTAGCAGCGTGTTGCCGGGCAGCGAGAGGATACCCGCTTGCCCCGCGGCGCTGACCTCGGCAAGTAGCTCAAAGTAGCGCGTACTGCCCGTTGTGATGAATTCGTCAATCTCGGCGAGGGCGTCGCCGGCGGTCAGGCCCGAGTCGATCCAGGTCTCGCCACGCAAGAAGAACGCTCGGCCCGCAACCTGTCGAACGGAGGCGATCTGCACGTCGTTCATGGCGCCGTCCACGAACCGGTTGAGCCGGTTCAAGTTCGACTGCGCCAAGGCCTCGTTCGAGTTCAGGGATTGCGAGACCGCGGCGCGCCCAACGCGCGTGAGCTGGGCTCGATCCCGCAGCAGTGCATCGAGGCTGGTCCGCAGCTTTTCATGGTCCCAAAGATCGGTACTGCTCAAGCAGAGAAAGGACGTGTACTCATTGAGCACACCAAAGCGCTTCGACAGGTTGAGGATGAGATCCGCACGCGCCCGCTCGGACTGCATGTCGCGGTCCGCATTCGCGGGGAGGCTACCCGCCCGGCGGATGTCCTGCAGCATGGCCGCGAGCTGGCGACTTGCCCAGAGGGTCGAGACATAGTGGTTGGCAGTCTTGGCGGCGCGCGGATTGAAGGGGATGTCGAAGCTGTGGGGCTCGCCACCGACGCTTCCCGTGACACGGAAGATCAGCGGCTCGGTGCCCATGTATTGCCCAAGCACCAGCAGCTCGTCATCTTCGTACAGATCGGGCAGTCGACGGGGTTGAAGACCGCGGACGAGGTCAGCTCCAGGGGTACCATCGGCGCGTAGTACCTCTAGCGTCGGCGCGACCAGGACGGGACCTCGCAAGCTGTCAAAGACCTCGCCAATGCGCTCTTCCACGTTCTCCTTCGGTTGCACAAAGTGGCTCGTGCCGCCGGAGCTATTCGCAAGCGCGTCGAGTAGTGGGGCGTTGACATCGTGGCCAACGCCAAAGCTGAAGATGCGCTTGGCCTGGGCGTTGCGCCGGGACGCAGAGGATGTGATCTGGTGCTCGCGCTCCTCACCCGCGGTGGGCAAGCCATCGGTCATGAACAGCATCAGCGGCAAGTGCCCCGGTTGCACCGCAGACTTGAGCGCGTCGGCCAGGGCCCGATCAATGTTGGTGCTGCCGTTTGCGTCGAGGTCGTAAAGGAAGTCGCGGGCCTCGGCCAGGTTCTCGGGCGTTGCAAGGCGAGAGCCGGAGAATAGCGAGTGGGAGTTGGATGCGTAGCGCACCAAGTTGAAGGACTCATCGATCGTCAAGTTGCCGAGCACACCGAGGGCAGCTTCGCGCACTTGGTCGAGCTTGCCGCTGGACATGGAGCCCGATTGGTCGAGCACAATAGTGATGTCGCGTGGCATGGGTTTGGCGTCGTTGGCGGCACGGGGCGCGAAGCCGGTGTGCAACAGGAACATGCCGGCGGGCGCGATGGACTCGCCCTGGGGATGGGCAACGGACAAGGCCGGAAGACCTACATCGGGATTGACGGGAGTTGCGAGGACCGCGCCGACGAGCAGCTTGCCGGGGGGCGTGCTCTCGGGGCTAGTCTCGGTCCGCGCCTCGGTCCTCAAGATGGAGAGCACGAGTGGGCCAGGCTCCGGGTGGCGGCCTTGGTCGAGTTCGATGCGCAGCTGCCTGTCGCCCTGGCGTTGGACCGAGATCGCGTGGGTGGGGGAGTAGACGGTGGCGAGGTTGTAATCGGTGTCGGTGGAGGCGCGCACGTCCAGGGCCCATGGCGTGCCGAGGGTCTCGAGGGACTCGCTGCGGGGAAGGGTGTAGGTGGCTTGGTTTGCCCTCCAGTTAAGAGGCTCGCCGTAGCAGAGGTGCACGGTTGCCTTGGCGCTCGCGGGCACCTCGAATGTGGTGGAGCGCAGTAGGTTGTGGCCGGCGAATTCCATGGGCCATGGCGTGCGGGCGACGCTCGCAAGCGCGCCGAGGGCGGCCACCACGGGCGCGCCGGTCAAGAGCTCGGCGGAGTGGATCATGTGGCTCGATACGCTGGGCTTGCCGCCAGCGGCGAGTACATCCTGGATCGTGATTGGCCCCTCTTTTGCGAAGCTGAACGCCTCGCTCATGCCTGCGCTGGGACCGGCGCTAATCAGGCGTGGTACAGGCACGAGTAGTTGGAAGGTTTGGACCTGGTCGGTGAGGTTCCTGAGCTTGACCTCAAGGGTTGTGGTGACCTGCTCTGCTTCAACGCGAACCCTGGCTTGCACATGCTCGATGGCGATGAGGGCCCCGCTTCCAGTGAGGTTGCAAGAGCCGATTTGGGGCACAATGATCGAGGCGGGCGGGACAGCTGCCGGAGTAGAGTCCGGTTGGGTTGGTGCACTCTCGGGGGTTTGTTCGGGGGCTTGTTCGGGGGCTTGAAATGGAGCGGCGAAGAAAGGCGCGGGGACGAGAAGCAGTAGGGTTGCGAGCAGCGGGTGCTTGCTGGGAGTTAGGAATCGCATGGGGTGTCCGGGGCTATGCATAGAAGTCGTACCAGGACTCCAAGCTTAGGCCGTGCCGGTCTAGATGGCCGTAACCGGGTGGTAACGTGCGCTTTCAGGCCGTCTGCTCTTGGACGCGGCAGTCTAGGCGATCACGGATAATGCCCTGGGCAGCACCGTTATCTTCGCGCGGTTGCAAGGCACGAGCTCTCCGTCGACCACCAGCTCCCCAGCCTCACCGAGCTCCAGTCGGAAGGACTCGACTTGAGTCCAGCTGACTCCGGCAAGCCCGAGGTGCGCGCCTCGAAACACAGCGCCAAAGGTCCGCGCTAGGTGCAAGCGCGAGGAGCGCCCGATGTGCACCAGGTCGATCTTGCCGTCGTCGAGACGAGCCTCGGGCGCTAGTAGAAGGCCACGCCCCGAGTAGCGCGTCAGGCTCGCGACGCCAAGCAAATCACCCGGCCGCGGGACGCCGTCCACGATCGAGACTGCCGCGCCTCTTCCCATGGCAAGCAGCTCCACAACCGTGGCCACGTTGTAGCGCGCCGCGCCCGCCCAGCGCATACCCTCGGCGCGGCGGTTGATGCGCGCTCCGGCTCCCCAGGCCAAGACGTTTGCCGCCAGCAGCGTGCGAGCTTCGATGCCCGCCGCAGCCTCTAAATCGACGCGAGCCATGTCGATTGCGCGAACCTCGCCCGCAAGTAGCCGCTGGAGGGCGTGCTTCTCGTCGAGGATGCCAAGGTCCATGGCGACGGAATCCCCGGACCCCGCGGGCACGATCCCGAGTGCTGGCTGTGGGCTGGAAGCGTCCTCTTCTAGGAGCCCCCCGAGCACCTCGTGCAGGGTGCCGTCGCCACCAACGGCGACCACAACATCGAAGTCGCTTGCGCCGGCCGCAGCAAGCTCCGTGGCGTGGCGCGGTCCCTTGGTCTCAGCCACCGTGCAGGCGTGACCCGCGGCAGTTAGCCCCCGGGCCACCAGGCCTCCACGGGCACGGGCGCGGTGGCGGCCAGCCTTGGGATTGACAATAAGCAGATAACGCACAGCACAGACCATACCGGGCTCAGCCGAATACGCAACTGCGCGCGGGTTGGCATAGGCTCCACAGGTCCCCGGCGATACCCTAAGGCCATGCAGCACACTACCTATCGCATCCCCGGCCTAGCCATCACCGAGCATCACTTCGAGGCCCCCCTCGACCACGCCAACCCCGGCGGCAAGAAGCTCCAAGTCTTCGGTCGGCTGCTGCGCACAGAAGAGGATGCGGCCAACGAAGTGCAGAAGCCGCTGCTCGTCTTCCTGCAAGGCGGCCCGGGGTATTGCGCCCCGCGTCCGAGCTCCGATTCGGGCTGGCTAGGTTTGGCGCTCAAGACTTTTTCTGTCCTGATGTTGGACGAGCGAGGTACCGGCCGCAGCACGCCGGTCACCGCTCGGACCTTGGCCCGGGTGGGCGACGCAGCGGCCCAAGCGGCCTACCTGAAGCTCTTCCGCTCGGACAGTATCGTTCAGGACTGCGAGCTCGTTCGCAAGGAGTTAATCGGCGTGGAAAAGTGGTCCGTACTCGGTCAGAGTTACGGTGGCTTCTGCGCGGTTCACTACCTGAGTGCCGCGCCTGAGGGTTTGGCGCAAGTGCTCCTGACAGGCGGTATCCCGCCATTGGATGGAGACGCCCAGGATGTCTACCGCAAGACCTACGCCAGCTGCGCGCGCCGCAACGACGAGTTCTACAAGCGCTACCCCGGCGATCAGCTGATCGTTCAGCGCATCGCCGAGCGCTTGGATAGGGGCGCTGTCTACCTGCCCTGCGGCGACCTCTTGACGGTCCGGCGCTTCCAGACCCTCGGCATGCTGCTCGGCGCAAGCGATGGCTTCGAAGAGCTGCACTACCTACTCGACCACGCCCTTGTGGAGGGG
>JBLHWM010000290.1:0-4748 GCA_047629095.1 Planctomycetota bacterium | reverse complement strand
CGACGAGGCCGTAGAGCAACTCAAGGGCCTCGGGCGTACGCAGCTCAGCTAGCGCCACAGCAGCACCAAGACGAGCGGCAGGCCGCTTGTCCGAGGCGAGATTGGACAGGGTCTTGCGCCACGGTTCGGTGTCGGGCACGAACTGGGCTAGGGCGACAATGGCCGCACGCAGGATGGGCTGATTGTCACCTCGTAACTGCTCTAACAGAGCGCCTTCGGCCTGCTTCAGCCGGCGTTTGCCCACCTCTTCGATGGCGACCATCTGCTGGGAGAAGTCGCTCGATCCGATCAGGTCAACTAGGCACGCATCGACTTCCGGTCCCTCGACCTTGACCAGACGCTCCAGCAAGAGGTCACGCCACCCAAGGGAGACCTCTAGGTCCACAACGGCAAGCAACATGACGACGATAGCCTGCTTCGATTCGAAGTCGCGCAAGCCTGCCGCAACCTCCCCCCCTCGCTTGGAGGCCTTGGGATGAATGTTGTCCATCATGAGTCCAAGACTCTCGGCCGTGTCCAGCTCAGCCAAGATATGGATCACCGGCCAGGTCACGATCTCGCGGATCTCCTCCTTGCCGTGCTCGCGCAGTAGCAACAGAAGTTCCTGGCCCGCCTCGCCACGAAACTTCGCCAAGCCACGTGCCGCGGCGCGCTGGTTGTACTTCTTCCTATGCCGACTCGTATCCTTGGCTAAGAACTCTATGGCCCTGAGCCGGAGATCGGAATCTCGGTAGAGGGCAAAAGCGCCATAGGCCTTGTTGAGCATCGGCTGCTTCTTGACCTTTTTGGTCGCCTCCATGGAAGCCTCAAAAGCCTCGGGCGTCTGAAGGTTGGCGATTTGATCGAAGATGGAGGCTTCGACCTTGTCGCCTTTCTTTGTCACCTGCTTGAGGAGTTCGGAAGCAGGGTCTGCCTTGGACAGGGTGCTTGATGCGCTCGCCTGGATCGGGGGCGCGAGCAAAAGTCCAAATAGAATCAGGACGCAAAAGGAAGCAAATCGAGGGATAGAATGCATATCTCGGGAGGGAGTTGAGAAGCTGCTAATGGACGTACTGTTTGTACCCGTTGACCGGTGCTACGCCTACCTATTTTGGGTGCACCTGCATTCGGTTTCGACGATCCAGAGTCCGAAGATGTCCCCACAGGTGGGCTATGCGCACCAAAATGAGCCCCAACGGGGAAGCGAGGGCCCACCCGGGGTCTGTGGAACGTGCGCAACACGTCCCGCTGTAGCTTTAGGGAGTGCTAGTCGCTTGGTCGACCCAAACCTCTAGTTGCCCATGTCCTGAGTCCCAATCGAACATCAATCCGTCGATTTGGATCGGTCCAAGGGGCGCGTCAAAGCCTAGCTCGAACTGCTGCTTGGTCGTCGGAAGCTCAAAGAAGAGCGCGGGTCCATCGCAGGTATCGCAGTGCTGGCGGACCACGGTGCCCGATGCGTGCAGACCAATGGAGGTCAACTCGTAGGCTGCATCCTTTGCGGCGGAGTCCATCGCGGCAAGGTCAACCGGCCCTGGTGCGCCAATAGCGACGCTACAGGAGCTCAATCTCGTATCAATATCTACTGCGCTGACGCCAACCTGGCGCCGTAAGGCCGTCTCTAAACCGAAGGCCTTGTCGTTTCAGATTCAGGTGTTGAAGTAGAGGTCCAGCACGGCAAATGTGCTCTCGAGTTCAGCAATGGTCGGGCCCATTAGGCTACCGCTCGTTTGGCAACTTGTCGTTGCTATGAGAGCGGCCGCAGCTAAGGGCAGCGCGGTGAGTGTTCGTTTCATCATGACGATTCCGTGCGGATCGAAGCGCTGGGTGCTAGAAGCGCAGGCCGAAAGAGAGCTGGATACGGTTGTCCAGTCCTAGCTGGGTCCCGTTGAGATCTTCATACAGTGGCAAGTCTAAGGATAACCCAAGATCGATGTCGGGTCGTGGATGGTAACCCAATCCAAACTTGAGCAGCAGCTCCTCCCCACCCGAGTTCGCGCTATCCACACCGGCGAACTCACTCCGCCCCGAGTGGGCCCACTTCAGACCTAGGGTCGTACTGGCGCTGGGCCCGGGATACTTCTCATGCAGGAACCGGTACTTACCCGACAGGCTAAGGGTCAACCGATCCCCCTCTTCAAAGTCCTGGGAGCCCTCGGAATTTTGCTTGTAGAGCGCAACAGCATCGTATCGCCAGAGGTCCAAATCCAAGGTCGAGGCCAGGCCGACAAAGGCATCGAGAGAACCGGATCCGGGCTGCAGCGAGGGCGCGAGTCGGGCGCCGCCGTCTTTGGCGTCTGTCTCACCGGTAGGAATCTCAATCCCAGCGATCCAAGCCGAATGCCAGGCGCTACGGGTCCAGTCCTTGATGTGAAAGCGGTTCTTTAGGATCAGCGATACGTCCCCTGGGCCAGAACCAGTGAGATCCCCGGTACTCGAATCCAGCTCCCGCTCGACGATGGGCACCAGGACGGAAAGGCTCCAATCCCTGGCGATCCCGTGGTTGATGCCGAACACGGTGCGGCGCTCGGTGAAGCGCTGGTTGAAAGGGTCCGAGACCTCGCTCGCTCCAGAGAGTAGACCCTCTTTGGTCTTCACGATGTGGGTTAGAGAGACGCGCGTTCCCTCGGCAAAGATTGTTTCGCCGGCGAATATCTCAATCCCGCCATCCTGGGCGGTGGCGGGGAGGGAAGCGGCGAGGACCAACAGGGGAAGAGCGATGCGCATGGGGGGGAGCCTAACGCTTGAGCCATAGTAAATCCCCCCGAAATTCGCCAGCTCAACTTCTCGTGCCTTGGCCTTAGTGGGACGGGACCTCTAGGAAGGCTGGCCAGGCACCTTGCTTGCTAGGGCTCCCGATGTCACCATCAAGCGCAACCCAAAGAGCGCCAAAACGACAACTACACAGCCAATCACTAACAGCACGGGGTGCTGGCCGTGCTTATCCATGGAGTAGCCAATCGCAGGGCTGATGATCAGGAAGGTCGAGCGAAACAGGAGGCTTCGGAGCGAGCCAAAGCCCGCACGATCACTCGATGGAATTCGCCGCTGCTCCTCGTGATGAAGGCTAGGTCCGTGGAGCCCGCGCATCACGGTCAGGATGAAGTAGAAGCCAACCCCAAGGGCAACGTGAGAGAGACCCAGTCCACCATAGCCCACGGCTATCAACAAGATGCAGAGTAGGATCAGCTTGTGGAGCCCAATCTTGGCGGAGACGCGGGACGAGTACAGGGACGAGATGGCCACCGAGTAATTCGCTATGGCCCAAACGAAGCCCAGGGTCATCGTCGACAGGCCTAGGTCAGTGCCATAGAGCTGAATCGTCCAGACAGGAATGAACGAGGACATGCCCAACACGATCGTGATAAAGACGATCGCTCGCAGCTGCTTGTCCCCCACGGCCATGTGGTGGAACATGCCCTTGATTTGCTTCCAGTTCTCCGTGGCCGGCGGCCTATGTCGAGCGGGCTCGACTAGACGCCACGCCACAAAGAAGTTCACAATCCAGATGACCACCTCGAGGAGAAACGGCAAGCGGTGCCAAAAGACATAGAGCGATCCCGCGATGATGGCGGCCGTGCCCTCGCCCGCTTGACCAAAGAACTTGACGCGCCCGTTCCACATCCCAAATTGAGCCTCTTGCCCCGTCTCCTCGAGGCTCTCGTAGAGCAGCGCGGAGTCCGTTCCCGAGATCAGCGAGATGCCGATACCAAGCACCACCTCGGCCAGCAGAATGTGCCCGATACTGTCGGCGCGCACATACAACGACCAGCCCACGGCATTGAGCAGGGCAGCAAAAATCAGGGTCCTGCGGTAGCCAATGCGGTCCGCCAGATAGCCAGATGGAAACTCGAAGAGTGCCATCGCCAAGCCGAAGGCGCCTTGCAACATGAAGATCTGCGCCATGGACATACCGATGTCCAGGCGGTAATAAATCGTGATCACCGCCATCGGGAAGAGGCTCATCTGCAGCGCATTGAAGGTGCAGAGGAGGCGGGGATTGGCTTGCAGAGAGCTCATGGCGTGTGATGCTAGCCTGTGATCAGGTTCCGTCCATGGATGCTTGGGAGAACCGGAGGGGATGCGCTAGGATTCGTCCGGTCTTCCCAAGGAACCTCCCTCACCCACACTATGAAGAACGTCCTGCACCGGTCCTGCTCTCTGATTGCCCTCGCACTAGTGTCCTCCTGCTCATCGATGCAGATGTCCAGCGCAGAGAGTGTCTCCCATGCCCCCGAGGCGCCGCTCTTCTTCGACGTTCCTGTGGACTTGATCAGCGAGGCGGGCACCGAGATTTACGTTCCAGGTGACCCGGACTTCTTGGCTGTGCTCGACGCGAACTCCGCGTGGATCATGAACCCGAGCGCACGTGCCATGGAGCGTGTGACCGTCGATGGAGTTGCCCAGAGCGTCCCGGTCCCCTACCCGATCGCCTCGCCGATTCTCGGCTTTGACTCGCTCTGGACCGCTTGCGGAAGCCGCGATGGCAACACCCTTTATCGTATCGATCCCGTGTCAGGCGCCATCTTGGCGATTATCGATGTCCCCATCATCGGCTACGAGAGCACCTTGGCCGTGGCGGGCGGAAAGCTCTGGATCCTGTCCCACCGCGACGGCGTCCTGAGCTCCGTGGACCCCGCGACCAACAAGCTGTCGGCCGAGATCAAGGTCAAGCCCGACTCCTATGGATTGACGGCTGGCTTTGGCAGCGTCTGGGTGAGTAACACCGGTGGCTGGCGCTCGATGGAGCCAGGCTCGGTCCAACGCGT
>JBLHWM010000289.1:0-4770 GCA_047629095.1 Planctomycetota bacterium | reverse complement strand
CCACAAGGTCCACCAGGCCGTTCTTGTCGAGGTCTCCCCAAGCCAAGTCGGTCTCGAACGTGGAGCTCGAAATCACAGGCGCATTGATCAGCGCGGGGGCCGCGGTGAAGGAGGTCCACTGGTCATTAAGTTGGGCCGAAGCGGACGTGGAGAACAAGCAGGTTATCGCAAGGCAAGCTACAGCCCCAGGGAGGTTAGATTGGAACATTGGGTGATGAAGGGAATTTGAGCGAATAGGAGATCGCATTAGTTTAGCCGACCTCCCGGATGCCGTATAGGCCCCTAGTACCAGAACATACCGAAAGGGAACCGTTGGTCGAGTTCCTGCCCTAGAGGCGCTAGGAGTACGGTTGGGTAAGTTTGGAGAGCGCTTGCAGTGGAGATTCTGGCGGACCTTGTACTGGGCCCGGCGAGCCATGATTTCAGTTTGAATCCAGGCTCAGCCCGCCCTCGAAATCAGCAAGCTCTAACCCTGCTAGCAGCCAAGAAATACGAGTCCTTGGTGCCGAGCCCTTCGCCCGCTGGCGCGCAGGGCCTTAGCCCCGCGAGAGCTCGTCTTGGCTGCGCAGGAACTGGATCATGACGTACTCTTCCGCAGTGCGCTTGGGTCCCGGGAGGTTGCCTTGGCGGCGAGCAGCTGCGGCTAGGTGCCGGGAGAGGAAGAACTCAAACATCGCCAGGGTCGGATCGCCGCTGGTCTCGTCCAGACTGGGTGGCGTCGGCATGTGGCTAAGGCCCTCCATGGACGCGGACTGCATGTTCGTGGCGACCTGTTTCTGCTCGAGCTCTTCGAGCTGCTCCGTGGAGACGGCGAATAGGAACTCGCGGAAGGCGGCGGCTTCGTTTGCGGTGTGGTCCGGACGAACTAGCAGGTCCACAAAGCGGGCATCGCAGCCGCGCTCGAGAAGCTGGAACATCTCGGCGGTTCCCATCAGCGTGCCACCGGCGACGACGACGTTGCGCCGGGCGTCCCAGGTCGCTTGCAAGAGAGGCATGAAGTTCGCGATGCGCACGGCAATCTGCTCGCGGACGTGGAGCAGGGAGAGCACCGCACGCTTGCGAATCTCCAGGGCAATGGACGGGTCCGAGGAGATGCTGGTGAGCAGGTCGCCGGCGAGGCGCGTGTAGATGCAGTGGCAGAGGTGCAGGTCCGTGCGCTTCAGGTACGGCGCGGCGACGTCTTCCCCAAGGGCCTCGGTGGCGACGTAGCGAAGGAAGCGGTAGAAGTTCATCTCCGCCATGATCAAGGTTCGCCCGAGCAGGGCGCGCGTCGGTAGGAACACCTCGAAGTTCGAGAGGTTCGCCCGACTGAGCATATCGATCAAGCTGTCGAGGTTGCGCTGGCGCTTTCCAAGGGACTGGGTATCGAAGACTGAGGGGTAGCGGCTCAGGAGCTCCGACAGCTCGGAGATGAGCGCGACGTTGCGCCGAATCGTGGCCGCAAAGTTGCTCCCAGGGTTCTTGGCTTCAATCGCATCATGCACCGCCCGGATCGTGACCTTCTCCTTGTCATCGAAGGGGCCAGCTTCGATAAAGTGCAGCGCGTCGGGCGAAGTCATGGGAGGTTGGACGGAGGCGAGATCTGGAACGGGAGGGGAAGCTAGGATCTTACATTGAAGCTGGCTTGGGGCCAATGGGTAGCCGTTGGCCCGGGCGCTTTACTTGCCCCCTAAAAGAGAACGGAGCCATTCGAGCAGGTTGGGGTGCTTGACCCGAGCGTTGATCCCAAGGGCGTTGACCCTGCGCTCGGCATCGGCAAGGTAGGCTTCCCGGACGAGCTGCAGGTATTGGATGGCCACGGAGGAGTCGATCTCCTGCAGAACACTAGCCACGGTGGCGTCATCGGTGCCGCGCTCTTTGACGAGCGTCTTAGCCCATTCGAGGGGCGCCTCGTAGCCCTCGCTGTAGTTCGCGTCCACAAACAAGGGGTTCGTGGCTGCCAGAGTGTAGTCGTTGATCTGGGGCCAGGCCTTGCTGCCGACCCCGAGGCCCTCGATGACAGCGATCAGGTGGTAGTCGTGGTCGGGGAGCGCAAGGTCGCCACGGGGGGTGAGGTCCACCGTGAAGTTGGCTAGGGTTGGGCCGCCGCTTGTGTTTACCGGGATCGCCTGGCTCCAGACCGCAAGGCCATTGGCGTAGAGTGTCGCCTTCGTCGGGGTGACCCAGGAGGGGGCCGCGATGTGCAGGGAGACTTCGCTTGGGGAGGCCGTCTCGCCCATGACGGGCAGGCTGTCGATGCGCAGCTCGGCGACGATGCCCATGGAGATGGAGGAGTGCCCGTTGGCGATGTTTTCGGCCGTCTCGATCTCGTCGATGTCCGGCGCGAAGTCCGTGGAGCTCTTCACATAAGTGCGTCCCTGGCCCACGACGCCGCCGACGGTGTGGGAGTCCGATGAGCCCACGGCAAAGACGCGCTCGCCACGGTTGAGCAGCAGGAACCAGTCCTGGAACAGGAGCATGGGCTCGCGCTCTTCGGTTTGGGAGTTGATCAGTTCGATGGCGTCAAAGGGGCAGGCCCAGTCGCCGCTCCAGACGCCGGTGATCGGGTCGAGACCGATCACGCCGTGGGGACCGGTCTCGTGGTCGGGCCAACGCGGGTGGTTCAGAATGACGGCCTTGGCGCCCTTGGCTCGGATGCCCTCCACGATCTGCACAATGTCGTTTAGGTCGTGATCGGGGACCGCATCGTCTGGATTCAAGGGGAAGGCGTTTAGGTGGCCGATGGGCGTGGAGACCTCGTTGCCGACCACAGACTTGAACTCACCTTGCAGGCCCATGGCCGCCTGGGTCGGCCCGTAGTCCGTGTTGTGGTTGTGGTCGGTTGCGATGGCGAGCTCGACGCCCTCACCGGCTAGGGTCACCATGCGCTCTTCGACGGAAGAGTCGCCGTGGCCGGAGTGGGTGAGGGTGTGGATGTGCGTGTCGGCGGCGACGAATCCGGTGGTTGCATCCTTGAGTTCGTGGGTAAGCCTGAGCTCCACCGACTGCTGGGACCCGGTGACGGCGACGGTTGCCTCGGCCATGCTCCACTCGACTCCGCGCGTGGCGAGAATCGTGTACTCGCCAGCGGGAACCTCAAACTCCAGGCTGCCGTCCGAGGTGTAGAGCACCCCGAGGCGCACGGCCGTTTGAAGGCGCGCGCCGTAGTAGGTCTCGGCAAGGTTGCCTTCGGAATCGAGGACAGTGACCCTGGCGGGAAGGGGACCCATTGAGTCCGAGGTGACTCGCACTTCGACCCGGCGCAGGTTGAGGACCTGGCGCAGGTCGCCCTCGTGCAGGGTAACGGGGCCGAAGGTGATGTCGTCTGCTGGATGACTGCCCGAGAGCATCAGCTGGTTCGCGCCATCCCTAAGTAGTCCTTTGGGGACCTCGTAGAGCTGTACGCCGCGATCCTCGATCTTCCTCAGCATGAAGGCACGCTCACCGTTGATGTGAACGGTCCAGTCGTTGTTGATGTTGTGGTGCGTGATCGCGAGCAGCTGGCCATGGTTCAGAGCCTTGGCGTCGAAGGAGAAAGAGAGGCTCGTGCCCTCGGGCTCGGCGGGTGCCTCGGTCCACTCGGGAGTGGGGTCGTCACCAAGGTGCCACACGCGGGAGGAGATCTCGTGGTTCGGGACTTCCTGGGCAAGGGCGGGCGAGAGCGTGCTGATGAGCAGGACGAGGGAGAGGCAAATCTTCATGGTTCCAACTATAAGGATTCTGGCCGCAAGATCGTTATGGTCCTTGGCATGACCGAGTCGAAGCCTTCGAGTCCCGGGCCCCTGCGGCTGCGCGGCGCCACCGAGAACAACCTGCGCGGTGTGGACTTGGACCTGCCCCTCGGTTTGTGGACGGCGGTCACGGGGCCGTCGGGTTCGGGCAAGACCTCGCTGGTATTCGACACCTTGGTGAAGGAGGGGCAGAGTCGCTACCTCGGCTCCCTATCGGCCCGAGCGCGGCACTTCTTCGGCAAGCTCTCGGGGGCAGAGGTTCTGAGTCTCGACGGACTGCCTGCGGCCGTCGCGGTTGGCGAGGCGTCTCTGACCGGAAGCTCGCGCTCGACGGTGGGGACCTTGACCGGCGCACTGGATCTACTGCGGCTGTTGTTTGCGCGGACGGCGGTGGACCCCGGTGGCGAGTCTCTTGCGCGCAGCCACTTCAGTTTCAACCACCGGCTCGGTGCATGCGAGGCTTGTGGGGGCGTCGGCCTCGAGGACCAGGTCGATCCCGAACTGCTCGTGGCCGACGCCAGCAAGTCGATCCGGGCCGGTGCCTTGACGCCGACTCTGAAGAGCGGCTACACGGTCTACAGCCAGGTCACCGTGGAGGTGATGGATGAGATCTGCCGCGCCCACGGCTTCGATGTGGACCGCCCCTGGTGCGAGCTCTTGGACGAGCAGGTGCACGTGGTCTTCTTCGGCACCAAGGCCCTGAAAGTTCCCTTTGGAAAGCACGGCATCGAGTCGCGCATGAAGTGGGAGGGCATCACCGCGCGCCCCCGGGAAGAGGGCTACTACCGTGGGCTGATCCCCGTGATCGAGGAGACCCTCAAGCGCAATCGCAACCCGAACATCCTGCGCTTCGTGCGCTCGATTCCGTGCGCGACTTGCGAGGGCTCGCGCCTGGGTAGGCCGGGCCGTGAAGCGCGGGTTGGAGAGCGCACGCTTCCAGGGCTCCTAGCTTTGCCCGTAAGAGAGCTTGGATCGGTCCTAGAGTCTCTGCCGAGGAGCGCAGTGCAGGTCGCCCTCGAGCCGGCACTCTTACGGCGTGTCTCGCGACTCGTGCAGCTCG
>JBLHWM010000288.1:0-4783 GCA_047629095.1 Planctomycetota bacterium | reverse complement strand
AGACCGGCGGGCGAGCGGGCGACGGCGCGCGCAAGGGCAAGCAGGCCAAGCGCCGCGGGTTCTTCGTCCGCGCCATCGGCGGCACGGTCACCTGGCTGATGAGCTCTTGGGTGCGCAGCGCCGCGGCCACCCTGGTGTTCTTCCTTGGCACAGGCTTCGGGATCATGCAGCTGATGCCGCCCCTCGATTACCTGCCCACGGGCAACCGCAACATCGTCTTTGGCATGTTGATGCCGCCCCCGGGCTACAACCTCGATCAGCTGACCAAGATCGGCAAGCGCGTCGAAGAGAACATGCGCCCGGCGTGGGAAGTTGCGGGTACGCGCTTCGACGTCGAGCGCAACCTGCTCGGCCAGCCCTTGGGCGAGACGGAAGCCAGCTTTGATCCAGTTGGACCCGACCGCCGTGAGCCCCTGCAGGTTGTGCCCATGGGGCCGACGGGTCCCATGCCCGACCAGGCCTACGAGGTCATGCCTCCCCCACTCGACTACTACTTCCTGGTCGGTTTCAACGGAACGCTCTTCCACGGTGCGATTGCCCGCGACCCCAAGCAGGTGGTCGATGTGGTGCCGCTTATGACCCAAGCTACGGGCAACGGCGTCGCGCCCGACGTCTTTGGCTTCGCCTTCCAGATGCCGCTCTTCAACACCGGTGGCAGCACCGGCACCGCGATCAAGATCGATCTGTTCGGCGACGATCTCACGGAGGTCGAGGCTGGCGCTATGGCTCTCTTCGGCAGCCTAATGGGTAGTTTCGGGCCCCAGGCAATCATGCCCGACCCGATGAACTTCGCCCTTCCCACCCCTGAACTGATGCTCACCGCCATGGACGAGCGCCTGCGCGAGTTGGACATGACTCGGACCGACGTTGGCTACGCAATGCAAGCGAACAGCGACGGGCTGATCCTGCCGCGTCAGTTCGAGGCCGATGGCGACCTGAAGGACCTCAAGATCATCAGTCCCGCCGCCCGCGGGGACAATCCCATCGCGGCTCTGCTCGACGTCCCGCTCTCGACTCCCGCCGGCCATGTGATCAAGTTGGCCGACGTGGCGAGCTTCGAGCGCGGCACCGCGCCCGAGGTCATCAAGCACGTCAACCGCCAGCGCGCCGTGACGCTACAGCTCACGCCGCCTGCGGGCGTGCCCCTGCAGTCGGCCATCGACGATGTCACGAAGATGATCGCCGACCTGCAAGCGGCGGGCGCAATCCCGCCCAGCGTCGAGGTGGACTTGGCGGGCTCCGCGGGCAAGCTGAACGACATCAAGGCGGCCCTCATCGGAGACGGCACCGTGCTCGGCACAGCCACCAGCAGCTTGGCCCTCGCCTCGCTCGTGATCTACCTCTTGATGGTCATGCTCTTCCAGAGTTGGCTGCAGCCGCTTGTGATTCTCGTCAGTGTCCCCTTCGCTACCCTGGGTGGTTTCCTGGCCCTGCGCGGAGTCAACATTTGGAGTCAAATGGATCGCTTCATGCCGATCCAGAACATGGACGTCTTGACGATCCTGGGCTTCGTGATCCTAGCGGGAGTCGTGGTCAATAACGCGATCCTGATCGTGCACCAGTCCCTGAACTTCTTGCGGCAAGGCGAGACCGATATCGTGAGCGCCATTGCCCGCGGTGTCGAGTCGCGCGTGCGGCCGATCGCCATGAGCACCCTGACCTCGGTCGGCGGCATGCTGCCGCTTGTGCTGATGCCCGGCTCCGGCTCGGAGCTCTACCGCGGGCTCGGAGCCGTCGTCGTCGGCGGCCTGCTGGTCTCAACCCTCTTCACCCTCGTCCTGGTCCCGATCCTGCTGCACGCCTTGCTTCGCTTTGGCGGCACCGCGGACTACACCCAAGACAGCGCCTCCGCCGAAGGAGAAATCTCGTGAAACGCCTCCCCCTGATTCTGATCTTTGGCGCCATGGGCTGCACCGCGGTCGGCCCCGACTTCGAGGCTCCCGAAGTGACCCTACCCACCGAGCACCACGCCGCGCTCAGCGACATCGATGCCATGTTCGGTCGCGACCAAGACGACTCCCTCGACCTGGCTACCTGGTGGCGCGCCTTCGAAGATCCGGTGCTCAGCGAGCTCATCGAGAGGGCCGTGAACCGCAACTTCGACCTGCGCCAAGCCCTCTCGCGCATCGTCGAAGCCGAGGCTGCCCTCGGGGTCAGCCGTGCCCTCGATGGACCGAGCGCCGGGGCCGACGCCAGCTACATGCGTACCGGCATCTCGGAGAACACCCAGTTCGGACTCTTCCCGGGCCAAAACCGCGAATCCGACGACTACCAACTCTCGGTCTCCGCCTCCTGGGAGATCGATCTCTGGGGCCGCGCCCAGCGCTCCATCGAGGCTGCCGAGGCGGACCTCGGCGCCCGCGTGGAGGGACTCTGGTCCGTGCGCGTGAGCCTCGCCGGCCAGATCGCCGATGCCTACCTGCGCCTGCGCGAGCTGCAAATGCGCTCGCGCGTGGCCGCCGCCGACATCGTCGTTCTCGAGAAGAGCGTCGAGACCATTCGCGCCCGTGTGGATGCTGGCCTCGTGCAAGAGCTCGACCTCCTGCGCGCCAGCACCGAACTCGAGACCGCCCGTGCGAACTTGCCCAGCTTGGAGCGCATGCAGGCCTCGGTCGCCACGGAGCTGGGGCTGCTCGGCAGTGTCGAGCCCGGCCAGCTGTCCGAGCTTCTGGCGGTCCCTGAAGGCGCCGCGCTCACCATCCCCAATCCGGTCGGACGCCTGGGTAGCCAGGTGCCCACCGACCTGCTGCGCCGCAGGCCCGATGTGCGCGCCGCCGAACGGCAGCTCGCGGCTCAGACGGCCCGGGTCGGCATCGCCACCGCAGACCTGTACCCAAGCCTGAGCCTGACCGGCGTGCTCGGTCTGCAGTCCTACCTGCCCGAGAACCTGCTCAAGGGCCCAAGCCTGACCCACGCCATCGGTCCCAGCCTAAGCATGCCGCTCTTCTCCGGCGGAGGCCTGCGCGCCAACATCGCGATCCAAGACGCCCGCGTTGACCAGGCCATGCTCACCTACGAGTCCAGCGTGCTCGCCGCCCTCCACGAGGTCGACGGAGCTGCCACCGGCATCGCCCTAGAAGCGCGCCGCCTGGAAGCCCTCGACCGCGCCGCCGCCGAAGCCAAGCGCAGCCTAAGTACCTCGCGCACCCTCTACGACGAGGGCCTCACGAACCTGGACGCGGTGCTCGACGCCCGTCGCGCCCTACTCTCGATCCAAGACGCCCAAACCCAAGCCCGCGCCAGCGTAGCTCGAGCCCACGTGGCCCTCTACCGTGCTCTCGGCGGCGGCTGGCCCGGCGACGAGCCGGAGTAAGCGGCAAGCGGCTGCGGCAGCCCACTGAGAACCCGATCTTTAACTTACTCGAGGCCTTCCTGAGTTTCGACGCGTGCACCTCCCTCCGGAGGGACGCACGCAACCCCTAATCGTTGATTGAACCAGTGTTGACCAAGTCTCGAAGCCCCGGCGTCTCCTGAGACTAGAGCCACGCTAACGAGTCGATCAAGTAACTGCCGCCAGCTCACGCGAGACTGCCCACGGACAGATCGAAGTCCGCAAGACGTTGGAGTCCGTCGAGCTCCGCTGAAGAGTATCTTCGGCTGCTCGGACAGCAAGCTGGGGTGACTCCGATTGTGATGCTCTCTTTGTAGACATCCAAGCCTGCGTACTCTGCTACCTTGCTCACGCACTAACTCTGCGGGCGGCACTGCCCGGTCCACCCCACTCGGTCTTCACGAGCCGAAGGTGCTGACGCGCCCCACGTCTCCCTTCGAACTCTCTTCCGGCACCTCGGATTCCCCACTTCAACCAGACAGATGATTAGACGTTGGTTCTACGGACTTTCACTCGCCTCGATGCTTGGCCTCGCGCTGATTGCGCTGGTTTGGCCGGGCGCCTTGTGGGCACTTCTCGTGCTGGTGCCGATCCTAGCATTGGGTTTCCGCGACGCGCTGCAGACCAAGAGCACGATCCTGCGCAACTTTCCGCTAATCGGGCACTTCCGCTATCTGCTCGAGGCCATTCGGCCGGAGCTTCAGCAGTACTTCATCGAGCTCAACACCGACGCCTTCCCCATCGAACGCGAGATGCGGAGCTTGGTCTACCAACGCGCGAAAGGAGAGCTCGAGACGCAGCCATTCGGCACCCAGAGAAACGTCTACGCCGAGGGCTACGAGTGGGTTGCCCACGCCTTGGCTGACGTAGAGCACCTGGAGAGCGAGCCACGCTTGCTGGTCGGAGGCGAAGCCTGCAGTAAGCCGTACTCCGCCTCGCTCTTGAACATCAGTGCGATGAGCTTTGGTTCGCTCTCCCCCACAGCAATCGAAGCGCTCAGTCGCGGCGCCCGCGAGGGTGGCTTCGCACACAATACGGGAGAGGGTGGAGTCTCGCCCTATCACCTAAACGGTGGCGGTGATTTGATCTGGCAGATAGGCACGGGGTACTTTGGATGCCGAAGTGAGAGCGGTGATTTTGACCCCGAACGGTTCGCAGAGACCGCCTGCCACGATTCGGTGAAGATGATCGAGATCAAGCTGAGTCAAGGAGCGAAACCCGGGCACGGCGGAGTCCTGCCCGCGGCTAAAGTCACCGCAGAGATCGCACGGATTCGGCATGTCCCCATCGGCGAGACCGTCGTCTCCCCGCCCAGGCACTCGGCATTCCGCACGCCCCTTGAGATGATGGAGTTCATTGCGCAACTACGTGAGCTCAGCGGTGGAAAACCCGTTGGTGTAAAGCTGTGCATCGGGCGGCAAAGTGAGCTGCTCGCCATGTGCAAGGCGATGC
>JBLHWM010000287.1:0-4806 GCA_047629095.1 Planctomycetota bacterium | reverse complement strand
GTCTCCGGAATCGCTTTGTCTTCAGGAGTGCTCCCCTGACGAATCAACAAACCCCCAGACAAATCGAGCACTCCGCGTGGAGGAGACAGCATCGTCAAAGCCCACCCGCACGCCCATCCGCCCCCATCTCCGCGCGGAGCGCGCTTCCCCAGCGGAGCGCCAAGCGAAGCGCCACTTCGCCCTGGGCTGCCTCGGGCGCGCTGTGTCAGGGCGTGATGCGGACCAAGGTTCCAGCCACAGCGTCAAGCGCGTAGAGCACGCCGCCGTCGCTGGAGACTAGGCTCGTGAGCCCCATCGGGGTGAAGCGCTCGGAGCCGATCAGCACGGACGCGCAGTCGGTCCAAAGCGGGCAGTCCACCGTGCCGTCCGCCGGGGACCAGCGGCGCAGCACGCCGGTGTCACCGTCGATCCAGTAGATCTCGCCGTCGGCCGTAGTGACCGGCGACATGGGGCCCGCCACGCTGGCCATCTCACCGGCGCCTTGGACCGAGATCGGCGTGCCATCCCCCACCAGGGTCGTCACGGTGCCCGCTTGGCCGAAGAACGAAAGTTGACCAAGGGCGAGGCTGCGGATGCGGTGACCGCCCGCCATGCCGAGCCCGAGCTCGCTCACCAGCAGGCGCCCCGCGCAGGTGATGCTGAGGCCCGAGGGTGTGTCAAAGAAGGTGGCGGCCAGGTCGCCGTCCCCAAAGAAGGGCGCGCCCGAGCCTGCAAGCGTTGTCACGAAGCCGCTCTGCATGGCGCGGATGGCGTGGTTGCCTGAGTCCGCTACCAGAACCGTGCCATCGCCCGTGGCGACGATCGAGGCTGCGGCGTCGAAGCTGAATCGCGATAGGCTCGCAGGACCGTCCGCAAGTCCAGGCACCGCCGAGGGCAGCCCCGCGAAGAGGGTCACCGTGTCCGGCACACTGCGCGAGATCATCAGCACGACGTTGAAGCTATGCTCCATCACAAGCAAGGTGTCCGAGTCCAGCACGCAGAGACCCGAGAGCACCGGCGCGGGGCCAGACAGCAGCGGATCCAGCAGGCTCTGCACGACTCCCGCCGTGACGAGTGCCGTCTCCACTAAGCCTCCGCCGGTGAGGTCGACCTCAACCACCGTTGCACCCGCACCGGTTAGGAACAGTCGCTCCTCCCCTCGTGCGCCGGCCACCTGGCTCATGGCATCGCCCGTCCAAGTGCCGAGGGCCACCGGCGCGAAGGCCTGGCCCGGGGTGAACACCTGATCGACGCCGTTGCAGCCATCGGTGCCCGCGAGACTTGGCACGAAGGCCACCAAGCTGGCGGATCCCTGGGAGTTCGAGTCCCGGCAGGAGCTAACCGTGGTCGCAAAAAGAAGCCCGGCGGCGGCGAGTACCATGCGATTCGATGCAGTGTTCTTCATGGCCGGAGTGTGGCAAATGCCCCGCCCCGATTCGCGCTCGAGCCCCAGGTTTTTGCCAGATCGAGACCGGCTTAATCTTCGCCAGGGGTCCCAGGCATTTCGGTATCGACATAACCCAACGCGCCCAGCTCTTCCGCAAGCTCTTCATCAACCTCGAGGGTGAAGGTCGAGCTCAGGCCTTCGAGCAGCTCGAGTCGCAGCTGGACAGCCTGCTCAAGGTGCCCATCGACGCGGGTAGATAGGGCCTTCATGTAGGGCTTGTACTGATCCTCGCCGCTCCAACTACCTGGCCTGTGATCCGTCGCCAGGGGCGCCTCTCCAGGCTCCAAGGGTAGTGCATCTACGCCCGCACGAAGCAGCTCGCGGGTCTTCTGGCCACCGCGCTCGGTCTCTAGAAAGACGTGCTCTCCTTGGCGAACGGCTCGGTGCAATCCCAGGTCTCCAAAGGTCTCCGAGTAGATGCCCTCGGTGGTCTCGCTGAACGAGGTCCGCTGGCTAAACGCACCCGCGCGCATATCTCCGAAGAACGAGCGCCCCGCGCCCACTTCCCAGGTCGCGCCCATGAGCTCCACCAGGGTCGCGTGCACATCGACCTGGTTGACACGCTGCTCTACGACTTGCCCCGTGAACTCGGTCCAGACGCCCTCGCTAGTCTTCGGAAAGCGAACGATCAGCGGTACCCGCAGGGTCTCGCGATGCAGTTGGCTGTGCCCAAAGTGCCCGTGCTCGCCGAACTCCTCGCCATGGTCGCTGGTCACGATAATCGTCATGTCATCCAGGCGCCCCTGGGCATCGAGCGCGTCGAACAACCGGCCCAACTGGGCATCGGTATAGGCCAGCTCCGCCGTGTACAGGTCAAAGAGGTACTGCACATCGGCCGCATCAAAGTTCGCCTTGTGCTCGTACAAAATCTTGCCGTTGGGCTCCGATTCCCGCCCCGAGTCCCGCCACTTGCGAGCCCGCAGCTCCGAGTCCTTGACCGGCCCCGCATAGTCGGGGTTCGAGTTGAACTGCTCCACGTATTCCACAGGCGGGAGGTAGGGCTCGTGCACCTGGTAGGTGTGCAGGAACACAAAGTTCGACCGCTCCTCGCCAGCGCCACCCTCGGGGTCATCCATCCATGCGAGCAGCTGGTCGACCTTCGCTTCGACGCCTTCGAACTTGCTCTCCCGATGCTCGAACCCCTGCATCAGATTCCAGGATCGCCCCAGCGGCCCGCCATCGGTAAACGCAGCCGTCCGATAGCCATGGCCTGCGAACCGCTCCGCCAGGGTAACGAAGCCATCCGGCAACCCCGAGGTGCCTAGCTCCAGGCTAGTCAGGTTCGCCACGCGATGCGTCCAAGGCGTCAACCCCGTAAACAGCGTCGCATGGCTAGTCGCAGTATTCGGAGCCTGGGTCAAGACCTCATCGAACCGGATCCCCTCCCGAGCCAAGCCATCCAGGACGGGACTCGTGGGCTTCGGATACCCATAACAAGACAACACATCCGCCCGCAGAGTATCCACCACCACCAACAGAACGTCACCAGCAACCAGAGGCTGTACCTCCGGCTCCCCGCACCCGACCAACGCCAACAAAAGCACCCATCCCTTCATACCCAGATTCTCCGCCATTTCTCGTCCCCATGCAATGACAGCCCATTGGTGCCGCAAACTTGGCGGCACCAAAGCAACAAAAAGTACCGCAGATACGGTGCCGCACACCAACCGGAGCTAATGCAACAAGAAGTACCGCACCAATCAGCCCCCGACCAAAGCCTCCCCAGCAAAGCCCCCCACCCAAGAGCGACTCCGAATGAGCAGCAAGGTCAGCATCGAAGGCGGCGCAAACAGCAAGGCCTACAAACAACCTGCCAAAGAACACTCCCAAGCTCCCCTCTCACTCCTTAACCTACGCGAATGCAGAAAAGACTCAACCTCGTGGCTCCAGCCCTCCTCGCTCTCATAGCCACCACTCTATCCTGCTCCACTACCGACCCCGCACCGGCCGCCACCAGCACGACGTTCAACGAGTCGAATGCCTGGACACACCTGGAATCCATCGTCGCATTCGGGCCTAGGCCCGCCGGCTCGCCAGCTAACGACAACCTCCGCGACTACATCGAAGCCCAGCTTCAGATTCTGGGCCTTGAAGTTCAGCGCGAGCCCTTCACCGACAGCACCCCCATCGGCGACGTCAACTTCGAAAACATCTTCGTCGACATCCCGCCCAACGCCCCCGGCGCGGACCCAGCCGGGCTCTCCCTGATCATCGGTACCCACTTCGACACCAAGATTGTCGAGAACGAGGACGGCTCCCCTAATCGCTTTGTCGGCGCCAACGACGGCGGCTCAGGCACTGCCATCCTGCTCGAGCTCGCCCGCGTGATGACCCAGGAAGAGTTCCAGCGTACCGCTCCCCTGCGCCTACTCTTCATCGACGGCGAAGAAGCCTTCAACTTCGATTGGGATGGCAAGGACAACACCTATGGTTCGCGCCACCACGCCAACAAGCTGCGCGAGACAAAGCAGGTCGCCAGCATCGGCGCTGTCGTGATCCTTGACATGCTCGGTGACAAGGACCTGACCATCTTCCATGACACTTATTCGCGCCGTGAGCTCATGGAGCTCTTCGAACAGGCCGCTGCGACCCATGGGCTCGGCCAGTACATGGCCACTCACTTCAGGATGCCCATCAAGGACGACCACATCTCCTTCCTCAACGTTGGTATCCCCGCTGTGGACCTAATCGACTTCGAGTACGGCGCCCAGAACCTGATCTGGCACACCAACAACGACACCCTGGAGAACTGCAGCTCACGCAGCCTCAGGAACGCGGGCAACATTTTCCTGTCCGGCTATCCCGAACTCGAGAGCTGGATCCAAAAGCAGTAGGCACGCCCGGCCTACCAGCTGTACCCAGACGCCCACGGTCAGATTGAGCGAAGGACGACCGGGCGCCGAACCTAGGTCGCTCGCTACGAGTCCGTCTCGGGCTCCGCTTCTCCCTCGAGAGGAGGCTCGTCACCGAGACTCTCGTCGGCCGCGATCTCCCTGAGAGATGGCGCAACAAACTCGACCCGCGCCTCGCCGTGCAGTCGCGAGTTGAGCGCGAGACCGATCAGCTTGCCCACTCCCACAGGCGCCTGGATACCAAAGCGCAGGCGAGCCCCTTCGGGGATACCTTGGCCCGGGAATCGAAAGCTGCCGTTGTGGGTTGGCAGCAGCTCAAAGTAATCCTGTCCTGCTGGTTGCCACGCAAGGTAGGCAAGGCTGGGCAGAATTGGCGCTTCGGAGTCCTCGCCGGTAACCATGGATGGCCCCCAGTCGAACTGCACACCAAAGCTATCCCTGGGATAGGTGCGCAGGGGATCGATGGCTTCGATCTGCATAGTCGGAGCACCAAGAAGGAACTCCACCTGCCAGAGCTCGCCACCCATG
>JBLHWM010000286.1:0-4812 GCA_047629095.1 Planctomycetota bacterium | reverse complement strand
CAACCCCGAACATACCTCTTCCGGCGCCTATCGCCGACGACTCTGACATGCCCGAACAAGCAACGATCGAACGTGTGACCCGCCTCCTGGCGTACATGCTCCGCCACCAGCCCTCTGACTTTGACGTTGAGCTCGACCGCAAGGGCTGGGCCGACGTCGAAGACGTACTGCGCGCTCTGATTGAGCGCACCGGCGACGACCTGACGGAGGACGACCTCGAGGCCGCCATCAAGGCCGGCGACCGCGCCCGCTACGACATGCAGGACGGCAAGATCTGCGCGCTCTACGGCCACTCGGTCGAGATCGATCCGGGCGAGGGCAGCGAGCCCCCGTTCGACCTGTACGTTGGCATTCCCGCCCGTGATCGCGATCGCCTCGAGCGCTTCGGTCTGCGCGGCGGCCGTCGCCGTTTCCTGCACCTCGCCACTACGATCGAGGAGGCCCGCGAAGTGGGTCGCCGCTCGGCGGTGGAGTACTGCATCGTGAAGGTGGACGCCACCGACGCATGGGAGCAGGGCATCGACTTCTACGACCGCAAGAGCCTGTGGATGGCGGTTGAGCTGCCGACCTACGCGCTTGAGATCATCGAGACCCACGACGACGGCCAAGACCCGAACGAAGGTCGCCGCGGCGGAGGCCGTGGTGATGGCGATCGCGGTGGACGTGGTGGACGCGAGCGCGGCGGCAGAGACCGCGGTGGACGCGGCCGTGGCCGCGGGCGTGACGAAGAGCGCGGTGGACGCGGCGAGCGCAAGCCCCGTGAAACGAGCGAGCCGCGCGAAGAGCGCGAACCCCGTGAAGAGCGGGCACCTCGCGTCGAGCGCGCGCCCCGTGAAGAGCGCGCACCTCGCGTAGAGCGCGCGCCCCGTGAAGAGCGGGCACCTCGCGTCGAGCGCGCGCCCCGTGAAGAGCGGGCACCTCGCGTCGAGCGCGCACCCCGTGAAGAGCGGGCACCCCGTGAAGAGCGGGCACCTCGCGTCGAGCGCGCACCTCGTGAAGAGCGTGAAGAGCGTCCGAAGCGCGAGCCCCGTGCCCGTAAGGAAGAGCCCAAGGCGGAGCCCCAGGAGTCTGGCGGTTTCGGTGCCGGCGCGGCCAATGCCGAAAAGCCCCAGCGCACAGCTAAGCCCGCTCCGAGCAAGCCGCGCGAGCCACGCGCTGTCAAGGAAGCGCCTAAGCCCGCGCCTAAGCCCGCGGCTAAGCCAAAGCCCGCCCCCGCTCCCAAGCCCGCCGGCCCCGGTTTCGGCGACGGGATCTAGCCCCGAAATCCGGCCCTGGTGACCCCAGGGCCGGTGCTCAACATGCGCCAACCGCCGGGCAAGCCCACCCTGCCAATCCTAAGCGAACTGCCGCCTGGCTACTTCGTTGAGGAGGCGCCCGGCGGCGTGCTGGCCCTGTCCATCGACTATGCCCAGCAGCTGCATGGGCTTGGCTTTGGGCCTGAAGAGGACGGCCAGCTCAAGGTCAGCGATCTGCACGGCCGCAAGCCGCTGTACGAATACGACCTGGGTGACGAGCGCCTGGTGGTGCGCCGCTACAGCCATGGCGGGCTGCTGCGCTGGCTCACCGGCAAGCGCTTCCTCGATCCCGAGCGGCCCTTCCGCGAGCTGATCCTGGGGGACGCCCTGCGCCGCAGTCACATTGCGACACCAAGGGTTGTGGCCGCCCGTGCCCGGCCGGCATTTGGCGGCGGCTGGTACCTAGACTTGATGACACGACGCATCGAGGACAGCCTCGACTTTGGTGCCGTGATCGAGTCCGTGCGCCGTGGGGAGCTGCCCGATTCCGTGCGCGCCCGCGCCATCAGTGCACTGGGCGATCTGCTGCGAAAGCTGCACAGCTTCGGGCTCCTGCACGCAGACCTGCAGCCCCGTAACCTGATGCTCTCCAAGGCCGACTTAGTCGAGCCCGATCCCGGAGAAGAGCCCGAGCCGATCAAGATCTGGGTCATCGACCTGGACCAGTCGGCTTTCGTCGAGACCCTGTCGAAGTCCGAGCGCCGGCGCAACCTGCGGCGCTTGTTCCGCGCCATCGATCGCCGCGATAAGACCGGCGGCCGCTTCCTGCGCAGTGGCGACTACGCGCGCTTCTTCCGCGCCTACGATCCCGATCGGACCCACTGGAAGGAAGACTGGCGCCGCATCTCAACCGAGCATTCGCGCCGCGGCGCCTTTCACTGGCTTGGCCAGGTCTTCGAGCGGATATTTAGCGACTCGACGAAGCGCAAGGGCATCTAGAGGCCGAGTTCAGGCCGCGCCGAATCCGCCGCGGCTACGACTTTGGCTTGCGCAGGCCGTGTCCAATAAAGGCTAGCCCAAACAGGCCGCCCGTGACCCCGTGGATCCACGCGACGAGCTTGCCCTCGGGGAAGGACCAGGCCGCCATCCACGCGCCTGTCAGAACTAGGATCAGCGACAACCCCGTCACCAGCGCACCACTGCGGCGCCGATTGCCCGGAGTGTTGGGGGACTGCCAGCGAACCTTGGCGTGGGCAGCCATGGTGAACCCGAGCAACAGGGTCAAGAGCGGTGCAACAAAGACGTGCAGGGACTCGATCGTGCCTTGCCACGCATGGTTCCAGGCCGAGAACTCGTCCACGGGATCCAATAAGTAGCGCATCCAAGCCTGGCTTAGCCCCGTGATGAGGGCGGCCAAAACCAATAGCCAGAGCAGTGCCTTGTGCAGGTGTGTCATTTCTTCCCGGAGAAGCGCGCGGCCCAAGCCGAGGTCATGGCGCTGTCTCCGGGGGAGATTGTAGGCGAGAATCGCGCCGCGATGCCACGGGCCTCTGCAAAGGCTTTGCCATCTTCGAGTCCGAGCACGAAGAGCAGGGTCGAGAGGATATCCGCGTCCAGGGCCGAGGCCGCAAAGACCGTCACCGTGTGTGCCCCCAGGGCGGGCAGCCCGGTGCGCGGATCGATGACGTGGGAGTGGGGCGTACCGTCGATGACGAGGCCCCGCTCGGCGTCACCGGTCGTGGCCAAGGAGCCGCCGGCGAGCATCACAGAGGGCGCAGATTGCATGTCCCGCAGGTCGACCCGGTGGGCGTCCCCGATGACCAGCAGCTGGCCACCGAAGTCGATGCAGGCTTGGGTGACGCCACGCTCCTGGAGCAGCCGCGCGAGCTCGTCGAGGGCATGGCCCTTCGCACAGGCCCCAAGGTCCAGCTCGGCGCCGCGCTTGGAGACGCTGGCGACGAAGCCCGAGCCTCCGTCTTGCTTGACTAGCTTGAGCTTGCCGAAGCCCCCGGTTTTCCGTGCGGCATCGATGGCGCCCTTGGCGGGCAGTGACTCGCCAATCCTCACTCCCGGCGCCATAGCTCCCGCCTCTTTCCAGAGTCGGGCGAGGCCGCCGGCGACGGGGTCGAAGGCGCCGCCGGACTGCTTGGCCCAATACACGGCGCGCTCGAGCAGACCGTGGGTAGCCTCGGTGATCTTCAGGGGAGTGCCTTGCGCACGGTTGATCTGCGAAATGACGCTCTTCTCGTCGAAGCGACTAAGGGCGCCTTCGAAGCTGGCCACCAGGGCGAAGGCCTCTTCACTGACGGCAATGGCGGCGGCGCGAGTGATGCCCATCTCCACGCTCGGGTCCAGCTCGATGCTGATGCGCAGCGGTGCATTCATCACCAAGCGCGTGCGTGTCAAGTGGGTGGCCTCTTCGTGCGCGTCGAGGTCCGGGGCGAGTGTCTCGTGTGGCTCGGCGGCGACCTGGACTTCGACCGGCACAGACTCGAGTAGGGTCAGTAGGTCGTGGACACCATCGGTCACAGAGCGGCAGGAGATGGTCGCGCCGGCGACGTTGCGGATGTCGTCCTTGAGGGTCAGCGAGTCGAGGGTGCCCTTGCCGATGAACTGCTTGCGGAAGGCCTCGCGATCGACTTCGAAACCGTGGCTCTCTCGATAGACAAGGATCTCGACCCCTAGCGCCCGCAAGTGGCCCGCATCATCCGGTGCGTCTGTGGCTAGAAGATAGGTGATCGGGCGGCTCTTGCCGAGCACGTTGTCCACTACGCCGTAGCCGAGTAGCTCGTCGCCGCGGTAGGCGGCGTAGCGGAAGAAGTGTCGCGGGATCTGGCGCTCACGCAGGTCGCGCTCGGCAAGTCCTTCGGGCAGTGCGATGCCGCGCTCAAACCTAGTTGCGGTGGGGAAAAAAAGCGCGAGTGCCTCCTGTTCGGTGAGATACGCATCCTTGGCGAGAAGCGCTCCCAAAACCGGGGCCGTGGCCACTGCGGCGAGGTGAGGTTCGACGGAGCCTGCCCATGCAGCGCCACTCGGAAGAGCGATGGCCGCAGGGACTAGCAGCCCGGCTAGGCCGGGTACCATACTCGCGCTTCTAGAGTTCACTAGCGCAGAGTCCAGCCAATGCCGAAGTTGAGCTGGTTGTCACGGCTCCCGGTGTCGTCGTCAAGGAACTGGTAGTCCGCCTTGAGGACAAGGTCAGGGGTGAGCCAGTAGCCGAGGCCGATGGTGGTCTCTTCCCGGGCGGCGGCCAAGTTCTTGACGGCGCTGCCGAGGTCGGCCTGGGTGTCGAAGTCCTCGTAGCGCACGAAGGCCACCAGGTCCGAGTCGCGCAGACGGTCACTGCGCCAGCTGTCGGGCATCAAGTGGTAGGCGGCCTCGACGTAGTAGCCGGACATCTTGTTGGCTATGTTGGACTCTGGACCTGACACTCCCGCATCCATTTGTTCTTTGACGATGGCCGCATTGAGGTCGTCGGCGTTGGAGACGCGGTCCTCAGCGAACACGCCGCGGAAATCGAAGTCGCCAGCGCTGTACTCGAAGTCGAAGCTAAGAATGTCCACCTGGGAGTCGACGC
>JBLHWM010000285.1:0-4823 GCA_047629095.1 Planctomycetota bacterium | reverse complement strand
TCATGAGTTCGTTTTCTCCTCGTCGTCGGGCTTGTCCCCGATCCATTTCCAGTCCGTACCGTCGTCGCCGTCCGAATCAGTGCCCGAATCAGCGACCGAGTCAGCGACCGAGTCAGCGACCGAGTCCTCGTCGCCTCCGAAAGCTGCTAGGGGCCCACCGGCGGGCTCCTCTTCGAGAGTGGGGAAGAGGGGCGGATCCGCGATGGCCTCGTCTTCCGCTTCGCCCTCGGGCTCAACTTCGAGTTCGGCTACCGGCTGCTCGACTTCAGGCTCGAACTCCGACTCCGAATCGACCTCTGCGCTGACCGCTTCGACCTCAGCTTCCTGGGCCGCGGACTCAGCCTCGGGCTCTACACCTCTTTCGTGAGACTCCGGCATCATCAAGCCGGGCATGTCGATCTCCGCGCTTTCCTCCGCCTTGGTGGTCTCTTCCTGCTTCGCCTTCCAGACCAGTGCGCCCGATGCGGCGCTCTCCTGCTCCTTCTGCTCGAGCTGTTGGAAGAGCTCCTTGTTCGGGTCGAACGTGTCGGCCGAAACCTCGAAGCAAGCCACCCGTCGGTTGACACCGGTCTCCGAGTCTTGAATCGTCTTCAGGGTCGGCGGCTGTACTTTGCAATCCGCCGTGGCCAAATCACAGCGGGGCTCGAATGAGCAGCCCTTAGGTAGATCCGCCAGGTCCGGCGGGGAGCCGGGGATCGAATAGAGCTCGTCGTTCGGGTCGCCCAAGAGGGTCGGCACCGACGCCAGCAGGCCCTTAGTGTAGGGGTGCAGCGGGCGCGCAAACAGCTCGTCACAGGGACCCGTCTCGGCGAGCTTACCAGCGTACATCACGTTGATGCGGTCGGTCATACCGGCCACCACACCAAGGTCGTGGGTCACAAGGACGATTGCGGTGCCGTGCTTGTGTTGCATGTCCTTCATCAGCTCAAGGATCTGCGCTTGGATCGTCACGTCGAGGGCCGTGGTCGGCTCGTCGGCGATCAGCAGCTTCGGCTTGCACAGCAAACCCATCGCGATCATGACGCGCTGGCGCATGCCGCCCGAGAGCTCGTGGGGATAGGAGTCGAGGCGGCTCTCCGGGTTCGGAATGCCCACATCGCCGATGCCCTGGACGCACAGCTTGCGCGCCTCTGCGCGGCTCAAGCCCTTGTGCAGCTGCAGCACCTCCGTGAGCTGACGGTCAATGGTCAGCAGCGGATTGAGGCTGGTCATCGGGTCCTGGAAGATCATGGCAATCTCGTTGCCACGGATCTTGCGAAGCTCCACATCGGAGAGCTTCAGCAGGTCCTTGTTGCCAAAGCGCACACTCTCGGCCGTCACCACGCCCGGGGGCGAGGGGATCAGCCCCATGAGCGCTAGGTTGGTGACCGACTTACCGGACCCGGACTCGCCCACTAGGCCAAGGGTCTCGCCCTCTTCCAAATGGAACGAGACGCCGTCCACCGCGTTCACGGTGCCGTGGTGAGTTTCAAAGCGAACCCTCAGGTTCTTGACGTCGAGCAGTGCCATTAGTCTTTCCCCCGCAACTTGGGGTCGAGGGCGTCGCGCAGACCGTCGCCGAGAATGTTGAGGGCGAGTAGGGTCGAACCCATCGCCATGGCTGGAAAGAGCACCAACCACCAGAAGATGTTGATCGGGTTGATGGCTTCCGTGCCGTCAACCGCCAGGGTTCCCCAGCTCACCTTAGGGGGCTCGATGCCCATGCCAAGGAAGGAGAGGAACGCTTCGAAGAGCATCACCGCCGGGATCGTGAGGGTCAGGTAGACAATCACAATCGACAGCACGTTCGGCACAAGGTGCACAAACAGGATGCGCTGGGTCGATGCGCCAAGCACACGCGCCGCCTCGATGAACTCCGCGTTCTTGAGCGAGAGCACTTGGCCGCGGACAACGCGCGCCATGGTGAGCCAATAGATGGCACCGATGACTAGGTAGAAGATGACCTCGCGATCAAGGCCCAGGTCATCGAGCTCGCTCTTGTACTCGTTCGTTAGGGTGATCAGGAAGATCACGACGAAGATAAAGGGAAGCGAATAAAGGATGTCCACAAAGCGCATCATCGCGTTGTCGATCTTGCCGCCCTTGAAGCCTGAGAAGGCACCGTAGGAGACGCCGATAAGAAGGCTGGTCAGCGTTGCCCAGAAGGCGACCAGTAGGCTGGTTCGGCTGCCCCAGATAATGCGCGAGAAGATGTCGCGACCCTTGGAGTCCGTGCCCATCCAGTTGCCCGTTTGCCACAGGCCAAAGAGGTTGGCGCGGGCCCTGATCATGCCATGGGAGATGCCGTTCATTTCCCAGTTGTAGGCGTCCTCACTCTCGACCTCGATCAAGGTGGCCGTCGCACCTTCCGGCAGGCTCATGCCAAGGAGGGCGGCATCAAGCTGGCGTTTGAGGTCCTGGTGAAAGGTACCTTGGGACTCCTCGGCCGTGGTGGATGCACGGAAGAACAGGAGCTTGTCCCCGCCTTTCCCCTCGCTAAAGACGGCGGTGTCATCGCGCAGTTCAAAGCCGTTCAGGAGCAGGCTCTTGGTCTCGCCGAGCTCGACCGAGAGGTTGATGGTGGGGGACTGCAGGGGAGCGTCAGCCAGGGAGATCAGTGGGCCCTGCTCGGGAGTGACCGCCTCGTCTGCGGAAACTTCCGCTTCGGGACTGTCCCAGGTCAGTGGAGCAACCTCTGCGACTTTGTCGCCCGCATCGGTATCCATGGACAGGTCGGCAAGCTTGCCATCCGCGGGCAGGTTGCGACCGTTGAACGTGATGCCAACGACCGTGCCCTCGAACTTATGGGGCAGGTCAAACTGGTAGCGCAGGCCGGCTTGGTTGCCCTCGATGGGCACAAGGTAGAAGGTGCCCTGACGCTTGTCGACTACGGTAGACCAGGACGCGAAGTGCGCCTCGTCCACGGGCAGGTCCAGCACAAGCCAGCCGCCCCCGGTCGTTCCGAAGAAGGTGACCTTGCCTTCGTTTTCGGTCTCTTCCCAGTCGGTTCGTGGTGTGTCGTCTTTCTCGTTCGGAACGCCAAAGAACAGGCGAGCGGGCTTGCTGCCCGATGACGAGGTGCGGTTGATCGCGGTAGTGCGTCCTGAGACCTCCTCGATCATATCGCTGAGCTGGGTAGCCACAGCGTCGAGGCCCCCACCCTCGATCTCGAAGGTGATCGTCGAGCGGTGGCGCCAACCATTGTTGATGACGGAGCCCAGGTTGCTGGTCGCCTGGGAACCCGGCTGGGTCTCAAGCTGGGTCCCATCCCAGGGCCACGACGGCGGCTGGGGCTCTTCCTGCAGAGTCAGCGCCATGGGACTGGCGATGGGGAGCAGGGGCGCGATGAAGGACGTGATCCCGAACAGGATCAGGAAGATGAGGGAATAGAATGCGGCCTTGTTGCGGCGCAAGCGGCGCCAGGCGTCCTGCCAGAGGCTCTCGCCCTTGTGGGCGGCGACCTCGCTCAGGATCTTCTCCATGTTGCCGGAGCCGAACTGCCAACGTTCCTTTTCGTTCTTCGCCATGGCTTACATCTCCTCCAGGTCGATCCGCGGATCGAGCATGGTGTAGGCCAGGTCGACGATCGTGTTCATGCTGTAGATCAGGATCGTGAAGAGGATCGTGACACCCATTGCTAGGGTGTAGTCGCGGTTGAGTGCGCTGTTGATGAAGTGTGTTCCAAGGCCGGGGATCTTGAAGATCTTCTCAATCACCAGGCTACCGGTCAGCACGCCAGCGATGGCCGGACCGAGGTAGGAGACCACCGGAAGCAGGCCGCCCTTCAAGGCGTGGCGCATGATCACCGTCTTGGGCGCCAAGCCCTTGGCGTGGGCCGTTCGGATGTGATCCTGGGACAGGACCTCCAACATGCCGGTTCGCGTCAATCGGGCAATGTAGGCCGCGTAGGGTGCTCCTAGGGCAAATCCCGGCAGCAGCATGTACTTGACCGAGCCCCAGCCCGCCACGGGTAGCAGCGGGATCATGAACACGAAGAAGATGATCAGGAAGCCCGCAATGACGAAGTTCGGCAGGGCAATTCCACCGGTGGCCGCCAAGCGCATGGCTAGGTCGAGCTTGCTACCGCGCTTGAGCGCAGAGGCAATTCCCGCGGAGATGCCAAGGGCCAGGGCCCACATCATCGCGACCATGCCGAGCAGCGCCGAGATCGGCAGGCTCTGGCTGATGATCTGGTCGACGGTGAAGTCCTTGTACTTGAACGAAGGACCGAACTCGAGCATCGTCACGCCGCCAAAAACCTTGCTGCCGTCGCCGCCGAAGATCTCGGCGCGGTGCTCGTCCAGGTTGATGGGCCCAACGTACTGGAAGTACTGCTTGGGCAGGGACCAGTCGAGGTGATAGCGCGCCTCGATGTTGCGCTCGATGGCAGGGTCAAGGGTGCGTTCCCCGTCGAAGGGACCGCCGCGGACAGAACGCATCATGAAGAAGGAGATCGTGACCACGCAAAAGAGCGTGACCGCGAACCACATCAAGCGTCGCAATAAAAAGCGGAGCACAGGCGGATGGGGGTTAGTTGTTGGACGGGGAGGGGATCGGGCCACTCCAATCCGGAGCGTAGAGACCTTCGGAGGGGCCGACATCGTCGACAATCTCCCAGGCGCCAGGTTGATCAGCACGCTTGGCGGCTAGCTCTTCATCGTCCATCCAGTACAAGAACTTGGTGAAGTGCTCGTCTTGAATGTTGCCGTGAAAGCCGCCGAGACGGGGCGCAACCATGTTTTGGGTCACGTAGAAGTAGATCGGGATGATGGGCATCTCGTCCATGAGGATGGCCTCGGCCTCTTTCAGAATGGCGAGGCGCGTGGTGGGGTCGGCTTCCGACG
>JBLHWM010000284.1:0-4849 GCA_047629095.1 Planctomycetota bacterium | reverse complement strand
AACTGGGTGACAATATCTCGGCGCTTGGCACCCAGGGCTCGGCGGATGCCGATCTCCCGGGTCCTCTCCGTCACCGTGGCGAGCATCACATTCATGATGCCGATGCCACCGACCAAGAGACTAATCCCGGCGATCGATCCCAGCACAATGTTGAAGATGCGCTTGGTCTCGTCGGCCTGGGCCAAGAGCTCCAGGGGAACGACAACCTCGTAGTCCTTCTCGTTGTGGAAGCGCTCGAGCATCTCTCGGGCGGCGTTGGCAATGCCGATCACATCGTTCTTGTCATCCACGCCGATCAGAAGCTCATGCAGCTGGACCTCCTCGGCGTTGAAGCTACCCGCGCGGCGACTCACGTTCATCTCGCCGAACCAGGCGTCGGCCGTCGTCAGGGGAATGAACAGCTCCTTGGTCGTCTCCTCTCCGGCACCGGGTGCGTCGCTATCGAAGCGAACCCGCGGTGTGATCGTACCGACGACATTGAAATAGTCCGCGCCAAGCTTCACGCGCTGTCCCACAGGATCTTTGAACAGGAACAGGTCCCGTGCCAACTCGGTGCCTAGAACGCAGACGTTCTTTGCGCCAATGGAGTCGATCTCCGTCAGGAATCGGCCCTGCTCCACCGAGCGACCGGAGACCTCGAGCCACTCGGGAATCGTGGCGACGATTCGCGGCTGTTGAATCACACGATCTTCAAAGCGTACTTCTTGGGCCACAAGGCGCGAGGGCACCACCCGGCCGACCGAGGGGAAGCTCTTGGCGACCCGCTCGTGATCGTCGTGGGTCAGTCCATAGGAGAGGATGCGCGTGGTCTGGCTGCCTTGGTTTTGGTCCTCTGCGGGCTTCACGCTGCGCAGGATCACGTTTTGGCTACCGAGACGCTTGATCTGTTCTTGGGCCTGGGCACTGGCGCCCTCGCCGATGGCAAGCATGGCGATCACGCTGCTGGTGCCAAAGAGCACGCCCAAGGTCGTGAGTCCACTGCGCAGCTTGTGCAGCATCAGACTGCTAACGCCCAGGCGAACCGAGGCGATGAATCCGGAGCCCCTCATGCGGAGATCTCCTTTGAGCGGCGGCCCGTCTCGCGCACTTCGCGGATCTTGCCGTCACCCATCACAAGCACGCGCTCGGCACGCTCGGAGACGCTCGCCTCGTGGGTCACGAAGACGATCGTCTTGCCCTCAGCGTGCAGCTCGTCAAACAGGTCGAGGATCTCCTGGGAGGTCTGGCTGTCCAGGTTTCCCGTGGCCTCATCCGCAAGGATCAGGTCGGGATCGTTCACTAAGGAGCGCGCAATCGCAACGCGCTGCATCTGTCCACCGGAGAGTTCCCGGGGACGGTGGTCGAGGCGATCCCCAAGGCCCACGCGGTCGGCCAGAATGCGCGCGCGCTCTTCGCCATCCGCAGGGGGATGCGACTGGTACAGCAGCGGCACCATGATGTTGTCGAGCACGTTTAGCTGGGGGATCAAGTTGTAGGACTGGAAGATGAAGCCAAGGCGCCGACTCCGCAGCTCGGAGAGCGCGTCGTCATCGAGCTTGCCCGTGTCTTCGCCACCAAGCAAGTAGGTTCCTTTGGAGGGCCGGTCGAGGCAACCGAGCACATTCAGCATGGTGGACTTGCCACTGCCTGAAGGTCCGACAATGGACCAATACTCGCCCGAGCGAAAGGTCAAGTCCACGCCATCGAGGGCGCGCACTTCCTGGTCGCCCATGCGATAGATGCGTTGGACCGCTTGGAACTGGGCGACAGGTGCCGCTGTGCCACCGCTGTCCGCCCAGATCTCACTGGGCGGGTCTGCTGGAACTTGGTGGGCGCCCATTACTTTTGTGATCCGCTAGGCTCAGCCGGGGCCTCACTGTCGGCCTGCACGAGCGCAGATCCCTTGGGCGCCGTAGCCTCGCCTTTGTCCTTTGAGGAGGCAGACTTCTCGGGGCCACCGACGCCGGTCGGCCGCCCACCCTTCTTCATGCCTTCTTTTGCACTGGAGCCGCCTTCGCCGCCCGTACTGGGCTTACCTGTCGTCGCACCAGAAGCCTTGGCGTCTTCGCCTGAGTCCTCGGACGCGTTCTGAAGTTGGGGAGCAGGTGCCAGGGTTTGCCCGGCGGGAACGCTAAGAGCGATGCGCTGGCCCTCTTCCACACCCGTCACAATCTGGGCCCAGAGGTGGCTGAAGCTACCGACCTCGACCAGCTTCTTCTCCACGCCGCCGGTCTCCGTGTAGACAAACACGATCGACTCGCCGCCATCCCGGAAGATGGTCTGCACGGGCACATAGAGAGTATCCCTGACGACCTCGACGTTAATCTCGATGCTGCACGACATACCCGGTCGCATGCGCGGGTCGGATTCCGTGATCGAGATCTCCGTACGATAGAGGCGTTGGTTCGGGTTCGCCATCCAGCTGTTGCGGTCGGGAAGCACCGCCTTGAACTTGACCACCCCGGGCAGTTCAAGGTCACCGAGTGCGTCCACCTTGATCGTGCACAGCATTCCTGTCTGCACCTTCTCAAGCACGGACTCGTGCAGGCTCACTTCGGCCACCATGCCCTCGCTGGAGGGAATCGTGACGATGTTCTGGCGCTCGCGCACAGTCGAGCCCTCGCGAAGAGGCTCGCCGGAGCTGTTCCTGCCACCCTCGGGTTGTGCGTAGACCACCATGCCACCTGCCGGTGCATAGATCTTGGCCTTAGCGATCTGATCTTCAAGGCGGTCGTACTTCTCGGTCTCAAGCTCGAAGCGAGCCAAGGCTGAACGCACCTCCGCTTCATAGTCCACCAGGCGCGCTTTCGCCTGCAAATCGACCCGCTCAATCTCGCGATTGGCCTCGACCACATCCGCGTCCAGGGACTGGATCTCACGGGGGTTGGTGTAGGTCGTGAGCACTTCTAAAGTGCGCCTGGCCTGCTCCAGGGAGATCTCCTTGCGCTGCTTGGCTAGGACGTCCCCGTCGTATTCGTTGCGCGTGATGAACCCGCGATCGAAGAGCGTGGCCGAGTGCGACAAGGTGTCGATGGCGCGCGTGAGATCTTCCTCCGCGAGCAAGATGTCGTCCTTGGCCTTCTGCTCTTGGTTTAGCCACTCGCCTTCGGTGTACTTCTTCTTGTCGATCTCCGCGAAGGCCAAGTTGCGTTCGGCCGAAGCTCGATCGCTGAGGTTCTGGCTCTTCTGGATTTCGAGGTTCTGGGTCGACTTGATCCACGAGGCCTCGGCGTTCTGCCGCGTGATCTCTTGGGATACGCGCTTCTCCACCATGCCTGTGGCGTCGAGCTCTGCAAGCAGTGCTCCCTCCTCCACAAACTTGCCCTCTTCAATCAGCATCAAGATCGTGGTCGAGCCCTCGATCTCGCTCTTGAGTTCGAGGCTGTTGGCGGCTTTCAAGTTGCCACGCTCCACCACCGAAATGGGAAGGTCGCCGCGCAGCACCACGGCCGCTACGGCTTGGTTCTGGGTGCTCCCCTCGTCACCACGGTTTGAGAATGCCCAGCCACCGCCCGCGAGGGCGACGATTACGATTGCAGTGATCCATCCACGTGAACCCATTAGCGTCCTTCCTTAGCCGGCTCGCCGGCATTTGCGGAGCTGTCTGCACCCGCGATGTTCTTGGCATTGACGTTGAGTACGCCAGCCTGGTCTGATTCGATTTCCGGTGTGCGCCACTCAATGATGTCTAGATCACGTGGCTCCACGCCGTTCTCGGTCACGTCGAGCTGTTCCATATCAAGGAACAGGTCCAAGTTCGCAAGTTGATAGTCCACCAGTGCGGTGATGCGAGAGTTGCGGGCCTGGAGCAGGTCTTCCTGGGCCTCAAGTAGGTCGCGCGTCTCGGCCCTTCCGGCCTCCAGCTTAAGAGCGGCACTCTCGACGCGCTTCTCCGCCAAGGGCACGGAGCTCTCGGCAATCAAGAAGGTGTCCTCGGATGCTTTCAAGCGTCGCAGGTCGTCCCGCAGCTCCAGGCGAATCCGGTCGGAGTTCTCAAAGGCTGAGCGCTTGGCCGACTCTAGGGAGATGCGCGCGGAGCGCATGCGATTGCGCTCGGCCATGCGGTCGAGGGGCAGGTTGACGTCCAAACCCACGTTCCAGTCCAACGAACTGTTGTCCGTCGTGCCGTCCGAGTGCAGCTGATTCGAATTGTTGGCCGCAACGGTCAGGTCCACCTGGGCGCCCAGGTCTTCCTCGACGATACGCAGGGTGCGCTCGGCGTCACTGACGTTGTCTAGGCTCGTGGCCATGTCGAAGCGCGACGACATGGCGAGGTCCACCGCATCGGACTCGAGAACTTCGATCGGGCGGATGCCCTTGTTGTTCATGGTCTGGAAGGCGGTACTGTCCAGGCCTAGCTCGATGTCGACCGGCAGTCCCATAAAGAACTTCAGGTCGTCGAGCAGACCGTCTAAGCGCTGGCGAGCTGTGATGACTCGTGCGTCGGCGCGCAGCTCGTTCTGGCGCGCTTGGCCGACTTCAATGTCCGTTAGACGCCCGGCCTCGCCGAGGGCTTCGTTGCGCTCGCGCAGGGTCTTAAGGTTGGCGGCGTTGGTCACCTCGTTGCTCACGACCTCGACCTCCTCGAGCACGCGCCAGTAGCGGCTAAACATCTCCACCGCGAAGGTGCGGCGGAAGCGCTCGTAGGTTCGCGCCTGGTCGACGACCCGGCGCTCGGCCCGGGTGAGAGACTCGAAGATGGCCTCTTCGCTTGCGCCCGAGAGCAGGGGCTTGGTGATCGTTAGACCGATCGTCCCGAACAAGGACTGCAGGTCGCCGCTGGCCAAGCTCTTGAAGAGGTCCGCGCCGATGTCGAGAACGACATTCGCACCACCCCCCATGACGCGCCGGAAGGTCAGGCCAGCGTCCG
>JBLHWM010000283.1:0-4852 GCA_047629095.1 Planctomycetota bacterium | reverse complement strand
CGCTTGAACGACTCCACGACGCGCTTCGGCCCGAACCAGGTGCTGAACACGATCGATCCGGCGATTGTCGAGCGCATTGAGGTCACCCGCGGGCCGTCCTCGGTGCTCTATGGATCGGACGCCATTGGCGGAGTGATCTCGATCTTCACGCGCCGCATGGCTCCCCTCGGTGGAGATGGTTCCGACAATGACGGGGACTTCGGCGCGGCCGAGGGCAGCATCGACATCGCGCTCGACAGCTCGGTGATGGGCGGCCGGCTCTCGCCCGCCTTTGGCTTCGCGGACTCGGACGACGGCTACCTGTTCGTGGCCAGCTTCTACGACTACAACGACCTGAACACCGGCGGCGCAGGCAAGGCGGGCGACACGGCATACCACGGCGAAGCCATGTTCGGCTCCTGGGACAAGGACTACGGCGATGGCACGAGTTGGCGCGCCTCGGCTTGGATCCACCGGGACATCGACGTGCCGCGCACGGACAAGCTCGTGGCGGGCTACGGGCAGGTCAATCCTGCGAACGACGTCTACGATTTTGCCCTGCAGGATCGGCGCTCGGCATTGATGGCCTTTTCGGACACGAACGAGGGCGTCTTCGGGGACGAGTTCCAGCTGCGCTTCTCCCTGCGCCGCTACGAAGAGCGGCGCGTGAAGCAGGGCTTCGCCTCGACGAGGTCGACCTTCGAGCGGGACGAGACCGACACCGTTGGAATCGGCATGGATTGGAAGCGCGCGGTGGGCGATGCGCACCTCTTGACCTATGGCCTGGACTTTGACTACGACCGGGTCGAGTCCATCCGCCGGGACACGGAGCTGACCACCGGCGTCGTGACTCCGAAGGATGGCCAGTTCGCGCCAGATGCCGAATACCTAGCCATGGGGCTGTTCATTCAGGATGAGATCTTTGCCTTCGACGACTATGACGTGACGGCGGGCGCGCGCTTCTCGGCCTACAACTTCTCCTTCGACGGCTTCGCAGGAGGCTCGGACGAGTCCGGCAACTTCAACGCCTTGACCACCAGCCTGCAGGTCGGCCGCGAGGTCGCACCCGGTCACCGCGTGACCGGAACCCTGGCCCAGGGCTTCCGCGCTCCGAACCTAGACGACCTCGCCAAGGACGGCGACTTCGGTGGGGGAGTCGAGCTGCACAACGCGGACTTGGATCCCGAGCAGAGCCTGACCGCCGAGCTGGCCTATGGCTACCGGACGGAGGGCTTCTCCTTCGACGGTGCGGTCTTCGGCACGGAGATCCGCGACGTGGTCGGCCGGCGGCTGACGGACGAGGGCGTGGTCGGCGTGGCGGGGGACGAGATCTACCTGCGCGACAACGCGGGCGATGTGCGCTTGTTCGGCGTCGAACTCGCGGCGGAGAGCCGCCTTGGGGATGGACCCTACAGCGTGGATGTGGGGCTGGCCTTTGTGCGCGGGCGCCAGTACGACGACACGTTCGATGTGGTGGCGGGCGAAGCGCCCTTCGACGGCGTCGACTGGCGGCGCGTCCCACCCCTGCACGGAAGTGCGGGCGTGAACTGGAAGCCGGAGCTGGGCCAGGAAGTGGCCGGCGTGCGTGTGGACGAGGCGCGCTTCGGCATGGACTGGGCGGACACCCAGGACAAGCTGCACCCGGGCGACGAGAGCGACTCGCGCATCAACCCGAATGGAACGGCCGGCTGGGCGCGCTTCGATGTGGACTTTTACGGGCCATTGGGCCACTCCGGGGACTCCCGTTGGAGCCTCGGCCTGCACAACCTCTTTGATGCGAACTACCGCATTCACGGGTCTGGCGTAGATGCACCGGGACTGACTTTGGCCGCCGGGTTACACTGGAGCCTGTGATCGAGAAGCCAACCAAGCCGCCCACGCTGTCCGAGAAGCATGGGAAGAGAAGAGAGCGCAGGGCCAAGAGCAGCCTTGCCCTCTCGGTTCTATTGCATGGCCTTGTGGGTGCCGGATTAGTTGGCGTCAGCTTCTACGCAGGCTCGCCCCAGAAGCCGCGGCGCATCTACGAGCTGAACTTCGGCGAGGCCACGAACAAGGTCGAGATCGCCGAGGCGCAAGCCGAAGTTCTGGAGCCCGAAGCCGTACCCGTCGACGAGCCGATTTTCCGGGATCCCATCGACGCGACTTTGGTCGAGACCCCCGCGCCTCTTCCTGACACCACCCTGGTGCGTGAGCTCTTCGAAGTGACTCCCGTCGAGGACTGGACCGACCAGCAGCTCGCCGATGACTTCCTAGCTCCGGACACCGAGGTGACTCTGCTGCCGGCCACGCCCGTGACGCCGGTGAAACCCGCACAACCGACGGGCAATCTTCAAGAGGACCTACCCGAAGTCGATCCCGCCGACGACGAGGACCCGGAGCAAGCCGAGCGCCTGGCTCCCAAGCGCATCGAGGGCAAGGACCCTGCCTATCCGCGACTCAGCTCGCGGCTCAAGGAGCAGGGCGCCGTGGCCTTGCGGCTCACTCTAGATGAAGAGGGTCGCGTGCGTGGCGTCGAGCTGGTAGAGAGCTCCGGCTACAGCCGCTTGGACGAAGCCGCAATGTCGGCGGCACCCAAATGGCGATTCGATTTGACGCCCTCTGACGTCCTGCGCAACTTTGTGCACACGGTGCATTTCAAGCTCGATCGCTAGCCCGGGCTCTCGGTAAGTTCGAAACCCCACTCGATTTTTGTTCCCGATTCTGACTTGACAGATTCGAGTGAGTGTCTCAGAGTCACGCCAGATGCCAATCCCCGCACTAAGCACTGACCTGAGATCCCAACCGATGCGCGTAGCGCTTCTGCTGGTGCTCGTTGTTCTCGTGCTTGCGATCATTGGCCCGGCGCACATGGCGTTCCACGGGGACGACCTGGATGATTCCTGTAGCGCTTGCCACCTGGCAGGCGCAGAGTTTGACCACGAGTTCGGACTCCTGGTTGACTCCGGCAGCGCCCAGAGCTGCGATGAGCCCTTCCTCTGCGAGAGGATTCTGGCGCCCTGCCTTGGGCAGCTTGCGCCACGGGCCCCGCCACTCGGCTAGGGATTGGTTAGCAGAGTTGGTTTCGGATGGAGGCGTTCTCACGGACGCTGAATTTGGAAGCTTGGGTACATGGCGTCGTCGCGGTGAAGTTTTCACCGGGCAGTTTGACGCGCCCCTTGGCTAGCTGGTTCCACCGCACCTAGGCCCTTGGTCTAGGACGGATATGGACGCATGCGAATCGCTTGCGTCCGCCGAATGAACCGGGCCTCCGCTAGTGAGGACCAGCCTGCGAGCCGTCGTTTCTGCCCATATTCCCCTTGTCTACCAACGGGGACCGGGCCGCGGCTCCACACCAAGTACGATTCCATGAACTCGATTCCTTTCCTTAGCATCTGCCTCCTTGGCGCCTCCACTTCCATCGCTTCCGCCCAGGGCTTTCAGTCCCCCGGCATGCCCACTTCCGGGCCCGCCTCTGGCCAATCTGGCCGCTTCGACAACAGCTTTAATCCGGCCCTAGGCCTTACCCTGGACCTCTCCGGGCTCTACACCGATGCGCCCGGATCCTCCAACGATGGCTTCGATTTGAGCCTGCGCACGGCCGAGCTCTCCTTTGGCGCTTGGGTCGATCCCACGGCCCACGCCTATGCGAACTTCGTCTACGTGGAGGACGAGCTTGTGCTCGAAGAAGCTGCGGCCACCTATGTTGGATGGGACAGCAACGCGACCCTGAAGGCAGGCCGCTTCTACGTGGACTTCGGCAAGCAGATGCAAGCCCACATCCACGCCCTGCGGACCTACGATCGCCCGGCCGTCCTGCGCAACTTCCTTGGGGAGGAGCTCGGCGGCGACGGCGTTCAGTACGACGACTGGACCACCATGGGCGACGCCACGGTGGTGCGCTGGTCTCTTGGCGCATTTGGCGCCCTGACACCGCACGCCCACAGCGACGAGGGCGAAGAGGAGCTGGTCAGCGAGCCGGTGCTGCGCCCGGACGTGGATGAGCTCGCCTTGACGGCAAGGCTCACGGGCTTCGCGGATGTCTCCGAGGCCAGCACCCTGCAGCTTGGTACATCCGTCCGCTACCTACCCGGATTCGAGATCCACGATGAGGTCAACGATGTCGTCGCGGAGAAGCTCTCGAACACGGTCGTCGGCCTCGACGCGACCTGGAACTGGCTCGACGATTCGGGCACCGAGGGCTGGACCGCCGGTGGCGAATACTTGGTCATCGACGGTGACCTCGCCGGCTCGAGCCTGGACCTTGGCGGGGGTAGCTTTGCCATCGATGTTCTCGACGACACCGCTTCGGGTTTCTACGCGTTTGTGGACCGCTCCATCGACATGAACAACTCCATGGGGCTGCAGTACAGCCAGGTCGAAGTGCTGGAAGCAGGGCTTCCCAAGCTCGATGAGTGGGACGTTTACTACACGCACAAGCCTACGGAGTTCCAACGCATGCGCTTTGGGGTTACCCTTGCCGAGCACGAGGGCGACCGTGATACGCGCCTCTCCTTGCAGTACACTCTCTTCCTCGGTCCGCACTCCCACGGCGTGAACTTCTAGGAGCAGCTATGATTAACAAAACCATATACATCGCTCTAGTCCTGATCGGCGTGCTTGGACAGGCCGCCTTCGGTGCAACGCGTGCGGACAAGCTCAACGTCGTAACCACCGTGCCGGACCTAGCTTGGTTTGCCAGGGAGATCGGCGGTGATCAGGTCAACGTGATCTCCCTATCCAAGGGCCGCGAGAACCTACACAGCCTGAAGGTGCGCCCCCGGACTCTAGTCTCGATCTCGAAGGCGGACGTGCTGATCGAGATGGGGCTCTCCCTCGAGGTGACCTGGCTGCCGGAGCTAGTCCTAGCTTCGCGCAACCGCAAGATCCACGAGGG
>JBLHWM010000282.1:0-4883 GCA_047629095.1 Planctomycetota bacterium | reverse complement strand
CATGCTAGGGTAGACAAACTTCCATGAAAGCGAACCCCTCCAAAGCGGGCCTCACCAGGGCGAATCGGCAAATGGCGGCAGTCAGGCTGCCGGCCGTACCTTCGCCTACGGTCAAATTTGACGGGCGTTTCCCCACGCGGCTCGAAGGTCTTGAGGCGCGTTTTCGCGCCTTGAAAATGCGCAGTGAGGGCGCCGGCGGAGCGCGGCTCGCCGGTCCGGGCGAAGAGTTCATCGGGCACCGTCCCTTCCGCGAAGGCGAGGACCCGCGCAACCTAGACTGGAATCTCTTCGCACGCTTTGACCAGCCCTTCGTGCGCGTCTTCAAGCGCGAGGCCAGCGAACGCTGGGCCGTGTTGATCGATACGAGTGCGTCCATGGGACTTGGCGATCCCGGCAAGCTACAGGCCGCCTGTGAGGTCGCCGCCGGCATTGGTGCCATCGCCCATGCGGCCGGCGCGCGGCTCTCCTTGATCGCCGCAGGCTCTAGCTTTGATTTCCTTCGGCGCACGGACCTGAAGCCCATGCTGCACTTCCTCGAGGGCCTCGTTGCAGACGGCGACGAGGGCCTGGGTACTCTCGTCTCCAGCGGCACCGCGGCCAAGGCTCTGCGGGACGCCGGGCGGCTGTTTGCGATCGGTGACTTTTGGGACCTGGAAGCTAAGGATCTGCTGAGCCTAGCCGGCCGCGACCGGGAGCTCTTCCTAATGCGCATGCTGAGTCCCGAGGAGCTCGATCCAATCGGTTATCTGCGCGATCGAGGGCACGAGTGGCCCATGGATATGATCGATGCCGAAGCGGGCACGCGGCTTCGGGTCGGAGAGGAGACCGCCCGGGCCTACGAACACGAACTGGAGCAGGACCTCGAGCAGTGGGAGCGCCAGGCGGCGGGACACCGGGCCAAGTGGCACCTCGCGACGAGTGACGACTCCATGGAGGCGACCTTCGCGGGCGTACTTGGACTTTGATCGCGCTACTCGCATTTGCCCAGCCCCTGGGATTCGCCGCGCTGCTCGTACCGGTGCTCTTCCTGATCGCAGCGAGAGAGCGCGGTAAGGCTGAGCCACGGCTTGTGGGTAGCCTAGAGATCTGGCGCCGGGTAGCGGGGGATCGGCAAGAGGCAACCCGTGCGCGCAAGGCGCCCTTGACGCCACGCATCTATCTGATGGCTGCTGCTATGACCCTGATCGCGATGGCGCTCGCGGGACCGAGTTGGACCACGGAAGCGCAGCCGCGCAGCTGGCGCATCGTGTTGGATACGGCTAGCTCGAACGGGTTGCCCTCTGGCGAGGTCGATGGGGATGGCAGGTCGCGCTTTGACCTGGCTGTGGCCCGCGGGGTGGATTGGAGCGGGGAGAACTTCGCCGGCGAAGAGGTGTTCTGGCTCGGCGCGATCAGCCCGGACGGGGCAATCGCTATGGAGCAATGCGAGCCCGGGAGCCGCCCGTCAAAGGCCTTCCTAGACGGCGCCCGAGGTGCGTCAGCTCCGCGCTCCTGGGAGTCGTTCGACGCTGTGGATTGCCTGTGGTTGCCAACTAGCGGCGTGCAGGACGCGCCGCGCTACGCAGCTCGTCCAGCCCTTGACTATGCCGCTGGCCCGGGACCTGTCCAAGACCTGGGCGGCGGCCAAGGTCTGTGGTTGGACGCGGCGGGGCAGCTCGTTCGGGGACCGCTACCCGAGGACCTACCCACGGCTAGTCTTCGCCTCAGCGGCGCGGCCACGAGCGAGGGCACAGCGCTTGGCGACCTTGCACGTATGTGGGCCGCTTCGCGTGGGCTGGTCATTACAGGCGGCGAGGACCTGCAGCCGGGCGAGGTACTGTTCCTTCGCAGTGGCGAAGCGGACACAGTAGCGCTTGGCGCGAGTGCGTCGCTTGGGCGCGATGGTTGGCGCGCAAGGGGGACCTGGCCCAAGAGTGGCGCCTTGGCCATGGCGGGGCAGATCTGGTTGGGCCATCGCGACCGGGCCCTGGTCAGTTGGCGCGCGGGGACCATCGAGCTCGCTCTATCGACGCTCGACCAACCCAGCGGGGACCCCGCGGCCTTTGCGGTCTCTTGGGCTACGCTATTCGAACAAGCAGCACTGGCTGGGCCAGGCATCGTTTCGGTGGCCGAGCGCCGCGCTGCGAACCTTTCCGAGCAGCTGCGGGCGCGCGCTGCGAGCGCTTCCGAAGTCAGCCCTGCGAAGGACACTCCCCTCGCGCCAGCACTTGCTATCTTGGCGGCATGTCTACTCTTCGCAATCACCTTCCGCAGCGCCCGCTAAAGGGTCTGGTCCTCATCGCCCAGGTTGGGCTCGGCTTGCTGCTCTGCGCGGCGGCTCTCGATCAGGACCCGGTCGCAGCTGGTCAAGCTTCCGAAAGCGAAGTCTCTGTCGAGGACGGCACGTTCATCCAGGGCATGACGATCTCTTGCCAGAGTTGGGGTTGGGAGTGGGGGACCGACGGCTTCGGCGAGGAGCTCGACGACCTGCAGGCGCTTGGGGTCAACTGGATTGCGATCCATCCCTATGGAAGTCTGCGCGATGACGGCAGCATCTCCTACCGCGCCTTCGACAGCACAGAGCCCAACGCCACAGACGCCGCACCGACCTGGCTCACCCGCCCGATCCGCGAGGCCAAGGCACGTGGCATGGGCATCATGATCAAGCCACACATCGCCTACTGGGGCAGCCCCTTCTCTTGGCGTGGTGAGATCGCCTTTGACGACGCCGAGGTCGACGCGCGCTTCTGGGAGAGCTACCGGAAGTGGATCCTGGACCTGGCAAAAGTCTGCGCCGATGCGGACGCCTTCATCGTGGGAACCGAGCTCGAACTGCAGTTACACCGTGATGAGCAGTGGCGCGAGCTGATCCGCGATGTGCGGGGCGTGACCGACGCCAACCTGAGCTATTGCTCGAACTGGGACAGCTTCGAGCGAGTGCCCTTCTGGGACGCCCTGGACGCAATCGGCGTACAGGCCTACTTCCCCGTGGAGCCTTCCAATCTAGAGCCTGGGGCCGTACCCGCCGCACGGGATATCCGCGCGGCATGGGAGCCCTGGCTGGGCCGCCTGCGTGCGACCTCGGAGCGGGTGGGGAAGAACGTCTTCTTCGGGGAGCTCGGCTACGACAGCGTGGAGTCCGCCGCAGCCCGGCCCTGGGAGGGCATCTCCCGAAGCAGACCAGCGACCGAGAAGGGCGACATCTTGCAAGAGCGCTGCCTCAATGTGGCCTTTGAGGTCATGGAGGCCAATAAGGATTGGCTGCGCGGTGCCTTCCTCTGGAAGTGGTTCGTGGGCTCCTCCCGGCACGCTAATTTTCAGCTTGCTCGGGAAGAGACACGTAAAATTATCAAGAAGTCCTGGGGGCAAACACCGATTCCGGCGAAGTGATACAAAATATGGGAGTCTTAGCTTCGGCTTTCGCTTCCTAGCCTCGGCCCCTATCCCACGACCTATGATTGCTCAGCACCTACTTCGTATCGCCATCGACATCGCAACTGAATTGGCTACGCTCTTCTGCTTGGTTTGACAGCGCCGCCCGCAATTTGAATGGCCTGCGGGCCCATAAAGCGTCTCTCGAGGGCGCTTTTTCGTAGCTACTTGGATAAGCCGGACTCGGAACCGGAGCAACCGTGCCGAGCCCTCTTGGATGAGTCCAGCCAAGGCACCACCGCCCTTGGCACGACCTCACCAAGAACGAAATATGATCTCCGCACTCTGGGCCCTCGCAATCGGTTTCTCCCTGATCGTCTTCGGCCAGTTCTCCGACCGTCTCCACAAAGACTGCTAGGTCAGGTTCGAGCGGATTTCCCGTTTGACACCTTGGGATAGGTGCTTGGCAGAGCCTGATTTGCTACATCAGGGGACGTGAATAATCCCCCCTCTAGTCCCGGCAGCTCGGGCGCTCCGATTGGTAGCTTGGCCAAGAGCCTGCTGGCCGCTTACGTTTTGCTCTTTGTCGTCTGTGGCATCGCCCCCTATGGGCGCTCGATCTGGTTTGCGGAGAACCTACCGATCGTACTGATCGTCATTGCCGTGGTCTGGGTTGTCAGGCTGCAGGCCCGGCGCGGTACACCACTCTCGGCGACTGCCCTAGTCTTGATGAGTGTGCTGCCAATCCTGCACACCATCGGCGGGCACTACACCTTCGAGCGCGTCCCCTTTGGCTTCGTCACGGACCTCTTCGGCTTCGAGCGCAACCACTACGATCGCCTAGCCCACTTCAGCGTTGGCTTCTACGCCTTTGGGATCGCCGAGTTGATGCGCACGCGCCATCTGGTGAATACCCCTTGGCTTCTGTACCTATTCCCGATCTTCACCATCTTCACGATAGCCGGCGTCTACGAGGTCTTCGAGTGGCGATACGCTGTGATGGCGGACGAGAGCGCGGGTATCGCGGTACTCGGAAGCCAGGGCGACATCTGGGACGCACAGAAGGACATCCTCGCCGACGGGCTAGGCGCCTTCGTTGCCATGGCTATGTTTAGGTGCTGCTCGAAGTACCGCGCGGACTCGGTTTGAAACACGAAAGAGCGGCGCGACCTCGAAGGTCGCGCCGCTCTTTCTTTTCGCAGTCCGGTCGTTGTCCGGGGAGCTCTACTTAGAACGCCTCGTCGAAGGCGACCTCGCCCGTGACCGAGACCTGGTAGGCCGAGACCTTGCGCTCGAAGAAGTTGGAGAGCTCTTGGACGTCCTGCAACTCCATAAAGGCGAAGGGGTTCTTCGAGCCGAAGCGTGGGGCCATGCCGAGGTTGGCTAGGCGCTGGTCTGCGACGAACTCCAAGTAGGAGCGCATGTCCTTGATGGAGAGTCCGGAGACGCCGCCCTCGAGCAGGTCCTCGGCGAACTTGACCTCGCACTCCACTGCCTCTTCGAACATCTCGATGACGCGTGCTTCGAGGTCG
>JBLHWM010000281.1:0-4895 GCA_047629095.1 Planctomycetota bacterium | reverse complement strand
CCCGGGAGGGAAGACGCCCGGGAGGTGCTCTTGGTGGCCAACTCGGCCCTGGACAGGTCCCAGCTGTCCCTGCCCTTGAAGCCCGGCGCAGTGGTCGGCACCTCCGCGGCACGGCGCCAGGCCTACATTAGAAGTAAGCGGCCCGACCTCACCTGTCGCGAGCTGCGCGGCAATGTTCCCACGCGCCTGGCGAAGCTGGCCCGGGGCGAATACGACGCCATCGTCTTGGCCGCAGCGGGTATCAACCGCCTGGCGGAAGGCGCCGAGCGCGGCGAGAACGAGGCGCCCGATGTCAGCAGCGCAACGTGCATCACCATGGACGCTGCCGACTTCGTGCCGGCGCCAAGCCAAGGCGCCCTCGCTCTGCAAGTGCGCGAAGCGAAGGGCGAGCCTAAGGACCAAGCCATCTTCGACGCGGTTCGCACTCTGCACGACGAGAGCGCCGAGCGCGGAGTGCTTGCGGAGCGCGAGCTCCTGCGTCTGATCCAGGCCGGCTGCGAGGCCCCTTTTGGCGCTTGGGTCGACGCGGCTCCAGGCTCGGACGACATGACCCTACACGCGATCTTCGCGGAAGATGGCGTGCTGCGCCGAGTCGCGGTCCAAGGCACCGACAGCAAGGACATCGCCCGGGCCGCCTTCGCCGAGCTTGGCCTCGAGGGCAAAAAGTGAACCGCGCGCTCATGGGCAAGCGCGTCCTGCTAACGCGGACCGCGTGGGACAACGACGCTTGGGCGATGGAGCTCCGAGCCGCTGGCCTCGTGCCCATTGAGCACCCTTGTATCGAGCGCGAGGACCTGGACCCAGGCAAGTCGCTCGCGGGAAATCTCCAGGCGTGCACCTGGCTCGTACTGCCCTCACCCGAGGCCGTGCGCCGGATCGCCAGCCTCGGACCCGTGCCCGCCTCGTCTCGCATCGCCTGCGTTGGCCCCGCCTCGGGGCAGCTCGCGATCGAGCAGCTTGGCAGGTGCGAGCTCGTGGCCCAGCGCGGCACCATCGCCGGACTCTGCGCCGAGCTTGTCGAGTCGATGCAGCAGCAAGATGCCAGCTGCAAGGTGCTCATCGCCGGTGCCGAAGGCGGTATCGACACGAGCGACGAGCTGCTGCGCGAGGCCGGCGCCGCGGTCCAGCGCGTGGCAACCTACCGCACCAAACCCGCGCGACTCGCCCCCGGTCAGGCGCCCTCGGATTTAGGCGCCCTCGGGCTGGACGCGATTCTGCTCGGCAGCCCCTCCGCCTTGAACGGGCTCTTGGGCACGACGAACGTGCGCCAGCTCTCGATCCCGATCATCACCCTGGGGCCGACCACCTCGGCGGCCGTTCGCAGCGCCGAACTCGGTGAGCCGATAGAGGCCAAAACGCGCAGCGTCGCCGGCTTGATCCAAGCCCTCACGGGTCTGTTCCCACCGCACAACTCCGAAGCCAGCCAGCCGCCCCTGGGCCAGCGCTCCTAACCAACCGATCGACTTCTAACGACTTCTAACGATGGACCTCCCCCAACGACCGCGCCGACTCCGCCGCACGCCTGTGCTGCGCGACCTTGTCGCCGAGAACCGCGTGCATCCGGACCAGCTGGTGATGCCGCACTTTTGCCTGAACCAAGAGTCCGCTCGCGAGGCGATTGACTCCATGCCCGGCATCGAGCGCCTCGGCCGCAAGGAGCTCGTCGAGCAGGTGCGCGATGACCTGGCCCTGGGCATTCGCAGTGTGCTGCTGTTCGGCTTGGCGAGTCCCGGTGAGAAGAACGCAACGGGCTCCCACTCCAGCGAAGGAGCGGGCGCGGTGCCCCTGGCGGTGACCGCCCTGAAGGCCGAGTTTGGCAATCGCATCAACGTGATCACCGACGTCTGCCTGTGCGCCTACACCGATCACGGTCACTGCGGCGTGATCGAGAAGGGCGAGGTGCGCAACGATCCGTCCCTGGACCTGCTCGCGAACATGGCCCTTGCCCACGCCATCGCCGGCGCCGATGTGATCGCACCCAGCGACATGATGGACGGCCGCGTCGAGGCGATCCGCGAGGTCCTCGATGGAAACGGCTTCGAGAACATCGCGATCATGTCCTACTCCGCGAAGTACGCCTCGGCCTACTACGGCCCCTTCCGGGACGCCGCGGACTCCGCGCCTTCGGACTCCGGCGATGTGCCCAAGGATCGCAAGACCTACCAGATGGATGCCCGCAATCGTTGGGAAGCGCGCCGCGAGGCGAACCTCGACGAGATGGAGGGCGCCGACATCCTGATGGTCAAGCCGGGCCTCGCCTACCTCGACATCGTCGCGGAGGTCGACCGCATGACCGACCTGCCCGTCGCCGTATACAACGTCTCCGGCGAGTACTCCATGGTCAAGGCCGCCGCCGAGCGCGGCTGGATCGACGAGCCCGCGGTCGTCTCCGAAAACCTTCACGCCTTCGTCCGCGCAGGCGCCGATATCATCATCACCTACCACGCAAGAGAAGCCCTGGCGGGCGAATGGATATGAGCACCCACACCCAGACACGCAGCGCCGAGATTCTCACCCGCGCCCAAGAACTCATCCCCGGTGGCGTCTCCTCGCCCGTGCGCGCCTTCCAGGCCGTGGGTGGAACACCCGCCGTGATCGAGCGCGGTGCGGGCGCCCACATTTGGGATGTGGACGGCAACAAGTACTTGGACTTCGTCTGCTCTTGGGGACCCCTGATCCTGGGGCACGCCAACGCTGACGTGACCGCGGCTATTGTTAAGGCGGCTCAAAACGGGACCACTTTTGGCGCGCCCTGCGAGGACGAGCTTGGGCTGGCGGAGCGCGTGATCGCGCTCTATCCCAGCATCGACCAAGTGCGCTTCGTGTCCTCGGGAACCGAAGCCACCATGAGTGCGATTCGCGTGGCGCGGGGCTGCACAAACCGCGACTACATCGTCAAGTTCGCGGGCTGCTACCACGGCCACGCCGACCACTTGCTGGTGGAAGCCGGCTCCGGCCTGGTCACCTTTGGCCAGCCCGCATCCGCAGGCGTGCCCGCTGCCTTCGCGGAGAAGACCCTGGTCTTGCCCCTCGACGACGTGGACGCCTTCGCCAAGCTCTTCGCAGAGCGCGGCCACGAGATCGCTGCCGTGATTGTGGAACCCCTGCCCGCCAACAACGGACTGCTCAAGCAGACACCCGAGTTCCTGAACGCCGTGCGCGAGATCACCCGCGAGCACGGCACCCTGTTGATCTACGACGAGGTCATCAACGGCTTCCGCATTGCCCCCGGCGGAGCGGCTGCGCTCTACAACATCGAGCCGGACCTCGCGACCTTCGGCAAGGTCATCGGCGGCGGCTTGCCCGTGGGCGCCTTCGGCGGCAAGTTCGAGTACATGCAGCAGCTCGCGCCCCTCGGCCCGATCTACCAAGCCGGCACGCTGTCCGGTAACCCTCTAGCCATGGCCGCGGGTATCGCGACTCTCAAGGTGCTCCAGGACAACAACGGCTGGCAGCGCTTGGAAGAGCTTGGCGCCTATTTCGAGTCCAAGGTCGCACCTCTGCTCGCGACCAAGGGTTGGTCCATGGTGCGCGAAGGTTCGATCTTCTGGTTCTCCTTGCAAGAGGGAGAGGCGCCGCGATCCGCCGCCGCCATCGACTCGGCCGGGGCAGAACGCTATCGTCCACTCTTCCACGGGCTCTTTTCCCGCGGCGTCAACATGGCGCCCTCCGCCTACGAGGTGGGCTTCGTCTCCTTGGCTCACACCGAAGAGGACATCGACTTCTTCGCCGAGCAACTGCGCGAGGTTCTGGCCACGCTCTAACCGACCATGACTCCCTCTACGATTCGATCGGGCCGCAAAGTGCAGCTCACTTTTGTCCTGCTTCTCTTGACCTGCTTTGGTCAAGTGACCTGGTGGATCGTGGACCAAGGCTTCTACTCCCAGAAGCACCTGGACTCTGTCATTGGAAGCTACGAACAGCAGGTGCACACGGCGCAGAAGATGCTCGTAGCCGGTCTTCCCCTGGATCAGATCACCGGCTACTTTCCCGCCCTCAGTATGGAGGCCGGCGTGGACGGAACCACGCTGGTCTCCATCCCGCCGACCGCCATAGTTGAGCTCGAGGCCGAGCGCAGCCAACGCATGAGTCGCTATGGTTGGGAGGGCAGCTTCTTCTTGGTCGTGCTAGTCGGCACCGTCGCCATGATCGGCGTCACCCTGCGGCAGCGTACGGAGCTCTTCCGCAGGCAGCAGAACTTCCTCGCGGCCGTCTCCCACGAGTTGAAGAGCCCACTGGCGAGTCTGCAGCTCTCGGCCGAGACCCTACTTCTTCGGGACCCTGACAAGGCGGGCCGCACACGCATCGCGGATCGCATGGTCGCGGCCACCGAACGACTCGGCAACATGGTCACGAACTTATTAGATGCGGCGCGCCTCGACGAGGATGCTATCGAGCTAACTTCCGAGGTGATCGATCTCCAGGACATCGTCGACCGGGTGCTCGAGCCAATCATTTGCATGGGGCACATCCATGGGGTTGAGATTGAGAACGAAGTCCCCCGGGGGCTCGAGATCACTGCCGATGCTGCGGCGGTCAAGTCCGTCATCAGCAATGTGGTGAGCAACGCGTTCAAGAGTGTGCAAGCTAACGGCGGGGGCTCGGTACGCTTGACAGCGAGCCACGAGACTTCCGGCCGCGATTCCATGGTCGCCCTGCGCGTCATCGACGACGGCGTCGGTTTCGATCCGAAACAGTCCGCGCGCCTGTTCGACAAGTTCTTCCGACCGGGCTCCGAGCTCACACGCAAGACCAAGGGGGCCGGACTTGGCCTGCACATCGTCCAGCGCTTTGTTGACCTGGACAGCGGCAGCACAAAAATCGAGAGTGCGGGCGAAGGCAAGGGGGCAACCTTTACTGTCTTGTGGCGCCACGCGAAGCACCACGTGGACCAA
>JBLHWM010000280.1:0-4903 GCA_047629095.1 Planctomycetota bacterium | reverse complement strand
CGAATCGTCTTTCTATTGGTTGATGAGGAGCTACTTTCTAGGCGCGAGGAAGATTCCATCGAAGATTTCCGTGAAGGTTTCGACTTCGACGCCGTCTTTGTGGAGAACTACTCTGTCTCTCTACCCGCCGACCTAGCCGACCACTGAGCCGCCTTTGATCCAAAACCTCAGCCATACCAAGCGCAACGTAGCCCTCGCTGTACTTGGTTTCCTCTTCCTCTGGTTCGTCTGGTCCATTCGGTCCGTCGTCAACCCGTTACTGCTCGGCTACCTCACGGCGTTCATCCTGCACCCCATGGTGAGTAAGCTCGAGGGCCGAGGCATGAGCCGCGGTCGGGCTGTGACCACGGTCTTTGCCGCATGGTTCTTGGGCGGGGTCGTGGTCTTCGGTGGCCTGATCTCCCAGGGCAGTTCGCTTGTGATGGAGATCGTCAATGACGAAGCGCTGGCAGGTGAGATTCGTTCCGAGGTCCAAGACGCACGTGAAAAGATCCTGGAAGTGACCGGTTTTGAGCTCCCCAGGATTGCGCTTGGTGACATCTATGAAATGGCGCGCGAGCGCATAACCGAGGCGGTCGGAATGGGGGAGGCCAGCCAGGTTGCGGCGACAGAGACCGACGCGGTCGTGCCCAACGAAGGAGGCGGAGTCAACATTCAGGGTGTAGCAAGCAACGTGGGATTGAAAGCGGCAAGTGGGCTGGGTGACGCCCTGCGAGGATTCCTCGGCTCGTTGCTTGGAATCGGCGGCATGATTTTCTTGGTCCCGCTGTACGCCTACTACCTACTGTTTGAACTTGGGTCGATGCACAGCTCGATGAAGAGGTACCTACCCAAGCGCGACCGTGAAAAGCTCGCCAATGTTGGGCGCCAAATCGGAGCCATGCTCGCTGCGTTCTTCCGGGGGCGCCTGCTCGTCTGCCTCCTGAAGGGAGTGATCCTTACTGTCGGCCTGTTGATCGCGAACGTCGACTACGCCTTCCTCTTCGGCATGACCGGTGGCTTGCTTAGCTTGATTCCGATCGTGGGCCCTCTGATTGGATTCCTGATCGCTGCGGTTCTCACCTTGGCGAGTCCTGACCACGACATGCTTAGCGCTCTGCTTCGCACAGGCATCGTCTTTGGAGTCGGCGAGATGATCGAAGGCTACATCCTGATGCCTAAGATCATTGGCGACAGCTTGCGGATGAACGAGGTTGAGGTGCTCTTCTACCTAATGGCCGGGGGAGCTTCCCTAGGCATGCTCGGAGTACTGATCGCTTTGCCCCTAGCGGCCGCGATCAAGATTGTGATGTCCAACATCGTTCTGCCGGCCCTCCGGGATTTCTCGGATGAGCTCGACGAGGCTACAGAAAAGGGAAGCAGTTAGACGGCGGCGTACCGCAGGTGCTGGCATGCCAAGAGCCCCGCGCTTCCGGAAGGAGGCGCGGGGCTCTTGGCGTTTGTGGTGGGGACTCAGCCCCTTCTCACGGGTTTATAGCTCGAGGGAGTCGAGCAGCTCGATCAGGCCCTTGAGGTCGTCGCCGCCAAGCTGCTTGCCGCCGTCGCGGGCTGAGATGAGGCGTTGCTTGGCAGAGGCTATGGCGTCGGATGCGGCCTTGGGCAGTTCGGCCACAGCGACGGTCTCCGGTGCGGCGGAATCCTCGGTGACGAAGGTCGTCATGTACTCCTTATGGGAGTCGGCGTCCTCTCCGAGAGCCTCGAGCAGGGTCGCAAGTCCAGACTGAAGCTGGGCGTCCTCCTCGAAGTCTCCGAAGGGGTAGGCACCTCCACGCTCGTCCTGCATGCGACGACGGATCTCGGCGCGCAATAGGATGCGAACGTCGTCGCGCACTAGGGGAGTCGCGAGGCCGGTGTAGAACGCTTCGAAACCCGGGTACCGTGCCGTGTCCTTCTCATCGCAGATCGCCATCACGCGGAAGTCCTCGTGGTTGGCCTCCCAGTACTGATCCACGTAGCCGCGGGGCACCTGGTCGTCGAGCAGCTTGCGCCGCTCCACCACGCGCCAACCTTCGATCAGGCCCGCTTCGGCCTCCTGGTCGGGCTCAACGCCGCCGGGGGAGATCAGGTTTTTGTCGGTGTCGAACTCGCGGTGAATCGAACGGCCAGAGGGCAACAGATAACGGGCGATGGTGAGGCGCACGTGGGGCGCAAAGTCAAACTCGCCGTTGCCGTTGAAGTCGTAGTCGAGGGGCTCCCAGGAGTCCCATTTGTAGTTGCCGTTCTCGTCGGTGTATTGGTCATCGGCGAATCCGTACAGGGGGAAGAGGTTCTGCACGCTGCCCTTGCCGAAGCTACGCTCGCCAACAATCGTGGCCCGCTTGTGATCCTGTAGCGCGCCCGCGACGATCTCTGATGCAGATGCCGAGTAGCGATTGATCAAGCAGATCATGGGCATGTCCGCCGGGATCGCCGCGTCGCCCATGGTGCGCAAGGTCTGGCTCGGGCCGACTCGGGCTTCAGTGGACACCACGTCCAGACCCTTGGGGAGGAACAGGTCCGAGACGCCCCGGGCTTCCGTCAACAGTCCGCCGGAGTTGTAGCGCAGGTCAAAGACCAAGGCTCGCATGCCGTCGGCTCGGAGCTCCTCGATCGCGGATAGCACATCGGCAGTTGCCGTGCGAGAGAAGCTCTTGAGCTCGACAAGGCCAATCTTGCCTGGAAGCATTTGGTGGGCAGTGGATGGCACGGAGATCTGGGCGCGTTCGATCTCGACGACCATGTCTTCGGTCGGACGCGTGATCTTGCCCGGGTCCATGCCGCGGCGCCAGATGTAGAGCTTGACCATGGTGGCGGGCTTACCCTTCAAGCGCTTGATGATGTCCTCTTGCACGTTGCCAATGGTGGGCCATTCATCGATCTGCACGATCTTGTCGTCGGTGGCTAGGCCGGCCCGATACGCGGGGCCAGAATAGATCGGTCGCGTGATCGTGAAGATGTTGTCCACGGGATCGTTGCGCACGTAGGCGCCAATCCCGCCGTAGTCGGACTCGAGCAGGTCCATGCTGAACTGCTTGTAGGACTCCGCAGGCATGTACGAGGAGTGGCGGTCGAGGGCACCGAGCATTCCGTTGAGAGCGGCGTCGATGAGCTCGCTCTCCTCAAGTCGGTCTCCCTCAAGGTGACCATCGCTGATCATCTCGAGTAGAGAGGCAACGCGCTTGAGGTTCTCCGGGGTGCGCTCGGAGTTGTAGAGGTTCTTGAGCTTCGAGTACTTCGCCTCGTGCAAGCTGCGGGTGGCGCCGAGCTTGAGGAAGGAGGAGGCCAGGCGTCCGTTGTCGCCGGGCAGGCTGGCGATGTAGGCGAGCTCGTCTTCCAGCTCACCGCGGATCGGGTTGCCGATGCCCGCAAGGGCCAGTGCGCCGAGAGCCCGTAGCGAGGCGTCTTCCGATCCGAGGAAAGCAGACATGCGCGCGCGCGCTTTGATCTTGTGCTGCCCGCGGCCTACCTTATAGCAGGAGATCGCAGCAGCGATGCGCAGCTCGGGCGTCTTGGTGCCGTCGTCGGCAACGTCCTGAAGAACGGACGCGAGCTCTTCGCGCTCTTCCGAGCCAAGTCCGCTGAAAGCTTCGTTGCCGAGTAGCTCTGCGGCCGCAATGGCAACTGCGTTGCTCTCCCCCGAGAGCAGGGGGGTTAGATCCCCTTGCAGGACGACGAGATCCGTGGTTCCACCAATGATGCGCGCTGCGCTGGCGAAGAGGATCTGGGAGGGCGCGAGGCCGTCAGTATTCTGGAGGCGCTCGTCGAGGGCGCTGTCAAGGTCGTCACCCTGGCTCATGGCCGTAGCAGCCTGTCGAAGGCTCGTGGCTCCCTGCCAGATCTCGCTGGGCGCCTGGGTTTTAGCGCGTGCGAGGTTGTCGTCGAGCAGATCCACAAGGTCCCCGGCAAGCAGTGGCGACGTGGCCATGCTTGCAGCCATCAATGTACCCGCAAAGAGGGGCGCAAAGGTGAGGGCGAGGGCAAGTCGAAGGGCGTTCTTAGGCATAAGATATTCGTAGCGTGGGGGTGCAAAAAACAGCGACAAGTACTTGTCGGACTCCGGCACCCAAAAGTGATGGGGGAAGCCGCGGCTTCCCTTTGAACTAGAGACTAGCTTTCCAAGCGACTTGAGCAACGGAAAGAAGGCCAAGGGTGGAAGAACTCATGGTTTCGCGTATCCTCGGCACCTCTCCTATACGCACTAGCCCCCCCTCTGTATGACCAAGAAACAGATCTCGAACTCCAATCTAGACCCCTCGGGTACAGGTCTCTCCCATATCGGCGCCGGTGTCGGCGGCGATGCGGAGGCTCGCATGGTGGATGTCGGGGAGAAGGCCGTCACCGAGCGCAGTGCCCTGGCATCTGCGTTGCTCGTTTTCCCCCCAGGAGTTCTGGATGAGATCGAGGCCGGCGCTGGCCCCAAGGGCTCCCTGGCCGCCCTGCTCGAAGTCGCCCGGGTGGCGGGTATTCTGGGCGCTAAGCGCACTGGCGACTTGATTCCCATGTGCCATCCTCTTGGTCTTGATCACGTGGAGATCACCTTTTTGCGTCCAGGTCCCGACACACTAGAGGTGCGCTGCTCCGCATCTTGCACGGGGAAGACGGGGATCGAGATGGAGGCTATGACGGGGGCTAGTCTTGCTTCGTTGACGATTTACGACATGGCTAAGGCTATGGCGAAGGGGATCCGTGTTGAGAATTTGAGGTTGCTGGAGAAGAGGGGTGGTAAATCGGGGGGGTGGCGTGCCGAGGGGTATTTGGGGTAAGAGGGGGCGCTTCGCTTTAGCGCTGCGCTTGGCTTTGTCGCTGCGCTCGGCTTTTGACGTGCTTGGTTTTGATTTTGGGTTGGCTTGGTTGGGGCGCTTCGCTTGGGTGGGGATGTTGGGCGTCCGGCGTCTCGGTCAGCAGCAGGATTCCGGAACCCGGA
>JBLHWM010000279.1:0-4940 GCA_047629095.1 Planctomycetota bacterium | reverse complement strand
CTCTTACTGGTAGAGCCCGGCACAACGCGCGAGGCGACGCCTCTGCACGAACGACTGCTGCAAGGTATCGGCGAGCGCATGTGGGGGCGATACGTTCGCACCACAGCCGCGGGCGTCGTCGCCTTGGACCCCGTGGCCCATCAGCACGCCCTCGACGACGGTTTTGGCGAGGACCGCATTCACCTGTTGAGCACCGGCGTCGATCTCGAGCGCTGGAAGCCCGGCGCCGCAGGCAGTGCCATGAGCCGCTTTGGCATCCGTGGCCGCGCCCTGGTCCACGTGGGCCCTCTGGAGACATCCCATGGCCTAGAAGAGCTCATCGCAGCCTTTGCCGCGACCGTGGGGCAGCGCAATGATTGGTCCTTGGTGCTGGCCGGCAATGGCAGCGGGCGCAGGGGACTTCGGACCACCGCCGAGCGCCTGGGTATTGCGGCGCGCATCCACTGGCTACATGACGTGGATGAAGACGAGCTGCCGAGTTTACTCTCCGCCTCGACCCTCTTCGTGGCCCCAGCCCTAGACGATTCACCTCTCATCCGGCCGGTTCTGCGGGCCCTAGCCTGCGGTCTTCCAGTGCTTGCCTCGGACACCGACCGCTACCGTTGGGCCGTCCAGAATAACGAGTCTGGCCTGGTGGTGCCCATGGAGGGTAAGCCCGCCTGGGAGAAGGCCCTGACCCGGGCCAGCACCTCTCCGAAGGCAAGGGAGCGCTGGTCGATTGGTGCCCGCCAATGGGCGGAGGGGAACCTCGATTGGAAGAACATCGCCCAGGCCTTTGAGCGGATGATGTACAAGGCTCGCGAGATGGTCGAAGAAGAAGAAGAGAAGGCGGCCAGCTAACGGCCCGCCAAAAAAGAGAGAGCGCCCTTGGACTTCACAGCGTGAAATCCAAGGGCGCTCTTTCGTGGGCGTCGAAGCTAAGGCCGACACGCCCGAGGAAACTTAAGCTACTCGGTGGCCGAGTCGAGCTCCTGGCGAAGAAAGCGCAGGTCCTCGGCATACTGTTGAACAGCGCTGCGGGTATCGTCGTCGATTTCGCTGAAGCTGGCACCGATCTTGACGCCATCAGGGCGCTCTTCAATGGCGGTGATGGTGAGCACAGCTTCCAAGAGTCCTTTCTGCAGAAGAGGCACGCGGAATTTAGTCTTGATCTCGGTTCCAAGGGCCAAGAGTTGAGCCATCTCGAAGGAGGTCAGATTGGTCTTGCCGCCGCCCCAGGTGAAGCGAACGCCATCGGCGTCTAGGCCGGCCATGCGACCGATTCCACGCCACTTGGTCCCGAACGCGTGGCCGTGGATGGGGTTGGTCTTCTTATCGTCCCTCTCGATAAAGTGGCTCGCGCGCTCTTCATCAACGGGGCTGAAGATGATCACCGTCTCGTCTTCGCGCAACATGTCCTCTTCGGACTTGGAGACGGGCTCGGCTTGGCCTTGCATGGCGGAGCCTGCGGCCTCGTCGGAGTCATAGATGGGGACGACGCGCTCCAATCCGACCTTACCAAGGGTCTCCCGGCAGAATGCGCTGGGGCGAGAGATCGTCAACTGGCCACCGCCAGCTTTGAGAGACTTGGAAGCCTTGATGATGGCGCCCATGGCGGTCGAGTTGATGAACTTCACCAGGCGAAGGTTCAAAGCAATGTTTGTAACGCCCGCGGTGGTCAATGATTCGATCTCCGCCTGTAAGGCTGGGCAGTAGAAGGTGTCAAACTCACCGCGCAGGTGAAGGACCGTGTAGTTTTCGCGTGGCTCAGCCTTAATGTGCATGGAAGATTCGGGGGGAAGCGTTTTTCAAGTGTTGTTGCAGCACGAATCCTAGGGGGGTTTGAGGGGGAATGCCATTAGACTTTGGGTCCCATGTTTTTCCGACGCAAGAAAAAGACCGAACCTCTGCTGGAAGACCCCGGCACCGCCCCAGTTACGGACCTCGCGCCCGCCGACGGCGAGGGCCTCGGATCGGCTGCGGGGGACGTCTCCACGCTCTTTTTGACGGGAGATCAGACCAGCGACCGCAGCCGTGTGGAGGTGCTTCTAGGTGCCATCGCCAGCGTGACCGAGAGCCGCGACCTCGAGCCCCTGCTCGTGGATATCGTCGACCGTTCGGTCGAGGTGACAGGTGCCGAGCGCGGCTTGCTGCTGATGACCAATTCGGACGGCGTTCTCGAAGTGCGCGTGGCCCGAGGCCGTGGCGCCATAGACATCCGCTCGACGGACAGCGACGAGCTACGCTTCTCCACGTCGATTGCCAAGCGGGTCCTAGCCAGCAGCGAGGCACTGCGCGCCACCGTTTCCTCCGATAGCGAAGCCCTCGAACTCGGCCGATCGGTCTTCGACCTCAAGCTTCGCGCTGCCATGTGCGTGCCCCTGGCCGCCGGCCGCGAAGAGGCCCACCCCGGGGCCCCGCCCATCGGCGTGCTCTACGTGGACTCGCGCGCCGCGACGCGCCGCTTCAGCTCCAGCGACCTGTCCTTCTTCGCCGCCCTCGCCCAGCACATTTCGATCTCCCTCGAGAACGCGCGCCTGCACCTCGATTCCTTAGAGAAGGTCAAGCTCGAGGCAAGCCTCGAGCTCGCCAGTGCAATTCAGCGCGACCTGATGCCCGAGCTACCCGAGTCCAGTCGCGGCTACCAACTCGGCGGATTCTTTCGGCCTGCCGAGCGCGCCGGGGGGGACTTCTACGACGTCGTTCCGCTCAAGAAGAACCGTCTTGCCTTCGTGGTCGGCGACGTCTCGGGCCACGGCATTGGACCCGCCTTGATCACCGCGTCTGCCCAGGCGGGCTTGCGCTCTTACCTGCGCATGGTCGAGGACCTCGGACAGGTGGTGACCCTGCTGAACCAGGACCTGAGCGAGCGCATTGACGACGGCCGCTTCCTGACGTTGCTGCTCGGTATCCTGGAAGAGGACGGGTGCCTCGAGCTGGTCAACGGGGGCCACGCGGACCCGATGATCTGGCGCGCCGCAACGGGCGAGGTCGATACTTTCTCCGGTGGTGGTCCCGCCCTTGGAATGATCGACGACTTTGACTACGAGGTCTCTGGCAAGGGCAAGCTCGAGCCGGGCGACGTACTTGTCGTCTTCAGCGATGGCTTCTCCGAAGCCCGAGACCCGAGTGACCACTCCCGCATGTTGGGTGAAGATGGCGTGGCCTCCGAACTCAAGGCCGCGGCTGGCGAAGGCCTCGGCGCTCGCGAGATCACCGCACGCCTCGTGAAGGTTGCCCTCGATATCTGCCGCGACCTTCGCGAGGACGACATGACCCTGATTGTTCTTCGCAACCCCTCCTGACTCCTCGACTCCCAGACCTCTCCCATGACTTCCTTCGACGAAGCGCCCGTGCCCGCTACCGAACACCCCGGTGGCAAGGACCTGATCATCCGCAACGTACGCCTTTGGGCCGAGGACCAGAGCCCGACCGCGGCAACCTGTGACCTGGCGATCGAAGCCGGTCGAATCAAGGCTGTTGGCCCCGGCCTCGCGAACCCCGGCGCCTGGCCTGAGGTCGATGGCAAGGGACGCGCCGCAATCCCCGGACTCGTGGATGTGCACGTTCACTTCAGGGACCCCGGACTCACCTACAAGGAAGGCTGGGTGCGCGGAAGCCGCGGTGCCATCCACGGCGGCGTGACCAGCATCGTCGAGGTGCAAAACTGCCCGCCGCTCTCCACGAGCACCGCCTTGATCAACGAGCGCCTTGCCTACGTGGAGTCGCGCTCGCTGATCGACTTTGGCTGCCTCGGGAACCTGCTGGCCGACTCCGTGCCCGAGCTGCCGGGGATCGCCGAGAAGGTGCCTGCGATCAAGCTCTTCCTGGGTTGCTCCACCGGTGTTGGCGGCCAAGATAATCCCGAAGAGGTGCTAGCCCTGTTCGAGGCCGCCGCCTGCGCTGGCCGCATGGTTGTCGCCCACTGCGAGGACCAAGCGCTGCTGAACGCGGGCGAGGCAGCCTACCCGAATGCTACCGCCGAGCAGCACCACCTCGTGCGCTCCTCCGAGGCAGAGGTCGAGTCCATTCGCCTAGCCGTCGACTGCCTGCGCAAGACCGGCGGGGCCCTGCACGTCTTCCACATCACGTCGGCCGGCGGCGTGCAACTTGTGCGCGAGGCGAAGGCCGAGGGCCTGCACGTCTTCGCCACGACTGCGCCGCACTATGTGCTGCTGTCCTGCGAAGACGCCGCGCGCCTCGACTGCTTCATCAAGGTGAATCCGTCCGTCAAGACGAAGGCCGATGGTGCCGCCGTTCTCGCCGCCCTGAAGGACGGCACCGTGGATGGCATTGGCACGGACCACGCGCCACACCCGATTGAGCACAAGACTCGCGTTTACAACAAGGCACCCTCGGGCATGCCCTCGATCGACCTGCTCTGGCCCCTGACCTTAGAGCTTGTTCGCCGTGGCGATCTGACCGCAGCCGAGGCCGTGCACGCGGTCACCGCTGGCTCGGCCGCCTCGATGCGGATTGCCGACAAGGGCAGTCTTGCGGTTGGCTTTGACGGCGACGTCGTTCTCTTCGATCCCGCCAAGGAGCGCGTGGTGGTAGCGGCCGACCTGCCCTCGACTTCCAAGTGGTCCTGCTACGACGGCATGAGCCTCGCGGGCTTCCCCGAGGTGGTCGTGCGCCGTGGCGAACTGCTAATGGACGAGGGCGCGATCCTCGGTGCGGACGGACCCGACGGGGACGATGGCGAGGCCGTGATCCACGGCGGCAAGCCCCTGCGCTTGGAGGCCGTTCGGCCCAAGGCGCCTGTCGGAGCTTAGCTCAACCGCAGAGCCCCGCTCGGATGGCAGAGCTTCGCTCAACTTGGTTGCCAAGAAGCCATGCTAGGGTAGACAAACTTCCATGAAAGCGAACCCCTCCAAAGCGGGCCTCACCAGGGCGAATCGGCAAATGGCGGCAGTCAGGCTGCCGGCCGTACCTTCGCCTACGGTCAAATTTGACGGGCG
>JBLHWM010000278.1:0-4947 GCA_047629095.1 Planctomycetota bacterium | reverse complement strand
GGGCCTACTCGACTTGGCCCGCTTCGAGCCATGCTCGGCGGCCAGGAAGGCCGCATCCGCGGTCCCCACCCCTACCCTCCGCGCATGCTAAAAGAGGGCTCTGTCTCCCGCTGGCCCTTTTCCGGGCGGGCCGCTAAGCAGCTCCCGGAACTTCTAGGCATCTAAGCCAAGCACTTCGAGCAGCGCCGGTCGGGAGGCGATTCGCCACTGGGCAATCCCCACTTAGTCGATGCATCGTTTCAAGAGGGCAGCGCCAGCGTCGGTGGCCTTCTAGCCCCGGCTCGGTGAGCCGCTAGAGAGCTCGCGCCAACCAGGTTGCTACTTGACTTTCGAGCCTGGCACCACGGCTAGCTCGCCGTTGTGATGGAAGCGGATGATGCACTTGGTCCCCCCGTCGTAGTCCTCGGCTCGTACCAATAAAGTGGCGGCCTCGCCGAAGGCCTCGCAGGGCGTGTCTAGGGGGGCATCGAGCTCGCGCCAAAAGCGGATGAAGGGGTTGTGCTCCCATTCTTCGCCAAGGGTGGTGGGCACGGTGTGGCCGGGGTGGACGATGGTGCTGTGGTCCAGGCACATCAAGCGCTCGAGGATGGAGCGCTTCATGTTGTCGTGGGTGGCGTGGCCGGGGCCGCAGGTGCCGCCGATGCTGCGGGCGAACAGGGTGTCGCCGGTGAAGAGGTGGCCGTGGGGCTCGCCCTCTTGGGTGACGTAGTAGGCGAGCTGGCCGATGGTGTGCCCTGGGACGAAGATGGACTGAATCGTGAGCTCGCCGACTTGGATGATCTCTTCGTGCTCGAGCAGGCGGTCGATGTAGCCGAACAGGGCGACCTCGTTGCGGTGGCCACAGAGCGGCGCCTCGAAGCGGTCGCTCCAGAAGCTGTTGTGCTCCACGTGGTCGTGATGGTGGTGGGTCAAGAGCACCCACTCGACGCTGAGCTCTTGCTCTTCCACAACCTTCATGAGCGGTGCGGGGTCGGCGCCCGTGTCGATAATCAGGGCCGTGCCGCCGGGGCGATCCGCGACGAGGTAGCTGTTGGAGAGGAACCTGGGGTGTTCTGAGCGGTGGATGATCACGGTAGCGCGGGAGGTAGGTGGCCTATGGAAGGGGCCCTAGTCTAACGCGCCGCGGGCTGGGCACCACGGATGGAGGGCATGGGCAGAAAAAAGCCATCCGGGGGCGCTGGGATTGACGGGCAACCTTTGCGCGAATGGACGGGCTCTCGCTAGCTCGGGCCGCTGCTCCGGACTTGGATGGGAAGTGGTCTGCCTGCCCGCTTGGAATGGGCCAGCTTGGGGTTTAGCGCCCCTTGGCATGGCTCGGCTGCGCTGCAAGGCGGCAGGCCCGAATCGGGCGAGGTCGAGTCGGCCACTTTTGGGACGACGTCTTAGCCCTTGGATGTGCCCCCGGTGATCCTGCCGCCCCCAATCCACGGTGCATAGCGCACCTTAGATGGCGCGTGGCTCGAGATCACCGCAATCACGAGCAAGGCCCCAAGGACCCAGCCGGAGGCGCCCTCGAACATCGGCAGGGCAAGCACCACCGCCACCTTGAGCAGCAGCACCAAGCCCCGCACCTGGGCCAGAAAACCGACGCTCTCCAGCAGGTCCAGGGTCAGCATGCCCAGGCCCGTGCCCACGGTCCAGCACAGCCACAGGGCCTTCGCCTCGTCCCCGGCATCCAGGATGTAGCTGCCCGTGAGCACCCCCGCGCACAGGGTATGCACCCCGCGCAGGCTGATCTTGAGCGCCCGCTGACCGGGGAAAGTTCGCCCGCCAGGGGGGAATAGGAGCTGCATGAATGTACCCATGGCCACGAGTGTACTGCCAACGCTGCCAATCTTCCCCCAGTCTCTCGCGCCACGCCGCCTCGTCAGATGTTTAATGGTCGCCCCAAAATCCAGCCATCCCGATTCCACCATGTCCAGCCACCACATCCTCTTCGCCACCTGCGCCCCCGGGCTCGAACCTCTGCTCCACGCCGAACTCCGGGGGCTCAAGTTCGCGAAGGTTGAGCGCCAGGTCGGCGGGTGTTATTTCGAGGCTATGCCCGCGGATATCTGGCGCGCGAATCTAGGCTTGCGCTCTGCGGTCCGCGTGCTGCTGCGGCTCTCGCGTTTCGAGGCGCGCACGGGCGAGGAGCTCTACGCGAATGTGAAGGCGATCGACTGGACCACGTTCGTCAAGCCGACCGGCACCCTGCGCGTGGATGCCAAGGTGAAGGACTCGGAGCTCGACCACTCGAACTATGTGGAGCAGCGCGTGAAGGACGCGGTGGCGGATCAGTTCGTGGACAAGTTTGGCGAGCGCCCAAGCGTGGACAAGGACGAGCCCGACCTGCGCATCGCCGTGCACATTTTTCGCGACCGCGTCACGCTGCAGGTCGACACCTCGGGGCACTCCCTGCACCGCCGCGGCTACCGCCAGGCCCAAGGCCGCGCGCCCCTCGCCGAGACCTTGGCGGCGGCGATCGTCATGTCCACGGGCTGGAACCTGAAGGCGCCGGTGATCGATCCGTTCTGCGGCTCGGGTACCCTGTTGATCGAGGCTGGTTTGTTGGCGACGAACACGGCGCCGGGTCTCTTCCGGAAGAGCTTCGGCTTCCAGAACTGGGAGGGCCACGACGCGGCGGGCTTCGCCAAGTTGAAGGACAAGCTGCGCGCTGAGATTCGCCCCCTGGGCAAGACCCAGTTGATCGGCAGCGACATCGAGCCAGGTCGCTTGGAAGACATCGAGCAGAACGCCGAGGCCGCGGGCCTTGGTGGCAAGTTCAAGCTCGAGGTCGGCGATGCCTGCGCCTTTGACTTCAAGCCCGGCTGGAACGCCTGTGTGATTACGAACCCGCCCTATGGCGAGCGCATTGGCGATGTGCGGGACCTAGTCCCGACCTACCGCGAGTTTGGCGAGCGCCTGCGCAAGCTCTGCGGCGGCTACGAGGTCGCGATCTTCTCGGGCAACGAGGAGCTCGCCAAGGAGCTCTACCTCGAGAACATGCGCAGCCTGCCGTTGAAGAACGGCGCGATCAACTGCGAGATCATCCAGGGCGTTCTGCCCGAGAAGGCCGTCCTGCCCGAGGCTGATTAGTCGCAGAGGCCGATTAATCGTCGAGACTCATGGCGCGCAGCATGCGCGCCTTGACACTGGTCATCTCGACCGTGCCCGGGGCGCCGGTATTCGCGGTGGTCGACAGGAACACGGGCCCGCGCTCCGGCGAGCTCGGCAGGCGCCCGTGGCTGCCCTTGACTAGGCCCGCGTCGAGTGGAATCACATCCATGAGGTAGCGCATACCGAGCTTCTTCTGGGCCACCCGGCGCGCAATGCGAACCATGGGCAGCTTGAGCTTGGGATCCAGGAACAGCTCGCAGGGATCGTAGCCGGGCTTGTCGAAGATCGCGACCGTCCGCGCGAAGTCCGGCGCTCGATCTTCGTCCAGCCAGTAGGGATAGGCGAACCACGCGCCTTGCTTCGCGACCGCGACCAGGTCGCCGGCGCGGCTGTGCGCGAGGCCTTGGCCCGGCTCGTCAATCGTGTCCACGCCGGGCACCCCGGCGAGCAGCTCGCGGGCCTGTTCCCTGGCCTGGGCATCGCGCGCGTAGATGTGCGCGACCTGGTGGTCGACGACGGCGAAGGCGCGGCTCGCAAAGGGATCCAAGCGCTCGCCCGTGGGCTCGTCGCGCACTTCCAACAGACCGGCCTCGCGCAGGACGCGATTCAGGTAGACGGGCTGGTCCACGTCCTCGATGGCGTACTCGGAGACGACCATGGTCTCGGTGCCGCACTCATCCGCCGTGGCCAAGAGCTCGCCCACCAGCTTGTCGAGCTCGGTGATCGCGTGCAGGGACTCGGGCGCGTCGGGGCCAAAGCGCTGGTGGCTGTAGTCGAGGTGCGGCAGGTAGACCAGGGTCAGGGTCGGCGCCTTCGAGCGCAGGGTCTCCATGGCAGCGTTCGCGATCCACTGACTCGAGGGCAGGCCCGACTTGGGCCCCCAGAAATCGAAGAAGGGGAACGAGCCGAGCTTTGCTTCCAGCCCCTTGGGGAAGTCCGTGGGCCAGCCGTAGACCGCGGGGATCTTGCGCCCATCGGCGGGGTAGTAGGGCCTTGGCGTGATCGACCAGTCGACCTCGGCGCCCATGTTCCACCACCAGAAGACCTTGGCGCAGGTGAAGTCTGGATTGAGCTGCTTGGCGGCCTCGTAGACCTTGGTGCCGTCGACCAGGGCATTGGACTGCTGCCAGAACTCGATGCGGCTGTAGTCGCGGTCGAACCAACCGTTGCCCACGGCGCCGTGCTGGGCGGGTTCTGCCCCCGTCAACATGGTCGCTTGGGCCGAACAGGTGACCGCCGGCAGGACCGTGCCCATGGGGGAGCCGAAGCCGCGCTCGACGATCCGGTTCAGGTTGGGGGTGTTCGATCCTAGATGGCGCCAGGCTAGGCCAACGGCGTTGATGACGAGTAGTGGTTTCACGCCAGGATCATAGCGCGCCTAGGACGGATTGTGCTCGTCGACCTCGGGCTGCTTGCCCTCATCGGCGAGCCAAGTCAGCCGCTTGGAGCCGCTGCGGGCTAGGAACCAGAAGAAGGCCACACCGGCCCAGAAGAGGGCCGTGCTAAGGGGCAGCAGCGTTGGCTTCTCGTGGACCATGATGATGAAGATCGCCGAGACGAGGTGGCTCAAGATCGAGTCGTAGGGGACATTTGAAATGAAGTGGTGGCTCTTGCTCTTGATATGCCAGGCGGTAAACGGCGTACCAACCACTACGATTGGCAAAGAGCTCTAGGCATCCGTCGCCATGCCGCCCTCCATAAACAGGGCCTTGTCGCCGAAGCCAATCGTCGCATGGAACGCCAACAGCACCACGGAGGTCGGCGTGGCGACACGCTCGGAAATCCGCAGGCGCAGTACCAAGAAAGCGAAGGTCACGATGTCGAGCCCGTTTCCGCGGGGGCCCCAAA
>JBLHWM010000277.1:0-4953 GCA_047629095.1 Planctomycetota bacterium | reverse complement strand
CCCTAGAGGCCGCCAGTATGGCGCCGGTTGGCGAGCAGTAGCGAACGATGGCAGGTAAGAAGGGAAAGCGAAGGGGGCAGCAGGAGCTCTCCCCACAGGCCGCCGCGCTAGAGCAGTTCTTCACCGCGAACGCCACGGTGGCAGAGCTGGGCGCGAGCACTGGTCTCTCCAATGCTCCACCGGGTCGGCGCATGTTTGTGCGCCTGATTCTAATGCTCGGGTGCCTGGTCCTCTTGTGGACCGTTGCGGAGAAGGCCGTGCTCGCGCCCCTGCTTGAGGGCGTGCGCAACCGCGGTGGGTATGCACGGGTCGCGGGACACCGGGCCGCCATCGTGGCCGGCGCAGCCGAGAGCGGCATCGATCCCTACTTGATCGCGGGCATCGTCTTCGCCGAGAGCAGCGGCCGCGTGAATGCGAAGTCTGGTGCCGGGGCCAATGGCCTGATGCAACTGATGATGCCGACCGCAGTGGAGCAGGCCCAAAAGCTGGGCCTCGAAACACCCACCGAGACGGACCTGCTCACGAACCCCGAGCTAAATATCCGCCTTGGCTCCAACTACTTCGCCTGGGTGATGAAGCACGAGGGCCAGCATGTGGAGCGCAGCCTGGTGGCCTACAACGCGGGCCGCGGGCGCCTGGGCAAGTGGATTGCCGCTGCCGGCAGCTATGAAGAATGGCGCGCAGAGCGCATGGAAGCGGGCAAGTCGAGCACGCTGACCTACGCGAGCCGGGTGCTGGCCGCTCGGGAGGAGTTCATCGAAAGGGGACTGTTTGCGCCAGAGCCGGTCGCGCCCTAGAACTTCGGTGGCGAAGCGTTAAGCTGTGGGGGCAACACTCCCCCTTCGATCGCCATGAATCCCATCCCTCTGCTGCTGCCAACTTTGTCCTCCCTAGCTCCGTTCCGCCACGCTCAGGAGTCGGCCGAAGCTGTCCAGGGAACTGGCGATGCTGTCCAGGGCGGAGCCGCCAATGAGAACTTGCAGGATTGGCTTCAGGATGTCATCCCTTCCAGCCTCCAGACCCAAGTGTTCTTATTGGAGACTTGGCAGTGGATTGGGCTCGTCCTGCTCGTCTTTTCGGCCCTAGTTGTCGATCGTGTAGCCCGGCTTGTGATTCAACGCGCAGTCAAGCGCTTCACACGGGTCCGGGGTGCCGAGACCGGTGAGTCGACAATCGCGTACTTCAAACGCCCCCTTGGCATCTGGGCCGGTACGGTCTTCTTTCGGGTCTGGATCGGTGTACTTGGACTGCACGATGGGCCCAGTGGGGTAATTGACGTGGCCTCGGGCCTGCTGCTGACTTTTGCCGGAGTCTGGGCTGTCTACGGGTTTGTGGACATCCTCTGCGACTACCTCGAAGCTAAGGCCAAGCAGTCCCAGAACAAGTTCGACGACATGCTCGTGCCCCTGTTGCGGCGCACGGTCAAGATCGTCGTGGTGATCGGTGGCATGCTCTTCCTGGCGACCAAATGGACGGACGACCTGTGGAGTATCGTAGCTGGCCTTGGACTCGGCTCGGTAGCCATCGCGTTCGCGGCCCGGGACAGCGTCGAGAACCTCTTCGGAACCTTCACCGTGCTGCTCGACAAGCCCTTCGAGATCGGCGACTGGATCACGATGGGGGATCTCGATGGTGACGTCGAGTCCGTGGGCTTCCGCTCGACCCGCGTGCGCACCTTCTACAACAGCGTGATCACGGTGCCGAACCGGCACTTCATCTCGGGCCAAGTCGACAACATGGGTGCGCGCCGCTACCGCCGCATCAAGACCACCTTAGCCCTAACCTACGACACGCCGCCGGAGAAGGTCGAGGCTTTCTGCGAGGGCGTGCGCGAGCTGATCCGCAAGCACCCCCACACGCGCAAGGACTACTACCATGTCTACCTCAACGGCTTGGGGGCAAGCTCTCTCGACGTGATGCTCTACTGCTTCGTCGAGGTGCCGAACTGGTCGATGGAGCTAGCCGAGAAGCACCGCCTCTTCGCCGACATCCTGCGCATTGCCCAAGCACTCGAAGTAGACTTCGCCTTCCCGACCCAGAGCCTTCACGTAGTCAAGCCCGAAGACCTGATGCATGGCAACACGCCCGCCAACAAGCAGGCTAGCCAAGATATGGGCATCGACGCCGCCACGGCGATCCTCCGCGAGACCCTCTAAGACGGCATCTATTCCACAGTCTCAAGTAGCACGTGCTTTTCGAAGATACCGAGTCGCACACCAACCGGAGTTCTACCTGCAACAAGTACCGCAGCAAGAGCGAGGATTCCGAGTTGGGCATGGTCCGCTCAACGCAATGGTTTGGCGACCCTAATCAGCCCCTAGATCCGCAAGGTGGATGGCTCATCGGCCTCGATTCTCGCCCATCGAAGGGCTCACAACTCGGTCGACTCAGTCTTTGGAAAGCGTTCTGTCGCATGCCATTCGCCCTGCTCACGGGCTTCCGTCTACTTAGCGTCTAGAAGGTGCCTGGGCTGGTGGGGGACTTCATCGCACCTGGGCTATGGAAGCTGGAGGCTTGGCCGCAAGGGTGTCAGAGATCGCGCATCGGTGCGTTTTTGCAGCAATCATCTTTGGACGTCAGTCGGGCTGAGGATGGTGCGGTACTTTTGGTCGTGAAAACTGCGGGTGGTGTGCGACTCGGTATTTAAAGGCGACCAGCCTCGGTTTCCCACTTCGACGACAACTCGGCTAGGCGTTTGGTGGTGGTCTCGAGTTCGCGGCCCAGCACCTTGCTGCGCGCCCCGTCACTCCAAGTCTCGGGCAACGCCAGCTCTTTGGTGATTGCATCCTTGCGGCTCTCGAGGGCATCGATCTCCGTCTCGAGGGTCTTCACCAGCTTCTTCTGTTTCTGCAGATTGAGCCGCGGCTTGTTCGCCTTTTTCGACCCTTGCCGACCGCTCTTGCCCTGGGTCTTCGATGCCCCACCGCTGCCGGCTGTGAGTGCGGAGCGCGCCGAGGCCGCATTCGTCTTGTGCAGGTAGAACTCGTAGTCGCCAAGATACGGCGTGAGCTGGCCTCCAGCCGTATGAATGACCTTGTTCGCGAGGGTCTTGATGAAGTGCACGTCGTGGCTGATGAAGACCAGCGTGCCCTGGAACTGCGTCATCGCGGCAACGAGCGCATCGATGCTCGACATGTCGAGGTGCGTCGTCGGTTCGTCCATCAGCAGGAGGTTCGGCGGGTCGAGCAGCAACTTCACGAGGGCGAGACGACTCTTCTCGCCACCGCTCAGAACCTCCACGCGCTTGAACACCGCGTCACCCGAGAACAGGAACGACCCCAGCAAGGTGCGCACGGCTTGTTCTGTCACCCTAGCCTCAGTGTCGAGCGCTTCCTCGAGCACCGTCCGCCCGGGCTCCAGCATCTCGATCCGATACTGCGAGTAGTAGCCGGCCGAGACATTGTGGCCGAGCTCGCGCTCGCCCTGGTCCGGCGTGAGCTTGCCCGCCAGGAGCTTGAGCAGCGTCGACTTGCCGGCGCCGTTCGGGCCGACGAGCACGATGCGCTCGCCACGCTGGACCTCGAAGTCGACGCCGCGATAAATTTTGTTCTCACCGAAGGCGAAGTGCACCTGATCGAGCCAGATCACCTTCTGGCCGCTGCGGGCCGGTTGCGGAAAACGAAAGCCGACCTTCTTGTCGGCGCCCTCCGGCGCCTTGAGCACGTCCATCCGCTCGATCTGACGCATCTTGCTCTTCGCCTGGGTGGCCTTGCTGGCCTTGGCCTTGAAGCGATCGACAAACGCCTGCAGGTGTGCGATCTCCTTCAGCTGTGTCTTGTAGGCGGCGAGATGCTGCGCGTCGGCGGCCTCGCGTTGCTTGAGGAACTTCCTGTAGTTGCCGGTGTAGCGGACAAGCTTCTGATGGCGGATTTCGACGATGGCGGTGACGAGCGCGTCGAGGAACTCGCGGTCGTGCGAGATGACGAGGATCGCGCCTTGATACCCCTTGAGGTACCCCTGGAACCACAGCAGCGACTCGAGGTCGAGGTGGTTCGTCGGTTCATCGAGCATCAGGAGGTCGGGCTCCTGCGTCAGCAGTCTGGCCAGGTGAGCCCGCATGACCCACCCTCCGCTCAGTTCGCGGGCCGGGCGATCGAGATCCGAATCGCGGAAGCCGAGGCCCGCGAGAATCTGCCTGGCATTGGCTTCGACGAGGTAGCCGTTGAGCTCGTTGTAGCGTTCGTGCACGTCGTCGTGACCGTCCTCGGAATGCTGTGCCTCGACCGGATCTCCCTGCTCCCACGCCTTGATGATGCGGTACAGGCTCACGAAGTCGTCGGTGATGGCAAGGGCGATCTCGAGGACGGTCTCCTCGCCTACCGGCGCACTCTCCTGGGGCAAGTAGCCGATCGTGGAGTCGCGCTCGATACTGACCCGCCCGTCGTCGGCCGGCTCGCTGCCGAGAATTAGCGAGAACAGCGTCGACTTGCCGGCACCGTTCGGCCCAACGAGGCCGATGCGATCGCCGCGATTGAGTTGCAGCGCCGCCTCCGCGAACAGGGTGCGCTCACCGTAGGACTTGGTGATTTCAGAGAGGGTCAACATTGGGCGAATAGGTGATCCAAGTTGGCATTCTCACAGGGCCCCTGGCAGAGGCCTCATACGGACATAGGTGAGCAACTCCGGATCAGATGAACCACCTTTGGGCAACACCCTAAACTAGGCCAGTAGAACTGGCCTTCACTATTGGCAGGAACCACAGTCAATACGGAGTCCGGAGCAAATCCAACGCCTATCCCAAAGCTACGGAATCGCACACCAACCGGTGCGCTACCCGCAAGACGTACCGCAGTAAGAGCAAGGATCCGGGTTGGGGATGGTCTCCCTATAGCAATGGTCAGGCGACAATGGTCAGCACCCGGATCCGCAGGGTGGATGGCTCATCGGCCCCGACTCTCACCCATCGAGGGGTTCACCAAGCTGGCTTCGCCGGTCTTTGGAAAGGGCACTGTT
>JBLHWM010000276.1:0-4965 GCA_047629095.1 Planctomycetota bacterium | reverse complement strand
GTGAGCGCGCCTGAAGGCCAGCGAATCTCAATCAGGGGGATCTCGTCGAACTCACCCAACCCAAAGAACAGCTCCGCGGGATTGCCGCCGAGATAGCTGACTCCGGCCAAGAGGCTGCGCCGCAGCTTTATGGTCTCGCCGGTGATGGAGTTGCTCGCATGGATCGTGACCTCGGCCCCGATGCCAAAGGTGTTCTTACCCTTGCCGTTCAGGCGCACGTTGAGCCAGTGCCCCGCTTTGCCCTGCTGCCGGTGCTGGTTGCGCAGGAGCTGCACGGGCCCGTTGTTCGTGGTGACCACTAGGTCGAGGTCGCCATCTTGATCGTAGTCCACAGCGATCGCCGTGCGCGACGGCAGCTCGATGGTGACCGCGGGCCCGGCCTCGTCACTCGCATCGACAAACCGGGACTTGCCCACGTTGCGGAAAAAGTGGTTTGGCTGCCCGACGCAGATGCCGGTCTGCTCGTAGTCCGGACTCGTGTAGCCGTTCGACACAAACAGGTCCAGGTCCGTGTCACAGTCCGCGTCAAACAGACTCACACCCCAGGATGTATAGCCGACGCCGTACTTCGCCAGGCCAGACTGCACAATCACATCCCGGAAGGTCGCCACCCGCGTCTTCTGACTGCGGTGGCTCAACAGGTTGTTGCGGTAGAGCCCATTGGCGTCTAGCTGCCAGTTCGACAAGAACAGGTCCTGGTCGCCATCGCGCTCAAGGTCACCAATCGCGAGGCCCATGCCGCCCCGCGGGTCGTCCATCCCGGAACTGAAGGACACATCCTTGAAGCCGCCAGGCCCCGCTTCTGTGTCGTAGGTGTCCGTGCCGGCGCCATCGCGCTTGACGAGCTTCTCGTTGCGCCAGAGCTTGTTGTAGGAGACGTCGTTGGCCACATACAAGTCCACGTCGCCATCGCGGTCGAAGTCCCAGAAGACGGGCTGCATGCCGCGGCCCTCTTCATCGGCGACGCCGTACTCTTCGGTCCCGTCGCGAAAGTGAATCGCCGCATCTTTCGAGGCTCCCGCGCGCGGCTCACCAGAGTCGTTGAGTAGCAGGTAGTTCCTGCCACCGGGGAACGAAAACGGGAGCATCGCGATGGGGTCCTCGCGCAGGTAGCGCTCGCCCTCGCCATCATCCGGCATCAGGCTCTCGTCGTAGATGAGGTAGGTCGTGACGTAGAGATCGAGGTCACCGTCGAGGTCCACATCGCCGGCTGCAACGCCGGCGCTCCAACCCGTGGTGATCTCCGCGGGGAAGGCCGCTTTGTCCAGGGCGCGGAAGGGCTCGCCTAGGGTGTTGATCGATTCGGACCAGCGGTTTTCGAAGAGGCCATCGGTACCCATGTTGGCCTGGTACAGGTCCACGTCCCCGTCGCCATCGGCGTCGAAGAACAGGGGCCCCATGCCCTTGGCGGGTACTTCGAGTCCCGACGGCCAGACTCGATCGAAGCGCTCGAGCAGTGTGCCGCTGGCGGGAAGGAAACGGAATAGGCTTGCCGTTGCAGGCACAACCTGCGGTTTCGGGGCCGGGGCCTCTTCGCCTTCGCCCAGCTCGGGAGTGGCCTCTTGCTCCACATCGCGCCCGCCGCCCTGGGCCAAGTACAGGTCCATGTAGCCGTCTCCATCCACGTCGCCCCAGGCTGCGCCGGGTCCCATCGTGGGCCTGATATCGAGCTGCTCAGCCGGTCCCTCTAGGTGGGAGACGCCGCCGTCCAAGAGCAGGCTGGCATCGTCGAACAGGGGGAAGCCGTCCCAGGCCCTGGTCTCGGGCTCGGACCACGGTGCGGGGATAGAGAAGTCGCCCTCGGTGGTCACGCTCGAAACCGAGACTAGCAAAGTCCAGGCTTCGGCATTCGTAAACGATGGCTCTTCGACCCAGAGTTCGAGGCAGCGTCCGCGGCCGATGACGCGGTCCTTGAAGCTGCCCTCATCCGTGGGGAGTTCGATGACGAGCTCGCCCTCCATCACCACGGGTCCGTGGGACATGGGACTCGGGAAGCTCAGGGGCAGGACCTTGCGGCTATGCACATCCACAAGTCTCGCGGCACCAAGGTTCGTGGGCTTCGCGAGGCTACTCTGGCCCGCCTGCTGGATGCCGGTGACCTCGGCCGCAAAGATCTGGTCAAAGGTGCCGGCTAGGATCGAACCCGGCCGCAGGCTCGAGGCTGCGCGCACCGAGGACTTGCCCTCGATCCCCAGCAGACTCTTGCCCTCGCGCGCCGTGATCTTCGTGTTGAGCTTCGGCCCAAAGGCCATATCCAACCGGGCGATCGATGGGTCGTTCGAGACCAGCTCCGGCGCGCCCACAATTGCGGGCGAGCCGTCAACAATCAAGACCTGCTGCTCGAAGCTGTGGGGCACCGCGGTGATCGAGACTCCTGTTACGCGCCGGTATTCGCCCGCCGAGAAGATGCGTAGGCCAATGCCGTCGTCCGTGACAAGCGCCCGGGTCACCGCTTGACTGCGTGTGACCATGGGCATAGGCCACGTGCTGCCGCGATCGAAGTCGTCATTGGCGAGCACCGCCGGCGACCAGGAGTCCTCGCCTGAGACATAGAGCTCAAGGTGCTGAGCCGACGATGTGGACGAGAAACAAAGCAAGGCGCAAAGGGCTAGAAAGGGACGATTCATGGGCCCTAGTTTACGGCCCGAATCCCCGGGGCGTTAGGCCCTTCGATGGCCCGCTAACGAAAGAGCGACCCTAGGCAGCCGGGGCCGCCTAGGGTCGCTTGTTCGTGGTGTTCGCGGCTTTAGCTGCGGATGTCGCGAACGTCTTCGATCGCGAAGTCCTCGCTGAGCTCTTCGTCGACGTTGATGAGGCGTCCCGTGCCCTTGAGTTGGTTGAATACAAGCGCGCCCGTGAGGATGCGGCCGTCCTTGAAACTAATCGTGATGGTGTCGGCTGTCCGAGTGCTAAGAAGCTGGTCGTAGATGCGCTCAGGAGTCATGGAACGAGATTTCTTGCCGGTTGAAGATGTCATGGAGATCTAATTGGGAGAGGCTAGGCCCTCGCTTAGTTGTGAGCTGGTTGTGGAAGAGGAAGTAATTCGGCCAAGCGCTCGACAAGCATTCTGGACCAGGTCTCATAATTTGCATCTTCGCCAAGCAGGGACTGCAATTCACTGGGCGCAACCATGCGCCCCTCGAGAATGTCCTCTTCGCGAACACGCACCGAACCCTTGTGGAGGAAGAGCACTTGCACGAGACCTACGTGCACGGCGCCAACCGGGTTCGAGTCATCATTAATCAATCCAATCGGCTCTAGGCGACGCGCGCCTTCCAGCCAGAGCTCTTCTTCGAGCTCACGGAGCGTACACTCCGCGATTGGATCGCTGTTTTCAGGGGTACCACCCTCGACACCTTGCCCGGAATCGCTGTGATCCACGGGGTTCATGTGTCCACCAATCCCGATCGAGAGCTTGCCGACCAGCCGACCTTCACCGCCCTGGGGCAGTCGCTTGGTCAGCATCACCTTGCCTGCGGAGACGACCACCGTATAGGGGATCACCTGCTTGAGGCTGGGGGTGCGCTCGGCGTAGTCGCGCTCGACGTAGAAGCCGTGCTCGTGGATGCTGTCCATGACGGATTCCCGAGTGAGCTCGTCGTCAAAACGTACGAGACCTTGGGGTAGGAAATCCGGGAAGAGCTTTTCCCTTGGGACAACAAACACAAACTCCATCTTCTCTTCTCGTCTCTTCTCAGGTTTGGCGCTCTTGCGAGCGCCTTGGTCCGTGGACCAGGTGTGGGGGGGGAGGCGCGAGGCGCCACAGGCCGAAGCCAGGAATGCATTCTCCCCGTGTTTTCGACATCCGTCAACCCGTGCTGTGGGGTGAAGGTTGAGTTGTTGCACTTATGGCGCAAGCCGAATCAAACGTCGGACTTTTTGCGACGGGGGGCTTGACGGTGTGATGGTGCCAAGCGGCGGGGTGATTAGGTGGGCGGGACTGGTTCCAGCTGCCCTCTGCCACCATCTTTGTGCTAGAGCCGACCTCTTCCGAGTCAGGTTCTCACGGGAAGGAGCGGGGCGGAGAGACGGCGGGGACTCGCGTTATTCCATTCCCAGAGATGAGACTGCCTGACAAGTCGGCGCCATGGAGGCTAGGTTGGCGAATCCTCTGGCGTCTAAGGCGCCCCGCGGAAGGCTCAGTTTTGGGGTTAGCACGATTGTTCGTGGAGGGAGTTCAGCGGGCGCGACCACTGCGCCGCACTTGGGTTTGGGTAGGATCTAGCCTCGCCCCTTGCCTCGATCACAGCATGCAGAGACACCTTCCACCAGGCCAACGAGAGCGCTCGGACTTCCCCCGTTTTGGACTGACCCAGTTTGCGCGGCGTTTTCCCCGTGAGCCGTCGCGGTTCGACCTGGATGTCGTAGGCGAGGTTGATGAGGACTTGCACCTTAGGGACGCTCTTGCGGGCTTGCCGAGGGCTGAGCTGGCCGCGGACTTTCACTGTGTTACTACCTGGACACGCCGCGGACTTCGCTGGGGAGGCGTTCGATTCGTGGACTTCTACGAGCAGGTGCTCTTGCCCCAGGCTCGTCCACATGATGGAGCGACCCTGGTCGGCTTGCGAGGCCAGGATGGGGCGCGGACGGGGCTTCCCTTAAAGGATCTACTGGCTCCGGAGGTTCTACTGGCGGACACTCTGGATGGCGAGCCGCTTTCGGTTGCCCATGGCGCGCCGGCGCGTTTGGTGGCGCCCGCTCACTATGCTTATAAGTCGGTGAAGCACCTGTCGCGCATTGAGTTCATGGCAGGGGGCGCTGATTACGCGGCGTCGGGGTTTCGCTTTATGGACCACCCGCGGGCTCGGGTTGAGTTTGAGGAGCGCGGGCGAGGGCTCCCGGGGTGGCTGTTGCGGTTGTTGTACCGGCCGTTGATACGGGGGACGGTGGGGCGGTTTGCGCGGGGTTTGGAGGACTGCGAGCGGTTGGGGTGAGGGGGCTTGGGGGTTGGTGCCGTGTGGTTGG
>JBLHWM010000275.1:0-5019 GCA_047629095.1 Planctomycetota bacterium | reverse complement strand
GCCGCAGACCTGACGGGCATCTCCCTAGCGGGCGCACTGCGCGGCGAGCAGCTCCCGAGCGCCGAGGCTTGGAGCGAAGAGCGCGCCAACGGCCGCGACCTCGTGAGCTTGCGCTCGCTGCCCTGGAAGCTGCTGGCCGAGGGCGGGGAGCAGCAGCACTTCGACCTGCGGCAGGACCCCTTCGAAGAGGCGGCGACGCTTGGAGCTCCGGGGGAGCTGCGCGATCGATTGGACGAATTCCCGGTGCTGTTCCCGGGCCGCGAAGGCGAGCAATCCTCGATCGGCGAGGCCGCCGCTCGGCACCTCGAAAAGCTCGGCTATCTCGATTAGCTGACGCTAGTCCCGGTAGATCGCATACATGAGCGCGTCGTGGGTCGTGCCGTGCAAGAGCAGTCGCTGGCGCTGCACCCCTTCGAAGTTGGCGCCCGCCTTCTCGGCGACGGTCTTGCTGGCGGGATTGCCCGTGGCGATGACCAGCTCCAGTCGGTTGAGTTCCATATTGCCAAAGACCCAGGCCGCGAGTTGGCGCACCACAGCGCTCGCGATGCCCTTGCCCGTCTCGGACGAGCGCACCCAGTAGCCGAGGTTCGCCACGCGGTGCAGGGCCTTGATCTCATTGATGCCACAGCTGCCGAGGATGCGCTCTTCGTCGCCCGTGCCCGCGATGATCGCGAGCTCGTGGGCCTCGCCCCGGGGGCGGGCCGCGATGGTGCCCTCGATGAAGACCAGGGCGTCCGCCTCGCCGAAGCTCGGATGCCACCAGGGACTCCAGGGGCCAAGGTCGCCGGCAGATTCGGCGATGGCCTCCATCAGGGCGGGCGCGTCGGCGGGCTTCCAGGGGCGCAGTGAGATCGGGGCTTCAGCCATAGGGGATGCGCGGGGCAGTCAGGACGGGTTGGAAGCGGCCGGAGCGGCTGTCTTCCTTAAGGTGAGCAGACGGGCTAGGACCAGGGCCTCGACCAGAGCGGCCGGCGCCACCATGGGCAGGATGTAGCGCGGGCGGTCCAGGGGCATCAGCCAGGCAGATGCCAGCAACAGCACCAGGGCCCAGGCGAGCACGGCCCGGTCCCGGTGGGTCTGGGCGGGCGCATCCGGGCGTGCGCGGCTGCCCCGGGCCAGGGCGAGTAGACCAAGGGGCAGCAACACAGCGCCCAGGTAGGGTACGAGCCCGGCGAGGGGCCCGGCGGTGGTGAAGAGGCCTCGGAATCCCATGGCTAGGCTGTCCGCAGCGCCGGTCGAGACCTCCACGGACAGATTCGTCTGCTGCGCTTGGAAGGCCAGGTCGCCGTTCCACATGTTTAGGACCGAGCCCATGCCGGAGATGGTGTCGTGCCAGAGTCCGGGGGCCAGGGCGAGGAAGGCTGCGATGCAGACGGCGGCAGAGATGAGTGTGCCGATGGCGGCCTGGCGCAGTGCGGGGCCGGGATCGATACCGATGGCGCGGCGGTTCCAGTACAGCAGGGCCGGTACCAGAGGCGCGAAGAGGATGCCGTTGAGCTTGCCCGCGGTGGCCAGGCCGCAGGCTAGGCCCAGGGCCAGGCTGATGGGCAGGATCCCGGGGCGGCGTATGCCGAGGGCGGCGGCTAGTCCGGCGCACCAGAAGGCCACGGGCATGAGTCCGGGGCGCACATGGGCGCTGGCTTCCCAGGCGATGGGGGCCGAGAGCCAGAGCGCTGCGGCCAGGGCGCCGGTGGCGTAGCTGCCCAGGGGGCGGGTCCAGGCGCGGGAGATGCCTGCGGCGAGGGCGAAGAGCAGGGCTGCGATGGCTGCGGCCAAGAGGCGCGTCACCGCGCGGCCCGCCCCTAGTGCGGGCAGTACGGCCTGGGCCGCGGCCTTGCGCTCTAGCTTTGCGGGTCCCTTGGAGAGGCTGGGATCCGCAAAGCGGGGGAAGACCTTGGGGTTCACCTCGCCGGCGCCCGCAGCGCTGCCGGCTAGGCCGAAGAGCAGCTTGGGCAGGCCCGGGCTCTGGAAGCCGAAGGTGGACTCGTGTATGCCCGCGCGCCATGGGGCGACGCCGTCCTGGACCTCGATCTGGCCTCCCACGGACGCATCGGTAAGACCCCGTGCCTGGCGTACGGAGTGCACGGCGAGGGTCAGGTACTCGGCTTCGTCCACTTGGAAAATACCGCTATCCGGCTTGTCTAGGGGCAGGCCCAGCAGCAACCAAGCCGCGACAAATGCCGCCAGGGTGGCCAGCAGTGTTCTCGAGACGGAGCGTAGATCGGTGGACAACATGGACAGAGCATACAGTCCGAGGAACTCGCCTACGAATTCCCAATTGCGCCACACTTTTGAGTTTGGCGGGTCCGACAAGGCTGGTTGGAGGAAGGAAACGGCCCTCGAGAACTCTCCACTCGCAAGCACCCGGCCGTTCCATTCCCAGGGAAAGGAATTATGAGTTTTGGAAGTGGACTTAGCGCCAGTGCATTTTGCCTGGCGGTGTTTGGAAGTTGGAGCTGCACAGTCAGCGTGTCAACCACGGACGACATTGGCGGCGGCGACGTCGTTCAATCGATCGAGCTCGAAGCCGGCACCGTCGTTGGCGCCATTGAGGTCGAGGTACCGGCTGCAGCGGAGTTTATCCTGCGTGGAACGATGCCCGTGCCCCCGGGAATCTGGCCGTCGGGTGACACCAGCTCGCCCTTCACCGTAATCGACTACGACGGCACCATCGTGAATGCCCAGGTCGAGACCGTCTCCCTATATGCCGTGGATGCCTACGGCGCCGACGTAGTCGAGGTCTTGGCCCGCGTTCGCCGCGACCCGGCCAGCGCTCCCGGAACTCGCACCCAGTACGCGGTCAGCTATGCACCCCACGCTGACTCGGCCGGCCCCGGCTCCCCCGGCTTCGAGGACCTCACCTCGGGCCCGACCCCCGCACCATCCAACGTCGACAGCCTGCTGTCGAACGCCGCCAACATCGTGATCTCCTCGGTCGATGTCTTTGGCCACGAATACACGACCCGTCCCCTGGACGGCGACAACGCAAAGCTCCTGCGCCATGGCCCGATCATGACGCAGATCCGCACCTATGACACGATGCTCCCCGTGACACCCGTCGTGGGCGGCAGCGGAACCCTGCCGCACTTCTTCGGCGTGCACGCCTACACCTCGGTGATGAAGGACGAGCAGGTGATCATGTTCGACCTTCGATTTAACAACGGTGCCGACGGAAACGAGGACGGCACCACGATCGACGATCCGCTCAACACGATGTACTTCGAGAAGATCGAGGTCAAGGTGCCGAATGGCTGGGTTGTACTACAGGACAGCGTGGATCCGTTCATCGGATCGAGCTATGGTTCTGGCGGCAAGACGGTCTTCCCAATCGTGAAGCCCATTGGTGACGGCACCATGCACTTCATGCCGAAGCAGGGTCAGTTCCACCGCCGCCTCGCGATCGCACCAGCCTCCCAAGCAGCCACGGCCCAGGCCTACCTCGACCAAGCTGGACTCGGCTTCTGTGTCGACGGTAAGGACGCCACAACGGACACGCCGTGGCTCTCTTGGTGGAACACCCTGACGCCTTCTTTCGCACCCCAGCGCCACACCCTGCCGAGCCTTGAGCACATGGGGCTCGACAACGTTCGCGCGACCTTGACCGACGAATTCAATACCCTTCGTGGCCACCTGGTGAACGGTACGAACGACGGCAACTATCCCGTCCAGTTTAGCACCCTTGGCTGGGCCCACCCCTTCGGCGTCGGCTATGGCGGAATGACCGGTGGTGCAGAGGTCAACCTGTACCAAGGCGTACGCACCGCAGCCTCTGCATCGGTCGATGGCTACCGCCACCTGACCGACGGTTTGCGCATGGCGATCGACCGCATGCCCGTCGCTCTCTACCATTCCGACGGCCGGCCCGGTCGCGTCCAGGACTGGGTCGAACAGGGCCCTGGCTACACCTACGTCGAGTTCTACTACTACAACGGCAAGCAGAACTCGGGCCCGGACACCTTCGGCTTCGACCTCGCTCCCACCTTCCAGGTGGACTACGTCGCGGCCAACAATCTGGAGCCGAGCTACCAGGAAGACCTGGCTGACTTCCAGGCTTACGACCGCCAACACCTGATCCGCTTGACGCGTCTCTCGAAGGCACTGACTTGGCTAGGCAACGACGCCATTGCGAAGGACGAGCTCCTGGCTTCGGCCGAGAACTTCCACCTCGAATACCACGAGCACTTCAACTCCTACTACCAAGACGCCCAGGGCACGGGCTTGCTCGCAGAGGTCCAAGAAGTGGCCGCGAACCCCGGCAAGGGCTACGACATCGGTCGCGGCGAAGGTTGGGGACTTGAGGTGACGGTGGCGGCCTACGCCACAACGACCGACCCGACCTACCGCGCCGAAACCATGGAGTGGCTGGAGCTGGTTGTCGAGACCGTCAACGATGGCCAGGCCGACTGCAGCGGCATCATCGAGTCGAAGACAAGTAAGTGGCTCGACAGCAAGTACCGCGTCCGCAGCTCGATCGAGATGTCGATCCTGGAGTCCGCCCTGCGGGCCATGCGCGAGCGCGTCTTCGAAGACGTCAGCCCGGCCCACACCGCCATGCTGAATGACGTGCTGCACGACTCCTACTACGGCATGATCTCGTCCCTCTCTTGGACTCCCGGCAACAACGGTCCTTGGTCGCACTTGGCCACGGGTCCCCTGGACCACTCGGGCTCGGTGCCCTTCTGCACCGGAGGCGATCTTCCGGCCGATGGACAGGACGGCTACACCGAGAACTTCCAGTGTTGGTCGAGCCTTGCCTATGCCTACGAGCTAACCGGTAACCCGCTGTTCTTAGACTACGCTCGCTACATGTCCGACCCTGGCTCCCTGAGCTTGAGCCTCGAGGCCGATGGCGACAAGAACCTCTCAAACCGCGCGGCCCTGCTGGCGCTTGTCCAGGAGATCGGCGACTGAGCCTGGGCCCCGCCTAGAATGTTGGGCGTCTCCACGGAGCCGCCACGTCACCGCGCCGCTGGATTTTCTCCGGTGGCGCAGTGTTTGTTTTGGACGGCCCCGAAAACT
>JBLHWM010000274.1:0-5053 GCA_047629095.1 Planctomycetota bacterium | reverse complement strand
TGCGGCTCCTCCAGTCCACGCTCATGCCAAGCAGCGTGTTGACCGCGGTGATGCCGTCGGCGCCACCGGCCTCGACGGCCTTCGCGATCTCGCCGATGCCGGCGACATTCGGCGACAGCTTGGCAAAGAGCGGCTTCTTCGTAACCTCGCGCACGGCGCGCATGGTCCGCTCGGCGGTGGCGGGGTCCGTTGCGAAGGGTAGCTTGCCGCCCTGGACATTCGGGCAGGAGAGGTTGACTTCAAAGGCTGCGATCTCGTCGTAGCTGTCGAGGCGAGCCGCCATCTCGACGAACTCCTCGGGGGTCGCGCCGCCGATGTTGGTGATGATTGTTACGCCGGGCTGGTTGAAGGTCGGCAGGACCTTCGCCTCGTAATCCTCGACACCGCGGTTCTCCAGACCGATCGAGTTTAGGAAGCCCGCTTCGGTCTCGCAGATGCGCGGAGCCGGGTTGCCGTGGCGCGGCAGTAGGGTCACGGTCTTGCTGACCCAAGCCCCGAGGCAACTCGGCTCGACGAAGCCACCCATTTCAAGGCCATGGCCAAAGGTTCCCGAGGCCGACAGCAGCGGGTTCTTGAGCTCTAGACCCGCGAGGGTGACGGAGAGGTCCGGTTTCGTGGCTGTTGTCATAGGGCCGTCGGATTGATCAGTAGACTTTGGTCTCGGTGTCTTGCGGACTCTCTTCGGCATCTTCCGGGGTCTCGGACGTCGCCGCTAGCGGATCGGCCTTGGGCTCGTCCTTGCCCCAGAATAGGAACAGCAGAACGGCGCCCACGCAGATGCAAGAGTCCGCCACATTGAAGGTCGGGAAGTGGTAGTCCCAGACGCCGAAGTAGACGTCGATGAAGTCGCGCACCTCTCCGAGCTTGAGCTTGACGTCCTCCCCCATCCACTGGCGAAGGTTGCCGAGGAAGAGGTTGTCGTAGAGGTTCCCAAGGGCGCCAGCGAGCACCAACACCAGGGCCGCGCAAGCGAAGATGCTCCGCTTGGGGACGCGCCAGAGCAGCACCGCCAGCACCGTCACGGCGATCAGTCTGCCGATGACCAAGATCACTTGGTGCTCCGCAAACAGCCCGAAGGCCATGCCTGAGTTCCATGACTTCATGAAGGCGAACCACTCCCCGAATAACGCCACGCGGGCGTGTCCGTGGGCATCGATGGCGAGGGACTCGGGCCGCGTGTCCAGCCAGGCAAAGACGCCGGCCTTGGACCATAGGTCGAGGGCCACGAACAGTCCGACTAGGACGAAACGGACCCAGGGCAGGCTGCTTGGGGTGAGTTCTGTTTCCGCTGATTCCATCATGAATGTGGCTCGATCTTTGAAAGTTCGGGGCAGGGAGTTTAGCGCTTCCTATGCGCGAGCGATATGGAAGTCCATAATCGAGCCATGCCTCGGCAAAAAGAATCAGGTGCAACCCCACCCAAGGGCGCCCAACTCCAGAGCGTCGCCTTTCGAAGCGGCCTCGCGGACTTCCTCGACGCCCTGCGCGTGGAGGCCGGCGTCTCCAAGAACACGGGCCTCGCCTACTCCCACGATCTAGGCGTCTTCCTGCAGCGCGTCGAATCCGCGGGCCGAGCCACCTGGACGGACATCACCCCGATGGACGTAGTCGACCACCTCGCGGCCCTACGCGCCCTCGGCCAGGCCGAATCCAGCGTCGCCAGGTCCCTTGCGGCCGTGCGCATGATGCTGCGGCACCAGGTCGCTGAGGGCGTGCTGAAGCGCGATCCATGCGCGCTGATCTCCGCCCCGGTACTCGCTCGCTACCTTCCCACGACCTTGAACATCGACCAGGTGGACGCCCTCTTGCGAGTGGCCTCTAAGGACACTTGGATCGATGCCCGGGATCGTGCGCTTGTGGAGGTGTTGTATGCCAGTGGCGCGCGGGTCTCCGAGGCGATTAGCCTCTGCATTGACGGTTTAGAGCCCAAACTCGGGGTTCTTCGCCTGACGGGCAAGGGCAACAAGACGCGTATCGTTCCGATAGGAAGAGGCGCACAGCAGGCCCTCAACATCTGGCTGACCCAGTGGCGACCGTCCGTGGCTAAGGGGCCCTCGGCACCAATCACGCGGGAGGTGTTTCTCTCCCGGACGGGCCGCCCGTTGGATCGCACGGCGGCCTGGCGCAGACTCAAGGCGCTCGCCTTGCGCGCGGGCATTCGCTCGAACATCTCGCCGCACACCCTGCGCCACTCTTTTGCGAGCCACCTGGTCACGGGGGGCGCGGACCTGCGCTCGGTCCAGGAGATGTTGGGGCACGCCTCGATCAAGACTACCGAGGTCTACACGCACTTGGACTCGGACCAAGTGCGCACGGTGCACCGTATGTATCACCCGCGCGGCTAGCCTACTCCGGCTTGGTGTTGACCCGCTCCATGATGGTGCGGGCGAGCTCCATCGTGAAGCCCTCAAGGGCAGCGACCTGTTCGACGCTGGCCTGGGCAACCCCGGCGACGCTGCCAAAGGTGCGCAAAAGGCGCTTGCGGCGCACGGCGCCGATTCCGGGGATCGAATCAAGCTGCGAGGTGATGCGACCGCGGGTCTTGCGGTGGAACTGGATCGCAAAGCGGTGGGCTTCGTTGCGAATGCGCTCGAAAAGGTGCCGCACAGGGCTGCGCGGGTTCAAATCGATCGGGTCCGCGTCTGGGGTCAGGTAGATGCGCTCCTCGGATTTCTCGAGCTTGCGGCCCTTGAAAAGGCGCTCGCCGCGGGCCTTGGCCAGGCCAACCATGGCCACGCCCCAGGCCCCCGCTTCCGCTTGGGCTTCGAGGGCGTTGCGCAGCTGCCCGGCTCCCCCATCGATGACGATCAAGTCCGGTAGATCGCCGTCCTCCATGCCGCGCCGCAGGCTTCGTCCCACGACCTCTTTCATCGAGGCAAAATCGTCCTGGCCCGTGACCGTCTTAACCTTGAAGTGGCGGTAGCCCGAGCGGTCCTTGACCCCGCCGCGGAAGCGAACCCGGGAGGCGACCACGTGGCTCTCCTGGAGGTTCGAAATGTCGAAGCAGTCGATCACCTCGGGTGCCGTCTGCAAGCCGCAGAGTTCGCGCACGCCTTCGAGCAGGCGCTCGTTCTCCTCGCCCTTTTTCGTGCGGCGCGCAAGCTCGGCGAAGGCGTTCTCGGTGGCCATGTCGAGGGTGCGGCGCTTGTCGCCACGGCGTGGAACCAGGATGCGGGCGCCGAGGATTTCGGACAGCCACTCGTGCTCTTCGGGCAGGCAGGGGACCAGGATTTCCCGTGCGCCGACCAACCTTTGTAGGGACTCCTTTTTTGCCATTCCGGGCCCGTGGAGAGCAGTAAGCACAACGTGCAAGAGCTCCTCGTCCGGCAGCTCCGAATGAAACATGCGCGCCTTGCTCTCGGCGAGGCGACCACCTCGGAACGCCAACCGGAACACAACGGCAACGTCACCTTCGCGCGCCAATCCGAAGACGTCGCGATCCACTTTATCCCCGGGCCTGACGCCCTGGCCCTCGACCGTGCGGCGCAGGGCGGCGAGCCGGTCGCGCCAGGATGCGGCGCGCTCGAAGTCGAGCTCTTCCGCAGCCGAGCGCATACGCTGGTCGAGGTCCCTCTCGAGCTCCGCGGTCTCGCCAGTCAAGATGTTGATCGCGCGATCGACCAGACCCTTGTACTCCTCCTTCTCCACCAGCCCCACACAGGGCGCGCTGCACAGATCCATCTGGTGCTTGAGGCACGGCCGCGAGCGGTTGGCAAGGGTCGCATCGGTACAGTCCCGCAGGGGCACGACCCGGTGCAGGTCCGCTAGGGTGTTGCGTACCGCGCTCGACGAGGCGAAGGGGCCGATGAGCCGCGAGCGCCCCTTGGACTTGCCCTGCTTCGGATTGTGGGCGCGGACGAATTGAAGGCGCGGAAACTCGTGGTCGAGGTCCACCCGCAGCATGAGAAAGGACTTGTCGTCCTTGAGCCGCACATTGTGGGGCGGCTTGAACTGCTTGATGAGCGTGTCCTCGAGCAGGAGCGCCTCGCCCTCGGTACGCGTAATGATCGTCTCGAGTTGGGTCGCATCGCGCTGCAAGAACAGCACGCCTATACGCCCGTCCCCACCGGGCCGCGTGTAGGACGAGAGGCGCGCCTTCAGGTTGCGCGCCTTGCCGACGTACAGCACCTGATCCTTGGCGTCGCGGAAGATGTAGACGCCGGGCTTCGTTGGCACGCCCTCCGTGGACCAGCGCTGCTCGGTCACCGGCGCAACTCCAGGGCTTCCAGCTCGCGGATCTGGTCGCGCAACATGGCCGCCTCTTCGTAGCGCAGCTCGTTGGCGGCATGGGCCATGTCGTCGCGCATCTTGGCCAGCTCGCCGCGCAGGGTGGCGGCGTCCCACTCCTGCGCTTTTTCGGCGACGCGGCTTGCGGTGGTCTCTTCGATCGAGGGCGTGGACGAGTAGTCCATGTCCAACAGCGCTTCGATTGAGTCGCGGATCGGCTTGATGATCGTGCGCGGCGTGATGCCCATCTCCTTGTTGTATTCGATCTGCATCACACGGCGGCGCTTGACCTCGTCCATGGTGCTCTTCATGGCCTTGCTGATCCGGTCGCCATAAAAGATCACGCGCCCCTCGACGTTACGAGCGGCGCGACCGCAGGTCTGGGTCAAGCTTGTCACCGAGCGCAAGAAGCCCTCCTTGTCCGCATCCAAGACCGCCACCAATGCCACCTCGGGCAGGTCCAAGCCCTCGCGCAGCAGGTTGATGCCAACGAGCACATCAAACTCGCCAAGGCGCAGGTCCTTGAGGATTGCCGTGCGCTCGAGCGCATCAATCTCCGAGTGCAGGTAGCGCACGTTGACGCCGAGCTCGGAGTAGTAGGTCGTCAGCTCTTCCGCCGAGCGCTTGGTCAAGGTCGTGACCAAGGTGCGCCAGCCGGCCTTCGTCACCTCGCGCACTTGATGCAGCAGGTCGTCCACCTGGGTGCGCGCGGGACGCACCTCGATCTCGGGATCCAACAAACCGGTCGGTCGCACGATCTGCTCGGCCATGCGCGACTCCGAGTGCTCGCGTTCATAGGGGCCGGGCGTCGCGGAAACATAGACGC
>JBLHWM010000273.1:0-5073 GCA_047629095.1 Planctomycetota bacterium | reverse complement strand
CCTCCACTTGGACGGCTTCGGACACGGCGCCCGTGACGGCCTATGTGGCGGGTGACTGGCGCGCGAGCGGCGCGAATGGAATGGGCGCGGACTTGGAGCCTGGAGAGTGGGCTCTCGTGCGCTCGGCTGAGATCAAAGTGGGCCGGATGCGCGGTTTGCTTGCGACGGCGGATGCCTTCGCCGAAGACGGCGCGACCTGCCAGATCGGCTTGGGGCTAAGCGACTCAACCGGGAACCACCCATCCATGGTGGCCTGGAGTTCGGCAGGCGACGGCGTGGACCTGAGCCTGGCCATGAGCGCCGCGCCGGGCTACGACACCGTCCGCGTCCTGCTGCGCGGTGCCGCCGCAGGCTCTGCCGGCGCAGTGGGCTTCGATGACGTGGGACTCGTAGCTTCCAACGCGACGGGAGAGGCGAGCTTCGGCGACTTTACCGTGGCCCCTGCCGGTCCCAACCGCGCGGTGGTCTACCACATCGACCGCCCCCTCTTGGTCGACTTCGGCGTCGACGACGCGGCCATTACAGCCGCTGCCGGGGAGGCCGGACTCGAGTTTGCAATCAAGGCGGGAACCTGGAGCGTGATCCTAGATCCGGCCCTGCTCTCCGAGGGCATGGCGACCCTGGGTGATTCGGGCTATCGGCCCCATGGCGACGCCTTCGAGGATGCGAATGTGACCTCCGTCGTAGTCGGCCGCGGCGCGCACCAGATGCAGTTGGTCTTCCCCGGGCCTGTGACCCTGAAGGGCACTCCCCTCTCCACAGGTTACAAGCTTGAAGCGCAGGTCAGTGCCGGCAACCTCTACCTCGCGCTGGGGTTCTCCCAGCAGCGCAGTGAGGCGATTCGCCTGCATGCCCGCGCAGAGCAGGCCGTGGCCAAAGGCGATCGCGGCGAAGCTGTGCGGACCTGGCAAGAGTTGCTGGAGACCGTGCCTTTCGACTACGACCTGGTCGCCCAGAGTGAAGTCGGTCGCGGCGCCATGGTCGACGCGGGCCTCGCGGACCTGCTGGCCCTGCGCGGTGATTTCGAGCGCGCGACGTTCTTTGGCCTGCCCGAGCTCTTCGCGGCCTGCCTTGGGGCCGCGCGGGACCTAGAGGAAGAGTACGCCGGCTGTGAAGTCTCCACGGCCGCCGGGCTCTTTGGGGATCACGTCGCGGACCAACTGCGCGAGCTCACGGGCTCGGGCGAATCGGGAGCGGACAGCGTGCGCGGGGCCATCCTCGCGCATCTAGAGAATGCCGGACACTCGGGCCTTGCTGCGGAACTACGCGCGAGCCTCACTGAAACCAAAGCAGCGAAGTAAGGCCATGGCTAAGACAGTAACTGGTATCGATATCGGGTCGCGCACGGGCGTGGCCCTCAAGGGCAGCATCAAGGGCAACAGCTTCGTGGTCACGAACTTTGCCGTGGCGCCCACGAACTCCACCGTGATCTCCGACGGCTGGGCTAGCCTTAGCGAGATCCTCAAGGACGGCTTCAAGCCGGGCTTGATCCGCACGGGTATCTCGGGTCCGGACCTCAACATTCGCTACACGCGCGTGCCTCGGGTTCCGGACTGGCAGCTGCGCAAGCTGATGGGCTTCGAGGTCGCTGAAGTTGGCGGCACGTCCGGCAGCGAGGTGGCCTCGGACTTCAACGTGTTGCCCGAGCTCCCGGAGATCGAGGGCGAGGACGTGGTGCTCTTGGCGATGGCCAAGGAGTCCATGCTGGAGCAGCACGTGGAGGGCGTGAAGGACTCGGGTGGAACCCTCGATGCCTGTACGCCGAATGCGATCGCTCTGTACAACGCTTGGCTGCGCTTCGGCGTGCTGATGGATGACACGGTTTTGGTGGCGAATATTGGCCACGAGAACATCGACGTGATCATCGCTCGTGGCCACGACCTGCTCTTCGCCCGTAGCCTCGGCGGCGGCTCGAAGCTGTTCGACGAGGCCATCGCGAGCCGCTTGGGCCTGTCCGCTTCGAAGGCGGAGCAGGTCAAGATCCGCCACGTGGACCTAGACCCCGATGCGCGCTACCCCGACGCTTCCGTCGAGAAGGCCAGCACCGCATGCAAGGGGCCCGCGGGCGCCCTGCTGGGGCTGCTGTCCTCGACGGTGATGTTCTGCAAGAGCCAAGTGAAGCTCAGCGGTCTCGAACTCAACCGCGTGATGATCTGCGGTGGTGGCGGGGCCTTGAAGGGACTCGACAAGTACCTCTCGCGGGGCATGAATGTGCCGGTTGCGCGCTTTGATGCGTTCCAAGTGGTGGACCTCTCCAGCCTGGATCCGGATACGGCGCGCCTGCTCGAGGACCACCGCGACGAGGCCGTGATCGCCCTGGGTCTGGCGACCTCGGGATCGGACCCGGCCGCCTACTCGGTGGAGATCATCCCCAAGGCGCTGCAGAAGAAGCGCGACTTTATGGGGGGCACGCTCTTCCTTATTGGAGCCGCTGTCTTGGCCGTGGGTTACCTCGGTTGGTATGGCGTGACCCTGGGCCAGACCCGCGATGACTTGAACGCCAATGCGAGGAGCGCCTCGGTGAAGTTCAAGAAGGCGGACAAGGCCAACAAGGAGACCGCGCGACTGGTCACCGAGAACGAGCGCCTCGCGAGTGAGGCCTCGGAGCTCTTTGCCCTGGTCGGCGGTGGCGAGCAGATCGGACGGGCGGCGAGCGTGATGCACACGAGCCTACCGAAGGACTTCTGGATCACGCGCTTGATCTCCGACGAGAGCAACGATGACGAGCTCGGCGTGCCGCGCACGGAGAAGCGCCCGATCCTCAAGGTGATCGGAAGTACACGCCAAGGAACGGATCGTGTGAACGAGCGCTTTGGACTGTTGGTAAGCGCACTCGAGGCGGGCATCGACGGCATGCAAATGAAGAGCAGCCTGGGTTCCCAGGGCTCGCGCTTTGAGATCGAACTGACCACCCTGGCTCCTGGGGACGAAGGTGTCCCTAAGGCGCCCGATGAAGACAACGCCGAAGACTCAGGGGAGGACGCCGAGTAGGCGCAGCTAACACATGGATTTCGACGAATATTGGCAAGAGAATAAGCGCTTTGTGGGCATCGTGTTCACCGGGCTGATGGTGTTTCTGATCGCGCGTATGGGGATCTCCTCGACGGTCGGCGCAGAGGCAAAGGACGCGAGCATCAATGAAGCTGCAGCCGTCAAGAAGCTGCGCGACGCCATGTACAGCACGGCGGACAGGGACAAGGCGCGCAAGGAGAACGAGGCACTCGTTACCGTCGCCGGCAAGCTGAAGCAGTCCGTGGCTTTCGAGCCGCGCGAGGGCTTCACGATTGCGGGCGCCATCTCTCCGAGCTCGCGCTACCACGCGGCCCTGGCCGATGTACGCGAGGAGATCATGCCCATGGCTGGTCGCTCGAACATGGTGGTGGACGCCGACCTCGGTCAGCCCGACCTCTCCCCGACCCGTGAAGAGGAGATCGTGCGGCACCTCGAGGCCCTGGATCTAATCGACCGGGTCCTGCACCTCGCGGTGGACGTGCGACTCGGTCGTGTGGACAAGATCCACGTGGTCCTGGACCCGAGCCTTAAGAGCAAGGGCGGCGTCGGCGCCATCGAGAAGACCCGGGTGGACTTTGAGTTCTCCGGGAGCGGTGCGGCGGTGCTGGAATTTCTGCGCCGCAGCCAGGAGCCCGAGCTCGTCATTGGCGGCCGGGCCCTCACGATTTTGAGCCTCGATACGCGAGCCGCCAAGAGACAGGGGGAGATTCAAACGAAGCTCTCCCTGGCTGTGGTTCGATTGCACGAAGTGGAAACCTCCGATGGGGAGGAACTCTAAATGGATATTCGTCAAGAACAGATCGTGCTGATTAGCGCTGTCGCCATCATCGCCGGACTCATCGCGACCCACGATCACGGTAGTGCGCTCAAGATGCCGCGCGCCAAGAAGATCGACCTCATGGAGCACACGGTGCCCGATGCGGGCCGTGTCTTGCCTGGCGCACCCGAGGCTGGCTTCACCCGCGACATTCTCAGCGAGCCCACGAACGCGCGGCCCATGCCGTTGCTCGGATTCCAGGCCCCGCCGATTCTGGGCCTGCCGTCCCTCGCCGCTCCGCCCTACCCGGGCCCGGGCCCGGCGAGCTATGGCGAGTACCTGCGTCGCACGGACACGGTCGAGCCCCTCGTCGGCCTGTTTGACGCCGCTGTCATCGCGGCGACCACCCAGCAGCTCGGCGCCACGGGCGATGTTGGCCAGGACACCTTGTCCGCCCTACGCGAGATGGGTTTTGTGCCCGATGAAGAGGAGCTGCTCGAGCAGGCGCCGGACCGCGCCGCTTTGACCGCTACCTATAAGATGCTCTACGACTGGATCCTTCTGGACGATTTCGACTACCACTTTGGCAGCGTCGAAAACCGCGATCGCTATCGCTTGGCTAGCCGCGAAGGCGAGGCCGTGACCCTGCGCGAGGTGAACCCCGCCACGGGCATGCCGCGCATGGTTGCCATGGACGCCGTCGACTACGAGCGCGCCCGTGTGACCTCATTCGGCTTCGCGAATTCGGTGACGAACACAATCGAGTTGGGTGCCATCGAGCGCGGCGGCGAGCTGACCCGCGGCAACTCTGCCGAGCGCCTGTCCTTTGCGGACTGGTGCGTGACCCAGCGCCACGAATCCCCACGCGCTCTGCCCGTGGCCCAGGACCTCTACGAGCGCCTAGCCGCCTTCGACGAGGACGAGCCCGCGCCGCGTCTTGGCCTCGCCTCGTGCCTCGAGGCTGGCTTCGAATTCGAAGCCGCGTTCGCCCAGTACGGCGTGCTCATCGAGCGCTTCCCCAAGAGCGCCGCCGTGGCCGCGGCCATGGCCAGCCTGGAAGAGCGCTTCCTAATGTTAGACGAGGCCGAGGCGCGCCTGCGCGACGCCGTGCGCTTTGACCGTGGATCGTTCCAAGGCCAGTGGGCCCTAGGCTCCTTCCTCCTGCGCAATGGCGGGGACACGACCGAGGCAATCCAGGCTCTGGCTCTTGCGGATCGCTTTGCGCCGGACACGACCGAAGCCGCTGGCCTGCGCAGCGACGTGCGCGTGGACCTGGGCGCTGCCCACATGGTCGCCGGCGGGCT
>JBLHWM010000272.1:0-5098 GCA_047629095.1 Planctomycetota bacterium | reverse complement strand
TGGCTATCGTCGCCGGTCATCCGGCTGGTGAGGTACGTTTCGAAGTTGCTCACTTGCAGCCCCCGATCAAACGCTCGAGCTCGTCAAGCGTCAGGTTTTCGTGGAAGTTATCGTTGAGGTCGATCATCGGTGCCGTCGTGCAGCAGCCTTGGCACTCGACCACCTCTAGGGTGAACTTGCCATCGGGGCTGGTCCCGTGGACATCGGCCCCGGTCAGCTGCTTGGCTCGTTCAAGCACCTCGGAAGCTCCCCGAAGGTCGCAGGAGATGTTGTGGCAGACCTTGATCACGTTCTTGCCCGGAGGCGTCAAACGGAACATCGGGTAGAAGGACGCGACCCCGTAGACCTCCACGGGCTCGATGCCGAAGAACTCGGCAAGGTCATCCATGATGTCCGGAGTAATCCAGCCACCAAGATCTTCTTGGCAGCGGTGCAGGGCGGGGATCAACCCGGCGCGCGACTCAGGATAGTGGGTGCAGAGTTCAGTGAACTCGGCCTTCAAGTTGTTTGGGAGTGCCATTAGCGATCCACCTCGCCCATCACGAAGTCTAGGGAGCCGATGATTGCAACGATGTCCGAGAGCAGTCGGCCCTCGGCGAGAAGCGGAATGGCCTGCACGTTCATGAGGCCGGGCGCGCGGATGTGCATGCGCACGGGTGTTGCCGACCCATCGCTCACAGAGTAGAAGCCGAGCTCGCCCTTGGCGGCCTCGACGGCCCCGTAAGCCTCGCCTTTCGGCAGGCGCAGATCCGTTACGATCTTGAACTGGTGAATCAGCTCCTCCATCGAATCCATGACCTTGCTGCGGGGCGGCAAGACATAGCGACGGTCCTCGGCGAGCACGTCTTGGCCCCTCGAGTGAGCAAGGCGGTCTAGGGCCTGGCGGGCGATGCGACAGGACTGGCGCATCTCCTCGACACGAACCATGTAGCGGTCGTAGCAGTCCCCCACGGTTCCGACGGGAATGTCGAAGTCGTAGGTCTCGTAGCCTGAGTACGGCTCGTTCTTGCGCAGGTCCCACTCGACGCCACAGCCGCGCAGGTTGGGGCCGGTCAGGCTCCAGGTGCGAGCTTCTTCGGCCGTCAGGACACCAACTTCGCGGTTGCGGTCGTACCAGATACGGTTGCCAGTGAGCAGCTTCTCGAACTCGTCGATGCGGTCCGGGAACTGGTCCAGGAACTCGCGCATCATGCCCTCGACCTTCTCGTCCACGTCCGCGTAGACACCACCAATTCGAACATAGGTGTTGTTCATGCGGTGCCCGGTGTAGGCATCGAGGATCGAGTAGATGTTCTCACGCTCCTTGAACGTGTTGAAGAACATCGTGATCGCGCCCAGGTCAATGGAGGAGGTACCGAGGTAGATCAGGTGCGCGGCGATGCGGCTGATCTCCATGAGCAGCACGCGGATCTCGTCGGCGCGCTGGGGAATCTCGATCTTAGCGAGCTTCTCAAGAGAGATCGCGTAGCCGATGTTGTTGATCAGCGGCTGCACATAGTCGAGGCGGTCGGTGTGGGGAAAGAACTTCGCCCATCCTAGCCCCTCGCAGGCCTTCTCTTTGCCGCGGTGCAGGAAGCCAAGGTCCGCATCCACCTTCACCATGGTCTCGCCGTCGAGCTCCATGCCCAAGCGCAAAACGCCGTGGGTCGCGGGGTGCTGGGGACCCATGTTGACGGGCATCAGCTCGCCGTGCAATGGATCGTCGTGGTCCACCTGGGAGAAGCCCGGGCGGTAGTCCATGTATTTCATAGCCATGGTTACTTGTTCTCCTCGCTCGCGGCGAAGGCTGCGCGACGCTCGTCATCCCACTTCTGGTAGAGCCTGTCCGGCTCGATACCAATGTGCGGGAAGTCCTTGCGCAACGGGTGGTGCGTGAAGCCCTCGGGCATCAAAATACGACGCAGGTTTTCATGGCCGCGGAAGCGCACGCCAAGCAGGTCCCAGCACTCGCGCTCGGAAAACTGGGTCCCTAGCCACAAGTCGGTAATCGTATCGACCTCGGGCTCGTCACCATTGGTCATAGCGCGAACGCGGACGCGATCGGCATGCTCAAGGGAGAGGAACTGGTAGACCATCTCAAAGCGCTGGGCCAAGCCCACGCCGTGGTCGATGGCGGTCACGAGAGTGTTGGTCTCGAAGCCACCGTTGTTCTTGAGGGCTGCACAGGTCGCATAGATCGCGTCTTCGGCAATCTGCACCAAAACCATGCCGTCATAGGCGATGGACACGGTGCATTGGATTCCCTGCAAGCAGCTAGAAATGCGGGTTTGGGTTGCGTTCTCCGCAATCCCTTGGTTCTCGTCAGTCATGGGAGCCCTCGCTTAAATATCGTCGCCCAGAAGGGCTCCGGGCTTCTTCTTCTTCATCATCGTGCGGTTCGGCTGTCGATCCGCCGCGCCGGTTCCCTGATCATCATAATCAGGGATACCCTCGAGCAGATCCCTCGAGGGACGCTCGAACTGGATCCGATCCTGGAGCTTGATGATCGAGTCGATCACCGCGTCGGGGCGCGGAGGGCAGCCGGGGACGTAGACGTCCACGGGCATGATCGAGTCGATGCCCTGGACCACCGAGTAGGTGTCGTACATGCCGCCGGTGGAAGCACAGACGCCCATGCTCATGACCCACTTCGGCTCGGGCATCTGGTCATAGACCAAGCGCACGGCCTGGGCCATCTTCCAGGTTAGGGTGCCAGCGACCACAAGTAGGTCACATTGGCGCGGGGTGAAGCGCGCGGCCTCAGCACCAAACCTAGCTAGGTCGAACTTCGGGCCAAACATGGCCATCAGTTCGATGCCACAGCACGACAACCCAAGGGGCATCGGCCAGAGGCTGTTCTTCCTGGCCCAGTTAACTACCCAGTCCAAGTTGGTTGCCGCAAAGCTCTCGCTAAAGGGCGCGTCCGTTAAGCTTACCTGTCCCATGTCAGTCCTCCTTTGCGCCAAACGTAGGCGAGTCCAAGTCCCAGAACCACAACGAACGCCAGCACCTCTTTGAAGACGATGTCGCCGACTCCTGCCGCCGCCATAGACTTCGCAGCCACTGCCCAAGGCAGCAGCATCAACGACTCCACATCAAACAAGATGAAGAGCACTGCCACGAGGTAGAAGTGAATGGAGAGGCGAATACGGGCAGTTCCCGATGGCGCCATGCCGCACTCGTAAGCGTCTGCCTTACCGACAGCCCGGCGGCGCGCGCCGAGCACATCACTAAGGATGAGGTTCGCAATACCGAAGCCCAGCACGGCTACAACCATGATCAGGATCGGAAGATAATCGTTCAGCATAACTACTCGTCGACCCGTGGGGATCGGTGCGGAGGATGCAGCGGGGAAAAGGGATTTGGGGGCGCGCAACAGCCATTCAGTGGGTGAACAGCTACGACGCAAATTTCGCGGCGAGTTTACCTAGAGTTGGCCCCGATAACCAGCAAAAGCAGCCTCCCCTAGCGGTCGGCTTTGACCAAAGCGAAAAAAGGCTCCGGTAGAGGCCCGATTGGGCTCAAAAACTAGAGTCTGGTTACTCTTGGGTTATGTCCGCCATGCTCGGCGGCCGCCCAAGGCTGGCCCGAACGCCGGCCTCTGCGATGTCCATTCGCCGCCAGATTGCCTGGCGCTCAGCCACGGTCATCCCCTCGCTGATGGACGGGTAGAAGGCCTTGTCCTCGCGGGAGCTGTGGTGCTGGAACAGGTGCTGGAAGGTGAATCCGTGCTCGATGACTAGCAGGGCGTCGGCGCGAGCCAGCTCGCCCACACCATCAAGGCGCTCAAGCCCCTCTACATCGCTGAAAAGTCCATCGAGGAGGCGCTCTAACTTGGCGTGCTCCTTCTCGAAAAACAGGGGTGCTCCCCCCTCGGGATGCTGCTCCAGCCCCTTGTAGATGGGCATCAGCACGCTGTCCTCCACCTGCATGTGTACCACGAGCTCGTAGCGCAGGCACTCCAGGCCAATGCGGGCCTCCTTGAGGTTGAGGGACATCAGCCCGCACTGGTAGGTGCTGAACAGGGCGACCATGCGGTCGTGCTCGCCCTGAAACTGAGACAAGCTAGGGATTGGCTCTGGGGCGGAGCCGGATGTACCGGATTGGGTCATAAGCTCAGGGAGCTAGCTGGGGACGGCTGGTTAGAAGCAAAGATGGATGTCTCAGCCAAGGCGGGAAGCAACCCCCGTTTTATAAGTCAGGTGAGCAAACCGAACTAGCGGATTGTGCCTCGAATCGCCCCTCTGCCCCTTGTCTACTTGGGACCGGGCTCCCCATCCAAGTAACCGAGCCGGCCGAGTTCCTCTAGACCCTCTTTCGAGAGCTCGAAATCACCGCCGAACTCACGCTGAACAGCCCTCGGTCTAGCGAGATGGCTCTCCAGGATCTGGTTCATGCGCGCGTATTCCTCGGGGCGTTCCGCGGCGAGGTCCTTGAGCTCGCCCGGGTCCTCAATGAGGTCGACCAGCGTCGCGGCACGCCCCCCACCAGAAGAGAGCAGCTTTAGCCTGCCTACCACCACGGAATGCAGCACGACTTCCTCGCCCTTGCGGACGCCCGCGCGGTGGCTGAAGACGATGCGATCATCCCCATCATTCGGAGCGCTATTATTAAGCACGAATGGCGCCAGGCTGCGGCCCTCTTCCAGCTCGCCCGAGGGGAGGTTCAGGAGCTCCCTCAAGGTGGGCATAATATCGATCGTCGAGGTGGTCTTGCGAATTTTCTGGGGATCAAAAACGGGGGTGCCGTTCTCGTCGAAAGCCACCAGAAAGAGAGGCACGCGAATGAGCTCTTCGTGGAGCCGCACACCGTGGCCAGTTCCTCCGTGCTCGCCGAATTCTTCACCGTGATCCGACACAAAGATCACCAAGGAATTCTTGTCTAACTTCAGCCCTTCAAACACCTCCTTGAAGAACATATCCATGTACTTGATCTCGGTGTCGTACAAGGCTGCCTGAACCTTCAGCTCAGCCGCGTAGGAAACAGCCTTGTCCTCGTAGGTAGCCCCATGGAGGTGGTAGGGCTTGTGAGGATCCATGTAATGCAAGTACAAGAAAAAGGGGGCGTCTCCCTCCATGATCTCCTCTGACCACTCGTGCACCTTCGCAGTCACCTTGGG
>JBLHWM010000271.1:0-5099 GCA_047629095.1 Planctomycetota bacterium | reverse complement strand
GCAGACGAGGGCGCTCTACCGCACCGACGATAAACCCGACCAAGTCGAAGTCCCCATCACCGTAAAGACCAGGCATCTCAGCCGTCTCACCGCCAAGCAAAGCGAGGCCGTTGTCGCGGCATGCTTCCGCGCAGCCACGGATCACATCGGAGACCACGACGGGGTCGAGCTTACCCGTCCCCACATAGTCCATAAAGAACAAGGGGCGGGCCCCTTGGACTAGGATGTCGTTGATGCAGTGCTGCACGAGGTCCCGGCCAACCGTGTCGTGGATGCCTGCGCGCTTGGCCACTTCGAGCTTAGTCCCGACGCCGTCGGCGCTAGAGACCAAGATCGTGCCTTCGCCGAAGCCCATTTTGGCTACGTCGAAGAGACCACCGAAAGCACCGACATCACCCAGCACTCCAGGAGTGAATGAGGCGCGGATCGCGGACTTGGAGCGTTCGAGGGCTTCGTCTTGGGCGGCGATGTTGACGCCAGCGTCCTTGTAGCTGAGGGATTTCAAGGGACTTTGGTGTGCGCGGTGAGCGCAGGTGGTTTGCTTGGGGATAGTGAGCTAGTAAAAGGAACCCGTAGGATAGCTATTGGGGGGCTATAACGAGTCGAGGATTTGGCGGTTGTTGGGGAAGCCGAGGTTGGGCGGAAGGTCATCTAGAGAGAACCAACGGGCATCCGAGGCGTCATCCCCCGCAGCCAGGTTCCCAGCGGCTTGACCAGGTAGAATTTTGCAGAGAAAGACGGCTGCATTGGCAGGCTTCCTTGGGTCGTCGGGAATATGCAGTAGATCGAGCAGCCGAATGACCTCGACTCCAATCCCCGTCTCCTCCCGAACCTCCCGGACGGCGGCCATCTCCGCGCTCTCCCCTAGGTCCTGATATCCAGCTGGAAGGGCCCAGTCACCGAGATAGGGCTCAATCGAACGTCGGACTAACAAGACCCGGCGCTCGTCATCCAGCACGACGGCGGCAGAGGCGGCCGCAGGACCTGTATATAGGACAAAGCGGCAGCTGCCACAGGCGAGGCGGGACTGGCCGCCTATGGCTCTGGTTTCGAGGTCCGCACTACAGAGCGGACAATACTTCGCATGATCTTGCCACATGATTGAGGCTGCGTCCGATTCCCTCGGGCGGCCTGATTGCCTAAGCTATCAGGCCCATCGCCCAGCACCACATGCGTTCTCTTATTCTCCTAGGCTCTACCGGCTCCATCGGCACTCAGTGCTTAGATGTTTTGCGCGCCCATCCGGGCCAATTCCAGCTCAAAGGGCTTGCCGCTGGGCGCTCATGGCGTGAGGCCGTGGATCAAGTGCTCGAGTTTGATTGCCCTGCCCTCGCCCTTGCCGACACGGATGCGGCGGGGTTAGCACGGGAGTCCCTTCCGGATTCGGTGCGCATCTTCTCGGGCCCCCAAGCGGCCGCCGAGATGGCGGAGTCCCTCGACTACGACATTGCCGTTAACGGAGTGGTGGGCGCTGCGGGACTGCAGCCCTCCGTCCGCGTACTTGAGCGGGGCTGCGATTTGGCCTTGGCGAACAAGGAATCCCTTGTGATAGCTGGCCAGTTGCTGATGGATCTGGCCCTGGCGAACAAGGCTCGTATCTTGCCCGTCGACTCAGAGCACAGCGCCCTGCAGCAGTGCCTTCACGGTGAGCAGATTGGTCGCGTGAGGTACCTCTACCTGACGGCTTCCGGTGGTGCGCTTCGTGACCACACACTGGAGGAGCTGCACAAGGTGACCCCAGAGGTTGCCCTTGCCCACCCGACCTGGTCCATGGGGCCACGCATTACGATCGGCTCGGCGACTCTAATGAACAAGGCCCTCGAGGTGATCGAGGCGGCTCACCTCTACGGCGTTGGGGCTGACCGCATCCGGGTTGTTATCCATAGACAGTCGATTGTGCACAGCATGGTCGAGTTCGTGGACGGTTCGGTGATCTCCCAAATGGGGCCGCCCGACATGCGCGGTCCGATCCACCACGCGCTCTTTTATCCCGACCGAATCGCCTCGGACCTAGAGGGCTTCGTGCCTGACCTATTCCAGACCTTGACCTTTGAGCAGCCCGACCCTGAGCGCTTCCCGGCCCTTGAACTAGGCTATCGCTGCGTGCGTGAAGGCGGTAATGCCGGCGCCGTACTCAATGCTGCCGACGAGGTTGCCGTGGCTGCCTTCCTGGATGGCCAACTATCCTTTCACGAGCTCGTACCTGTGGTTTCAGCGGTCTTGGACCGCCGCCACGAGTGGCCGGGCTCGACCCTGGCGGAATTGCTTGAGGCCGATCAAGGCGCTCGCTTGGCCGCCAAAGAAGAGATTATGCGTCGGGTTCCCACCCGCGCTTCTGACTGAGGAGACCACTCGGTCTCGATCCAACTATGCTTCACTTCCTGATTGCCTTCCTTGGCATTGGCCTTGTCATTTTCGTCCACGAGCTTGGGCACTTCCTCGCGGCACGCTTTTGTGGTGTTCGCGTGGAGACCTTCAGCATTGGAATGGGGCCAAAGGTTCTGTCGTGGAAGTGGGGCGACACTGATTGGCAGCTCGCCGCACTGCCCATCGGCGGCTACGTCAAGATGGCCGGAGACGAGGTCTCTCCCGAGGAGGCCAACGCCGACCCCGGCGACTACAGTTTTGATCACCTCTACGATGACGAGGGCAAGCGAATCCCCCAGCCGGATGAGTTGGGCTCTAAAACCGTCGGCCAGCGCTTCCTGATCTTCGCAGGCGGCGTGATCATGAACGTGATCTTTGGCCTGGTGGTCTTCCCAATTGTGTTGCTCGCCGGTGTACCGTTCATCGCACCTGTGATAGCTGCTCCAGCACTTGGTAGCGCTGCCTGGGAAGTCGGTCTGGAAGCTGGTACCGAAGTCCTGGCAATCGACGGCGACGAGGTCTTCGACTTCAACCATATCCCAACAGCCATAGCCCTAGGGGATCCATCGGGCATGGAGATTACGGTTCTGCGGCCAGGGACAAGCGAGCCCGAAGTGGTTCACATCGTCCCTCAAATGGACGAGTCCTTTGGTATCCAGAGGATCGGGATCCGTCCGGAGTATGATCCCCAGTTCACGATGGGCATCGAGCCTGGCAGTCCCGCTGCGCTCGCGGGAATCGTATCGGGCGACAGATTGGTTGCCGTGCGTGGCGGAGACCAGCAGCTCGACCTGGCTACCCAGCTGCTTACGCAGATGCTCGAGAAGCAATCCATCGAAGTCCAAGTCAAGACCGGAGAGCAGGACCGCTGGCTTACCATCGAGCCGGACCTCTCAAAGTTGGCCGCTGATGCCATGGTCGGCATTGGTGCGCCAGCCCAACAAATCCGGGCCATGCGCGGTGAGGGCTTGGCCAAGTCCATCGGCCTGCGCATTGGGGATAACTTGGTTGAGGTCGGAGGCACGGCCATTTTTGATGTGTCTGATCTCGAGCAATTGCTTGCCGTACAACCGGAAGGCGCCTTCTCGATGACGGTGCTCCGGGATGCTGCGAGGGTTACCTTGACCGCCGCTTCGGCGACGAATGCGGACCGAAGCTCCCTACTCACTGACCTTGTCTTCGGCGCAGACTTGAACGGTACCTATGTCATGGTGACCGAGCAGAGTGCTGCCGAAAAGGCTGGCCTGCTGACAGGTGACCGGGTTGTGCGCATTGATGGCATTGCCACCAGCGAGTGGGAAGATCTTCGTGGCGCATGCCGCGCGGCAGGAGCCATGAGTCCCCCGGGCACAGTCACCTTCTCCATCCAACGCCAGGCTGAGCTCGGTGCTGCCCTGCAGACCCTCCAGTTTGATGTTACCCCTAGAAAAGACTCCGTCGCCAGCTATGGCATCGGCTTCGAGATGCACCGCTACATCTACCAAGCGCCGGATCCTGTCACCGCCGTCAAGGTTGGCGCAGCCTGCACCATTCGCTTCCTCCAGGACTCCTGGATGTTCGCGCAGCGTGTGTTCAGCGGAGAGGTCTCGGCGGACAATGTCGGTGGGATCATCACGATCGGCATGGTGTCCAGCAACTGGGCCCAGGAGGGGCTCGCCAAGCTGTTCTTCTTCCTCTGTATTCTTAGCATGAACCTGGCTTTCCTCAACGTGCTTCCAATCCCGATGCTCGATGGCGGCCACATGCTCTTCCTGCTGATTGAGAAGATCAAGGGCTCACCGGTCTCGCCGAGTGTGCAGATGCTCAGCCAAATGGTTGGCATGTTCATGCTGCTCTTCCTGATGATTTTCGTGACCGTCAATGACGTCATGCGTTGGTTCTTCCCCGGTTGAAAAGCATGACTTCGGGAAAGAGTTTGGCTTGGGCAAAGCTGCTACGGTTGTCGTTGTTTCCATCGGCCCTGGCGGACCCGCTTGCGGGTGCAGCTGTGGCGGGTGCCCTCTGGAAGGTTGAGCTTCCTGGGCTGCTCGTTGCCGTCGCAGCTAGTCTCGCGGTGTTTCACGGTTCTATGGCCATCAATGACTGGCACGATTTGGCCGAGGACAAAGTGGCTGGTCGAGAGCGGCCACTGACAGCCGGGCACATCTCCCCCACCGCCGCCCTGGGTGCTGGCATTCTGATGGTGCTCATTGGAGCCCTACTCGCGGCTTGGACAGGCTTTCGGTTGATGGAATCACCCTGGGCCGCGTTTGAGTTTTTTGGGGTAGCTGCATTGGCTGTTGGCTACAACATCGGATTGCGTGGGCCGCTCTTGGGTCCTGGGCTTCTGGGACTTTGCCGCGCCGGGAACTTCCTCTTCGGAGCCCTGCTCGTTCTGGGTAGTGCAGGTCTCTCTAGCGTTGGGCTCACCACCCTGGGCTCTCCGCTCCAACTTGCGGTGCTGGCTAGCCTGTTCTACTTCACCCTGGTCTTCCAGGTCAGCCTGCTTGGGCGCTATGAAGATGGCGAGGCCGAGGCGGAAGGTCTGGAACTAGCCCGTATCGTGAAAGTGCTGCTTCGGCGCCAGGCTCTGCTCTTGCTTGGGATGCCCTTGGTGCTTGGAGCCGTTGTGCTGGCCGCGGGCCACGGTGGAGCTTGGACGTGGGCCACAGTCGCTCTGTCCGTTGCTCTTGGCTTCTACTTCGCAGCTCCCCAATGGCGCGCGAGTGGAAAGAGTGAATGGACCAGGGCTG
>JBLHWM010000270.1:0-5114 GCA_047629095.1 Planctomycetota bacterium | reverse complement strand
ATCCCCCGCCTCCAGCGCATCCAGCAGCTCCATGCGCACCTTGTTCACCGGGTTGATGCGCCGACCCAGCACCTCCCGCAGCAGCCCATCCTTGGACCCAAAGTGATAGCTAACCGAAGCCAAGTTCGCCTTGGCCGCCGTTGTGATCTGGCGCAGGGAGGTCCCCGCAACGCCAAAGTCAGCAAACAGCGTCTCCGCAGCATCCAAAAGCCTCGCGGCGGTCTCATTGGGGCCCGAATCGGGCCCAGATAGGTCATGTGCACTCATTTAAACGACCGTTCTAAACGATCGTTTGAATCCTGCCAACCCCTCCCTGGGAACTTATCTACAAAGCCCTTCCAACCCTCTATAAGGAATGCCTCCCAGAAAAACTTCGGCCACCCCTCCCCCAAATGACCGTCCCGCCTCCTCAGAAGGCGGCTCTTCCAGTAAGAAGGCGCAGGAGCTCCACAAGGACGGTCCCCCAAACTTCACTTCGAGCCTTGTCGGCGCTGGCCGGTCAAGAGCGGCTCTCCCAGACGCTCAACCAGCCTGACAAGTCGGACGGCCCGGGTTCCGGAAGCCCCCTGGAGGAAGCGACGGCGGGCGCCCAGCATCCCCCCCCGCGCCCAGCACCCCCGCCACACAAGCAGCCCCAACCAGGCAACCCCCGTCCCCCCGTGTTCAGAGCTACTTTCATCAAAATCCTCCCAGACCCAAGGAAGTCCCCACGAACCCCTTGACGCTCCCTCCGAAGGTGGTATGTTTACGCCCCGCTTGAGAGCGGCTGTAGCTCAGTGGTAGAGCGCAACCTTGCCAAGGTTGATGTCGAGGGTTCAAATCCCTTCAGCCGCTCCATTTTCTTCCCCCTCCGACTCGCAAAGGAGGCCGCCAAATCGGCCTGGAAGACTCTGGATCACCCCTCGGGGACCCAATCCGCCTCAAGGGCCGAAGGTCTATCCACCGCTCCCTCGCATCAGGCTCTTCCATCCGGCAAGCTACCCGGAACCAAGGACCCCTCTCACCCGAGATCATCGCGTCTCTAGAAGCGTCCTATCGAATCGGGGGCGAAGAAGTTTTCGGTCGGCTCGTCAAGTGCGCTGGCAAGGGACGAGGCCAGAGCCGCGCGACGAACGCGTGCGCTACTGTCGGACTCGGCGAGCACTGCTGCAGAGTGCCAATCGTCGTGCTTTAGGGCGCAGCCCAGCAGCTTACCGGCGTCTTCACACTTCTGGGTAGTTATGGGCTGCACCGCTGCTAGGCGGACGTTGGCATCCTTAGATCTAAGGTCAGCCTTGTCGTCTACCTTTGAGGGCGGAGCATGGCAGCCCTTAGGCTTAGGCGGACCGCGACCTTACGAAGTTCACGACCAAGCTGTTCCAGCGTGCTACCGCTCCTCGAGTAAGAGGGCACCACCGAGCAGCTTCTCGGAAGAGGAGTTGATTACTTACTGGAGTTCTCGAACGAGGCAACTTCGACAAGGATGCCGTGCTTGAGGTGGTACTCGACCAAGCGCTCGCCGCCGCTGGCACGCACATTCGAGTCTCCGTCCTTATAAATGGGGTAGCGATGCAGAATGCCCTTTCGGGAGAAGGTGACTTCGCCATGGCCCATGTAGCCAGCTGTAGTCACCGCCGGGAGAGAACCGGCGTTGCACTGAACCCACTGCTCGTTCTCGCGTTCTAGCAGGAGGACTTGGAGATAGGCACCCGAGCCACAGGCCCTCGCGACTAGGGCGAGCTCCAGATTGCCGTCCTCGTCCAAATCACATATGGAAGCCGAGACGAGCTGTCCATCAAGCAGGTCGCTTGGGATTCGAAGCGGAGTCTCGTTTTCGAGCGAGATCATGTGGATGGGTAAACACGCCGAGCCCGAGTCGTCCGAATCAATGTGAAGGTTGGCGCCATTAAGGCTGAGCTCTAGCGGGCCTGAGCCATACTCTGTTGTCGGCGTGAAGGCGTAGACGGTTCCCGACGGAAGGAACCCGAACGCGAGATAGCCAGCTAAGACGAGCAGTAAGACTAAGAAAGCGGGAATCGTGCGGATCATTCGTGCACCCTAGCGGGTGGGCTTGGCGGAGTCCACTAGTGCCGGTCGCAGGACTCGGGAGTGTCCCTAAGTCGGGACGCGAATCTTGTTTTTCTGGCGAACTTCGAAAGGATGGCGATGCGCTGGCCTTTGCCGCGGCCGCCCAGCATCCAAACTTACGCAAGGGCCCAATCGCACCAAGCGCCCCGTCTCTCGGACCCCGAGCGAGTCACTTCGCCGAGCCCAGACCCTACGAGTCGAACGGAGGTTCCAGTCGAGCCCGAGGTCGTCGATCCACTTACCGCGCCCCTAAAACTCACTGGCTCGAACAAGACCGGCGTACTCTTCGACGTCAAGCTGGCGGGCACAGACCAACCGCTACCCTTTACCATCATCACCCCCTTGGCCCCTGGAGAGGATCGGGATCTCGGTGCTGTGGCCTTGCAGAAGGTTGTCTACTACTACGCCCTGAAGGTCGAGCTACCCGACGAGTACGAAAATAAGTCCTTGATGGTCCTCGGCACTCCTGGGCGGATTGACAGGGACGCGATCAAGAGCAAGTCCAAGGACAGCGACTACGTTTTTCATGTCTTCACTTTTGAGCCCATTGATGAGCTGCGAGTTCGCTCCTTTCAAGGGGGTGGGGACGGCGTGCAGTCCTTCCCTGTGGAGGAGGGGATGAATCACGTGACTTGGAAGGCGGAATAGCCAAGCTGGGTCAGCTTCTTTTGGCGCTCCCTCACACAAAACCGGTCTCGCCTCTAACTCCAGGAAACACGCCCCGATAGAGTGGGTTCATTCATCCTGGAGGAACTGTGATTTCGACCAACAATGGGCCCAATGGCCAAGCTGTGACCGCCGCTTCCATGCGGGTTTTGATCTGTGATGACCTGTCGGCCAAGGCGATGGAGGTCTTTGCGGAGTACGGCATTGTGCCCGAGATTTGCCTGGGCATGGACGAGGACACCCTGGTGCAGAAGGCGGCCGACGCGGACGCCCTGGTGGTGCGCTCGGCAACGCGGATCACGCGGCGGGTGATCGAATCCGCGGGCCAGCTGAAGGTGGTGGGGCGCGCGGGCGTCGGCGTGGACAACGTCGACTGCGCGGCGGCGACCGAATCCGGTGTGGTGGTGATGAACACGCCCACGGGCAACACGACGACCACGGGGGAGCTCGCGATCGCGCTGCTGGTCTCCCTGGCGCGTCACATTCCACGGGCCGACCGCGAAGTGCGCGCGGGCATCTGGAAGAAGAAGGCCCTGACCGGCTCCCAGCTGACGGGCAAGACCTTTGGCGTGATCGGGCTTGGTCGCATCGGGCGCGTGGTGGCCGAGCGCGGTGTCGGGCTCGCGATGAACGTCGTCGCCTATGATCCGTACTTCTCCAGCGCGGACTCCTCACCCGTGCCCGGCGTCCGGTTGGTCGAGCTGGACGAGCTGCTTGCCAACAGCGACTTCGTGACCTTGCACGTGCCCCTGATGGACGCGACCCGCAACCTGATCTCCAAGGAGCGCATCGCGACCATGAAGCCTGGAGCGCGCCTGATCAACGCCGCTCGTGGCGGGCTCGTGGACGAGGCCGCCGTGGCCGAAGCCCTAGATTCGGGCCACCTAGCGGGCGCCGCCTTCGACGTGCTCAGCGAAGAGCCGCCCCCGGCAGACCACCCGCTGCTCGGCCGCGACGACGTGGTGCTGACCCCGCACATCGGCGCCTCCAGCACCGAAGCCCAGGTCCAAGTCGCCCTGGACATCGCGCACCAGATCGCGCGCTTTCTTTTGGAAGGCCGCGCCGACAACGCGATCAACGCGCCGGCCGTCAGCGCCGGCGATCTGGCGTTCCTCGGCCCCTACTTGAACCTGGCCGAGCGCATGGGCAGCTACCTCGCCCAGCGCTGCAAGGGTCCAATCCGCAAACTCGAGGTCACCTACCTCGGCGAGCTCGAGGGCCGCGACGTGCGCGCCGTGTCCCTGGCGCTGCTGGCTGGCGCCCTGTCCCACGGGACGGATAGTGGCGTCAACTTCGTCAACGCGCCGGCCTTAGCTGAAGAGCGCGGACTGCGCCTGCTCGAGGGCCACGAGTCCGATGCGGGCGCCTACCAGAGTCAGATCAAGGTACGCGCCTCGACCCAAGCGGGCGAGGAGTCGCACCTCGTGGCGGGAACGGTCTTTGGCAACCGGCCCCGATTCATTCGCGTGGACGACCTTCATTTGGACTTTCCGCCCGAGGGGCACGTATTGGTCACGAGCCACGACGATGTGCCCGGTGTGATCGGGCACCTCGGGACGCTGCTCGGCGAGAGCGGCGTCAATATTCGCCGCATCGAGCTGGGCAAGGCGCGCAGGAACCGCGACGACGAGGCAGCGGGCGCGGTGGGCTACCTCGCGATCGACGCGGATCCCGGCGTGGAGCTGATGGCGCAGATCGCGGACCTAGAATTCATCCGCGAGGTCAGCCTCGTTCGCCTCGGCGAGGCAACGCCGGTCTCGGGGGATCGGTCGTGACCGAAGCGCGCTGCCTCGGACCCGACGAGAACCCCGACGACTCGCCGCCTCCCTATGACGTGATCGTCTTTGATTGCGACTCGACCCTGGCCGACCTCGAGGGCATCGACTGGTTGGCTCGCGATCTGGGCGCCGAGGACCTGGCGAAGATCGAGTCCATGACCACGGACGCCATGAGTGGGGCCATGGAGCTGGAAGAGGTCTATGGTGCTCGGCTCGAGCTGATCGCGCCGAGGCGCGAGGCCATGGACGAGCTGGGCGCTGAATACGTGCGGCGCATGTTGCCCGGCGCTCCGTTGCTGGTGGACGCCTTGCACTTTCTAGGTAAGCAGGTGCACATTGTGTCCGGCGGCTTGGAGCCGGGTGTGCTCGCGATCGCGGCCGCTCTTGGCATCGACGCGAGCCGGGTTCACGCCGTTGGCATCCGCTTCGATGAAGCGGGCGCGTACCAGGGCTTCGACGAGTCCTCGCCGCTTGCCCGGCGCGGCGGCAAGCCTGTGGTTCTCGCTGGTATTGCACGACCGCTTCCTGGGCCGGATGCCCAAGCCCCCGACCCTGGCCCGGTAGACCTGCCCCGCACCGCGCAGACCTTGGACATTGCGGGTA
>JBLHWM010000269.1:0-5127 GCA_047629095.1 Planctomycetota bacterium | reverse complement strand
CGAGGCGAGGCCCATGAACTCCACGGCACAGCTGTCGTGGTCAAGGTATACGAGGCTCTCGATCAAGCCGAGCTTGGCCTGGAGGTAGTCGGGGGAGGTGGAATCCTGGGCGAGGACAGCTAGGGCGCCTTCGAAGTTGGCCTTGGCGGCGTCGTAGTCGAGCTCCTGGAGGGCGATCTCGCCCTGTTGGTTGAAGTCGTCGGGTGTGGCGACCTTGGCGCAGCTGAAGATGGGCAAGGCGAGGGCGAGAGCGGCCAAAGTGGTCGGTAGCAGTTGGGATTTCATAAGGTGCGGGGGGAGAGGGTCATTCTTCGTAGCCGTTGTCCACGACCAACCTGTACGTGATGGGATCGACGATTTGGAGAAGTGGTTGGCCACCGACACGGATTGCCGCGCCGGATTCGTCCACGAGTCCGAGGTGAATCATGGCCTGGGACTTGCCCTGGCGCAGGTAGCCGATGGCGGCTAGCTGATCGGCTTCGACTGGACTGGCGATTGGGTCGGTGCTCTGGAAGCAGGACGTGGCGACTAAGTCGAGGGTGGGCAGGCTCATGGGGCGTGTTTACGGGCAGTCTGGGGCTGGGGATCTACTTTCTGGAGCAATCTGGCCGTGAAAATCGGGTCACGGCCAAGGTGGGGGGCGCCGGGTGGGAATCTGGGGTAGGTTTGGTCGCCGCAAATCCTTGAAAAGGCAGCACTTGGGGCGGAAGCGAGGTAGGTTGTTGCATTGCCGTTTGCCCAATCGCCGCCCCCGAGGCTCCGATTGGAGTATCATAGGAGTGCGATAAGAGTGTGATTGGAGTGCGATTGGAGTGTCCGACGTCCCAAGACCCACTCTTCTTCTACACACATAAGGGCCTAAAACACCCTTCCCGGCCCCCTTGGGGTCATTTTCTTCAACTGCCCCCTGCTGAACCACCGTGCGCGAGAGCAAAGTTACCGTCAAGATTCCAAGACCTCTGTATCGGAAGATCCAGCAGGTCGTGGATGGCTCGGGGTTCAACTCACCGACCGACTTCATTGTCTACGTCCTAAGGGACTTGATGGGTGAGGCCGATGAAAAGGTCGAACCCGAGTTCTCCCAAGAGGAGCTCGACGACGTGAAGCGCAAGCTGAAGAACCTCGGCTACCTATAAAGGAAGCCACCCAAATCCAACGCCGGGCGCCAAAGCGCTCGGCGTGACTCATTCGAACTCGACTCCGGCCCCAAAACGGGCCCCCATCCAACAACAACCATGTCCTCGACTACTCTGGCATTTCCCTCTCCTGTTCACGGCGGCCTCGACTCTCTCGTCAACCGCATTGTTCCCGCGAGTGACGCATGGGCTGGCCTCGCCAAGGTCGCTGTCAACGACACCGACATGACGACCCTGTACCGGATCGCCGACGGCACCTTGAGCCCAATCACCGGGCCGATGGGCAGCGCCGACATGGGCACCGTGCTTGCAGGTTGCTCGATCGAGCGCGACGGCAAGAGCTGGGCCTGGGGCATCCCGACCATCTTGCCCGTGACGGACGCGGAAGCTGCCGCCATGAGCGCTGGCGACGAGATCGCCCTGACTGGCGCCAACGGCGCCTTCGGCGTGCTCAAGGTCACCGAAGTCTACGACTGGGACAAGGCTGCCTTCCTGAAGGGCTGCTACGGCACCGAGCGCACGGACCACCCGGGCGCCGGCCTGTGGATGGGCGACGAGCGCACCAAGTGCGTCGCCGGTGAGATCAGCCTGCAAGAGTTCAGCGACACCCGCGACTTCAAGAGCTACGTCAACAGCGCCGCGGAGACCCGCGAGCTAATCCAGAACGAAGGATGGGAGCAGGCCATCGCCTTCCAAACCCGCAACCCGCTTCACCGCGCCCACGAGTACGCACTCGTCTTCGGCGCTGAGACGATCCTTCGCGAGAACGGCAAGAAGACCGGCATCGTGCTGAACCCTCTCGTCGGCCAACTTAAGGGCGACGACGTTCCCGCGGCAACCCGCATGGAGACTTACATCTCTCTGCTCGACAACAAGTACCTTGGCGAAGGCGACATGGACACCGAGCTTTGGAGCTCGAAGGGCCAGAACCTGAACGACCAAGCGAAGCTCGTCGGCCTGGACATGCGCATGTACTACGGCGGCCCCCGCGAGGCCGTGATGCACGCCATCTACCGCCAGAACCACGGCTTCAGCCACTTCATCATTGGCCGTAAGCACGCCGACGCCCCCTTCGCTGACGGCGACGCCATCTGGGGCGACTTCGATGCCCAGACGATCTTCGACGACATGAAGGGCGCCCTCGCCATCAAGACTGTCAACGTTGGCTTCGCAGCCTTCTTCAAGGGCCTCGGCCGCGTTGGCCTGATGTCCGAGCACAAGGACGACGAGTCCGTGTTCATCTCCGGCACCAAGGTCCGCTCGATCCTCGGTGACGGCGAGCTTCCCGATGCGCGCATCATGCGCCCGTCGACCGCCGAGATCCTGGTCGCTTACTACAAGTCCCAGGCTTAGTCAGCTTCACTAGGTCCGCGCCTGTCTTACAGATTGGCGCGGACCGAATGTCCTTCTCTCAACGCTCCCGCCTCAACCTCCTCCAACACGATCCATGGGACTCTTCGATTTCCTAACCAAGAAAAAAGAGCCGACCAAGCCTCTTAAGCCGCTGCGTCCAATGATGCGTCCGGGTGGTCTGCCACCGCATCCCGACCCAATGGCGAAGAACAACTTCATCATCATCACCCTCGACAGCCTGCGCTATGACTCGTTCATGGAAGCTGCGCCGAAGACGATCATGAAGTTGGGCAAGGTGGAGAAGCGCTACACGTACGCCTCTTGGACCGCACCGAGTCACTACAACTTGCTGACCGGGCTGCTGCCGCACACCACGCCGGACAACGTCTACGCGTCGGAGTACTACAAGGAAGACTTCTTCAACTACAACGATCGACTCGGCGCCAAGGACATCGACTTCGCGTCGCTTGTGCCCGGCCTGTGGTTCCCGGAGATGTTGCGCAACACGCTCGGCTACCACACCGCCGCCCGCGTTTCGCTTCCCGTGCTCAACCCGAAGACCGGCATCAACCGCGCGTTCGACAGCTTCCAGTTGATGGATAGCCACAACGACATGCGCGCCATGATCCCGACCTTGAAGTTCACGGACGAGCGTCCGAGCTTCTACCTGCTAAACGTCGGCGAGACGCACTACCCGTACGCCAAGCCGGACGAGGACAGCTCCATGTGGCCGCGCATCAGTGGCGTCAACGGTGTCTTCAAGAAGATGGGCGCCCAGGTCGACTCGGCCAACCCCGAGTTCAAGGAGGACTTCGAGTTCTTTGACCAGGCCAAGCTCGACCAACTCAAGGACCGCCAGGTCGACACCGTGCGCTACCTCGACGGTGTCTTCGAAGAGCTCTTCGACACGGTTCCGAAGGACACCCACATCGTTGTCACCGCCGACCACGGCGAGCTGTTCGGCGAGGCCGGCTACTTCGGCCATGGCCCGATCATGCACGAGAAATGCTTCGAGGTCCCGTACCTCGAAGGCAAGATCCGCTAATCGCACTCAGCTCCTGGCGACCCGCCAAAGACCGCCAGGAGCATCCATTCACCAATCCAAACTATTCACCCACGAATCCCGGCGCAATCAAACCGCGCCCCCGACCCTTCATTCCTATGAGTAACAAAGGTTTCACCCTCTGGTTCACCGGCCTCTCCGGCTCTGGTAAAAGCACCCTCGCCCAGTACCTCACCCCGATCCTGATCGAGCGCGGCACCGCCGTTGAAGTTCTCGACGGTGACGAGGTTCGCGAGAACCTGTCCAAGGGTCTCGGCTTCTCGAAGGAAGACCGCGACACGAACATCCGCCGCATCGGCTACGTCGCCAACTTGCTGAGCCGCAACGGCGTCTGCTCGATCACCGCAGCCATCTCGCCCTACCGCGAGCTGCGCCGCGAGATCCGCGATCTCACCGAGACCTTCGTCGAAGTCTACGTCGAGGCTCCCCTCGCCGTCGTCGAAGAGCGCGACACCAAGGGCCTCTACAAGAAAGCTCGCTCCGGCGAGATCAAGCAGTTCACCGGCATCAGCGATCCCTACAACGAGCCAGAGAACGCCGAGGTCACCGTGCACACGGGCGAGCAGTCGATCGAAGAGTCCGCACAAGCCGTGCTCGACTACCTCGTCAGCAAGGGCCTGATCTCTGCTGAGAAAGTCGCAGGCTAGTCGCTCTCATTGCGACACCGTTCTAGTTCGCTAGGACAATCGAGCCGCCCCGGTCGAAGTTCACTTCGACCGGGGCGGCTTCATTATTGGATCGCTTCGAGCTGGAGCTTCTTGCGCTCGCCGTTGCGTAGGATCTCGAGCTCGACCTTGTCGCCCGGCTTCACGGTTAGGCGCCACCAAGCGTGGAAGTGGTCCGCGGACGTGAGTCGTGGCGTTGCGGTGCCGGGCAGGTTGATGGAGACAAGTAGGTCGCCCTCTTGAAGTCCGGCCTTGGCTGCGGCTTGGCCGTAGCGTTTGTTGTCGCCCCAGGTGACGAGGTAGGTGATGCGGAATGCGAAGGGGGCCTCGCTGCCGTCCTTGAGCAGGCCCAGCTTGCGCAGCTCGTCTCGATCGAGTTGTGGTCCGCCGAATCCGGGCGCGGGTGTCAGGCCCCACTTAAAGGAGCGCCAGGCGAAGTCTTGGGCCGTGCCGACCTTCCACTTCTCGGCTAGCTTGAGTTGGGCGGTCTGGGGCTTGCCCTTGCGCTCGAAATTCAACTGTAGGATACCGCCGGTAGTGTCAAAGCGATCCAGCTCGAACATCACATCGGTTGCCGTTGCAATGGCTTGGCCGCCCATGCTGACCAGGGCATCGCCGACTTGGACCCCAGCGATTGCGGCAGGGCTTCCAACCACCACGGATACAACACGCCGCTGGTCATCGCGATCCAGGTCCAGTCCGATACGGGACGGCGGAATGAAACGCCAGACCTTGTCCGCGGTCCAGGTCCCGTCCGCGAGCTGCTCTTCGTAGAGCGCCGGCCGGATCGAGTGGCAGTGGATGCACTCGCCGCGGTCGCGCTTGATGAACGACGGCACGCGCTCCAAGGTCAGCGGTTCGCCCTCTTGGGCAACCCGCGCAATCACCTCGTGGGTGCGGTGCGCATCGA
>JBLHWM010000268.1:0-5152 GCA_047629095.1 Planctomycetota bacterium | reverse complement strand
TCCTCTGGCGTACGGTGAGCCGCGCAGCTCGCTACCACTGCGCCGTACAGGTGACCCGTGAAGTGGTCGAGCCCTATGGTGTTGACGATCCTTGGGACGACACAGTCGGTGGTCCTGGCGGACCGCGCTACAAGGTCGGCGACGAGGAGCTCGACTTCGAAGTCTCGATCTAAGAGAAACTTTCTTTGATGGAAGCGGGCTAAAAGGCCCACTTGCAGGCGCTCCACTCCCGAAGCTACACGGGAGTGGGGCGCTTTTCTTTTCGTCTGGGCTTGTCCCCACGCGCAGAGGCGAGGCAGGGTTAGCCTGCACTCGGCTACGCCGAGCCGGCTCTTGAAAAGAGATGGAGAGTCAGCCGACAGGCGCTTGGACAGCCATGCCTCGTTTGCTGCGGAGAGCAACGACGGCCAGCCCGGCGTGCTCTTCCATCGGAACGCTCCAGCTCAGCTTCAGATTCTACGATCGTCCTAGGCTCACCACGCACTCCATGCTGGGCTCGATGGCCTGTGCCTCCGGGAGATCGGGGGCGCAGGCCATTCTTCTTTGGTACCTTTTCTAGAGCTCGTCCAAGCCACGACCCAAACTCATCCGAACTCTATCCATGTTGCTGCAAGCTATCATCGCCCTCTGCCTAATCCAGGACACCCCCGAGCCCGAAGCGCGCCCCGACATCATCGAAGCCGGCGAGCTGATCGGATTGGACTTCACCGAGGACGAGGCGAAGCAGATGGCTAGGGACGTCGCGCAACAGCTGCGGAGTTACGAGACCCTGCGCGCCCAGGTCATTCCAAACTCGGTCCAACCGACGGGCGCATTCACTCCCCTGGTTCCGGGCTTAGTGCTGAACCAGCACAAGCGGGACCAGGCTCCAGCGGCTAAGTCAGCGACGGCCCCCGAGCAGTGGCGCGAGCAGCTCTTCGACCTGTCGATTCCACAGCTCGGCGTACTTCTGCGGGCGGGCGACCTCACCTGCCTAGAGCTGACCGAGGCTTACCTCGAAAACCTCGAGCGCCTCGATGAGAAGCTGCACTGTGTGGTCACGCTACTACCCGAGCGGTCACTCGCCCAAGCCAAGCGTTTGGACGCCGAGCTAGAGGAGGGAATCGACCGCGGACCCTTGCACGGAATCCCATGGGGGGCCAAGGACTTGCTCGCGGTCGCGGGTGCGCCGACAACCTGGGGGGCCGCCCCCTTCGAGCAGCAGGTGATCGATCAGGATGCCGCGGTTGTGCAGAGGTTAGATGATGCGGGCGCGGTGCTGATCGCAAAGCTGAGCCTCGGGAGCCTGGCCATGGGCGATGTTTGGTTTGGTGGGACCACGCGCAACCCGTGGAATCCCGAGCGTGGCAGTTCGGGTTCGTCAGCGGGGCCGGCGGCCGCGGTTGCCGCAGGTGGCGTGGCCTTTGCCATCGGCTCGGAGACCCTCGGCTCGATCGTCTCGCCGAGCACTCGCTGCGGCGTGACCTCGATTCGACCGAGCTTCGGGCGCGTGAGCCGCGACGGCGCTATGGCGTTGTCGTGGTCTATGGACAAGCTCGGGCCGATGGCGCGATCGTTCCAAGATGCGTGGTTGGTGCAACAGGAGATTACCGGACCGCCCGAGTCCATCGGCGCAGAAACATTCCGCCCGGAGATGGACGCCAGCGTCGTGGATATCGAGCTGCTCGACCCAGACGGCTACGGATTAAAGAAGGTCCGTGTTGGTGTGCCGGTGGGGGCGTTCACTGGTCGGGACGCAGGGCTCAGTGTTGTGCTCGATGAGCTGCGAGGCGCCCTTGAAGCGAAGGGGGGAACGATGGAGGTTGTCGACGTGGAGCTGCCAGCCTACCCGACGGAGGCGATGCTGATTACGTTGATGGCAGAAGCGGCGACGGCGTTCGATGAGCTGACCCGCAGCGGCAAGGATGACGAGCTTGTTGCCCAAGGTCCGTATGCTTGGCCGACGGCGTTTCGTGCGGCGCGGCTGATCCCGGCGGTGGAGTACCTCACGGCCCAGAGGCTGCGAGGGGGGCTCATTCTTGACTTTGAGGCGATGATGAGTGAGGTGGACCTACTGGTACATCCACCCTTTGCCCTGGACCTATTGGCGATGACGAATCTGACCGGGCACCCGACCTTGGTGGCGCCGGTGTTCCTGGAGCCCGGGGGTCAGCAACCAAGCTCGATCTGCTTTACGGGGCGCCTGTATGACGAGGGCTATGTGCTCTCCGTGGCCCGCTTGTGGCAGGGAGTCGAAGGCTACCATCTACGGCATCCAAACTTAGAGTAAGCGACACACTCGGCCGGCTCCCCTCCCCATTCCAAGCTCGCAACAGCTCACCGCGCATCCAGCCGGAGCCGTCGTGGAGGCAGCTTAGCTCTACTTCAACCTAGAAGGGCACGAGGGCACGCACGGGGAGCTGGCCCTCTCCGACCCGACCAGCCGTCCCGGACGGCTCGTTCAGCTCAGATCGATCTCGAGCTCCTTGTGCAGCTCGATGGTGTCGCGGCCAACGGACACGCTCCACGCCATGACCTCGACGCCAGCCTTGGCGGCTTCGCGCAGGGCGGCGCCGTACTTCGGATCGATCGCGTCACAGGGCTTGAAGCTCTTGACGTCGTCGCGGCTCACGAAGAAGAACTGCACGGCGCGGTTGCCGGCCTTGACCTCGTTGACGAGCTCCCCAAGGTGCTTGCGACCGCGCTCGGTCACGGCGTCGGGAAACAGGGCGACGTCGCCTTCGACTAGGGTCGTGTTCTTGACTTCGACGTAGCACTTCTCGCCATTGTCCTTCTCCAGCAACACATCAATCCGGCTGTTGTTGCCGTACTTCACCTCGCGCTTCGACTTGTCGTAACCCGCAAGCTTGGGCACGCGCCCCTCGTTGATCGCCTCGAAGACCTCGGCGTTCGGCAGCCCCGTGTCCACGTTGACCCAGGTACCGTTCACCTCGATCGCCTGCCAAGACATGCGGTACTTGCGCTTGTCGTTCTGTGTGTCCCGCAGCCAGATCTTGCTGCCCTCGTCCTTGCAGCCCAGTAGGCTGCCGGTGTTTGGGCAGTGGGCCGTCAGCTCGGATCCGTCCTCGAGAATGACGTCGGTGAGGAAGCGCTTGTAACGTTTGACGAGGGTGGCCTCGACTAGGGGCTGATCAATATGCATGGGCCGAACGATAGCGGCGCGCGCATCCGATCACCACTCGGGTCTGCTACAAAGTTGCCCGGCGCTGGCAGCTGCGGCCGGAGTACGCCAAGGGGACGCCCGGGGCAGTACGTCAGCGGAGCTCTGTAAGAACGGCCAAGAATCGTGACCGCCCCCGGGCACAAGCTTGGGATTTCGCTCTACAGTACCAGCATGATCAACCCCATTTTCGGCCTCGGCCTCGTGCTTGTCTCCCTGCTTCCCGCTACAGCGGATCTCGACGCGGATCCTATCGAAGTGCCCCAGGGCGTCGAGTGCGGCCTGGGCAAGTCGTTCCACATGGGGCGGCGCGCGGCTCTGCGCGAGGCTGTTGGCGACGGGCTGATGGTCTTTCGCGGGTTGATCGACACGCGCGACTACCTGTCGTTCCACCAGGACAAGGCCGTGTGGTACCTGACCGGAATCGAGAGCCCCAACATTACCTTGGTGATGGACGCGGGCACCGGGGAGGAGATCCTGTTCCTGCCGAAGAAGAATCGCGGCAACGAGAGTTGGGAAGGCGAGAAGTGGGATGCCGGTGACGAGTGGATCGAGCTGGTCAGTGGCTTTAAGGACGTGCGCCCCACGGGCGAGCTCTTGAAGTTCTTGGACGAGCGCATCACCGAAGGCGACAAGGTCTGGACCTCCCTCTCGGCGCACATCGAACTAGCGGGCTGCTTTGACCGCGCCAATCCCTACGACAGGAATGTCAAGCGCGATCCCCTAGACGGCCGCTCCAGCCGCGAGGACGCCCTGGCTGAGCAGCTGACCGAGCGCTTTGGCGCGAAGGTCGTGAACTGCGGGCCGCAGATGAACGAGCTGCGCAGGGTGAAGACGTCCGAAGAGATCGACGCCATGCGCAAGGCAGCCGAGATTGGCGCAGATGCCCTGGCCGAGGCGATCCGCTCCACACGACCGGGGATCGGCGAGTGGGACCTCTCCGCCCTCATGACCTGGGTGCACCTGAAGGGTCGCGCGGCAGGTCCCGCCTACGGCGCGATCGCCGGCTGCGGCCCGAACGCGAACGTGCTGCACTACATGGCGGTCACGCGCCCCCTCGGCCCGGCCGAGATGGTGCTCATCGACTACGCGCCCGAGTACAAGCACTACACCAGCGACATCACCCGCAGTTGGCCCACGGACGGCATCTTCACGCCGCGCATGGCCGAACTCTACGACGTAGTGTTGGAATCTCAACTCGCTGGTATCGCAGTTGTGAAGCCCGGCGCAACGATTGGCGATGTGGAACGCGCCTGCAGGAAAGTGCTGGTGGACCGCGGCTTTGGCGACCTGATCCGCCACGGTTCCTGCCACTACATCGGCATGGAGGTCCACGACGTGGGCGACTACGGCAAGAAGCTGGTTCCCGGTGTGGCCTTCACGGTGGAGCCCGGGCTCTACGATGAAGTGAACAACATCGGCATCCGCATCGAGGACGTGGTGGTGGTGACCGAAGATGGCTGCGAGGTGATCTCGGACGGCGTCACGAAGGTGCGCTCGGAGCTCACCGCACTGGTTGCAGAAAAGGGCATCTTGGACATGACGGAGTAGTCGCTACCGGGCGGCCCCGCCGCTACAATGCCGCCCATGGCCACCCTCAACGAATACCAAGACCTGATCGCATCCTCCAACACTCAGCTGGATCAGCTGAAGGAGGGGCTTTGACTACCCGACGAAGGAAGCTCGACTTGTCGAAGTGATGAAGCTCCAGGAGTCCGCGGACTTCTGGAACGACCAGGATAATGCCCAGTTGGTTGTGGCTGAGATGCAGCGGCTGAAGCTCGTTGTGCAGCCTGTACAGTCGGCGGTCGAGCAGATCGAAGAGCTCGAGCTGTTGATCGAAATGGGCGCAGAATCGGATGGCACCGACGTGGCGGAAGAGCTCGAGTCCACCGCCGCGAGCCTCACGAAGGACCTAGGCGCACTTGAGTTTAAGGTCATGCTCGGTGGCGAACACGACGGCGCAAGCGCGTTCGTGCAGATCAACGCCGG
>JBLHWM010000267.1:0-5167 GCA_047629095.1 Planctomycetota bacterium | reverse complement strand
GACAACGATCGAGGTGCCCGAAGGCGCCGATCCCGCAGGCCTGACCGAGAAGCTCTCACCCCGGGGCGAGCGCCGCTGGGCCGTGGTCGGCTGCGTCGGCTGCACGGGCTTTCTAGTGCTCGGGCTACTGCTCACGATCCTTGGCATCAAGTCTGCCCAGGCGCCCGAGGCCGTGTGGTCCCAGCTCCAGGCCTATATGGACTTCGAGGGCGAGCCCGAGGGTTTCGAGCCGCTCTTCGTGGTGCCGTTCTTCGACTCGCGCCAGATCGTCTTTTACCGAGACTCCGACAAGGCGCTGGTGTTCATTCAGGAGTTCTCGGGCCGTGAGCGCGAGACCTTTGACGAGGCCCTCGATCCAGAGTTCGTCGATAGCATTGAGGGCTATGACCAGGTGACCTCGGGCACGCTCATGCTCCAAGACCGCGAGGTCGACTTCGTGCGTTACACGGACCGCGGCACCTTCGAGAACCCGTCCGCGCCCGGAGACGGCGCGCGCGAGTGGCTGCTTGGCGCCCTTGGCATGGAGCAGCACAACATCGCCGATATCATGGATTCGGACCAATCCGCAGCCGTGGTTCGCATTCGCTTCTCCGGGGAAGCCGACCAGGGCGGCACCATGTTGATGGTGCGCACCTTGGGCACCAAGCCCATGGACGAGCCCGCCCTTGAAGACCTCTTCCAAGACTTTGACCTCTGGGCCCGCGTGGGCTCTGCACCCGTCTTTGTTCCTCTTCCCGAGGACCTAGAGACCCCGCCGAAATAAGCCATGGCCCTTGCCGAGAATCAAACCACTGGAGGCGTCGTCCTGATCGGCGTCGTTCTGCTTACGATCGTCCTGACCGCCTATAGTCTCTACAAAGCCACCGGTGTACCCGTTGATGGTGAGGAGCTCTTGCAGCAGCGCTTCGCCTATGTGGAGCTGCCCTATGGCCTCGAAGTGAAAGAGGCGCACCAGGTCAGCGGGGGCGATAAGCTCGTGCGCATCGGGCCTCCCGAGGGCACGGCCGTACCTGAGGGTATGCCGGTCCGCGTTGTCGTGATGTTCCACCGCAAGCTGCTCGGACCCAAGCTAAAGTTCTCGAGCACTCCCTATAAGCCGGGGCCCGAGAAACTCTTCGAGTGGGAAGAGGATCCAACCAAGACCTTCCGCACCGAACTCAGCCAGGGCCAAGTGTCCTTTGGCATCTGGGAGAGCCTCGTGATTCGCGACCGTATCTACGGCGACACCGGCAAATGGAACGACAACATGCGCGTCAACCTCTCGACGGATAAGCTCTTCGTCGTACTGTTCGCAGACTTCGCCCCGGGAACCGACGGTACCGAAGAGGCTTTCGCCCAGCTGCTCGAAGGCATGCAACTGCGCCCCGGCGACCTAGACGTCTAACTCGGACGCTAGTCTAGGTTCGCTGCGACCACTTCCGCGATGTGCGCGACGCGAACCGCTAGGCCGCGGCGGCGAATGCCGGTCTCCCATTGGAGCTGGCAGCCTGGGTTCGCGGTGACCAGCAGACTTGCGCCGGTGGCCTCGAGATCGTCGAGCTTCGATTCGAGCAGCTCGTTCGAGGCCTCGGGGTGGGTCATCGAGTAGGTGCCCGCGGATCCGCAGCAGCGCTCGCTCTCGTGCAGGGCGCGGCGCTCCATGGCGCCAGCCTGCAAGGCCGCATCCAGCACAGCCAGCGGCTCATCACGGACGCCTTGGCCATGGCACAAGTGGCACGGCGCATCCCAAGTCGCCAGACCGTTCGCGGTCCCAAGGCGCGCAGCTAGGCCAGGCCTGGTCGGGGCAGGGCACGCTACGGCCTGCGTGCCTGTAACCGAACCCACGCTCTTAGCCGCATCCGCCTCGCCCATGGCGATCCTCAGCCGGTCGAGCCGAGCGGCGACGAACTCGGTCCAGTCTAAGACCCGCGCGGAAAAGGCCTCAGCCTCGGCAAATTCCGGCGTCCCAGCCTCGAAAAGCCCCGTGTACTCCTTCATATGCGAGCCGCAGCCCGCACTTCCCACCACGATCGGCGAGGTGTCCCCAGCGCCGCCATAGGCGGCCATCATGGCCTGCGCCAGGCGCTGAGCCTCTTCGCGATCGCCATTGTGGGCGTGCAGGGAGCCACAGCAGCCCGCCTTGCGGGGCGCTTTTACCAGCACGCCAAGGGCAACCAAGACCTGCGCCGAGGCGCGGTTGACGCGGCCCAGGAAGACGGGCATCAGGCAGCCGTCTAGCAGGTAGACCTGCTCGAGCTGCTGGCCCACGGGCTCGGACCGCACGGGCAGCCGGCGGCGCTCTCGGCGCGATGGAATCAGAGGCTGCGACTCGGGAGAGGGCACCGTATCCCCCAAGATTCGGCTCGCCAAGCCCATCACCCCGACCTGTCGGGCCAACCGCGCCCCCGTGGCCGCCAACTCCAAGGGCAGGCGATTGGGCACCAGGACCCGCAGTCCCATCCAGCGCAGGAAGCGGCCCTTAAGGCTACGAGAGCGAATTTTCTCAAGGCCCGAGCGCGTGTGCTCCATCATCGCACCGAACTCGACGCCCGCCGGACAGACGGTCTCACAGTTGCGGCAGACCAGGCAGAAGTCCATCTCCTCCTCAAAGGCGGCATCCGGCTCCAGCCGTCCCTCGCCCAGGGCCCGCATCAGGTGAATCCGCCCTCGCGGGCTCGAGGACTCGCGCCCGGTGATCTCGTAGGTCGGGCAGGTTCGCAGGCACAAGCCGCAATGGATGCAATCTAGGCTCGCGCTATAGTCCACCAGGGCTCCCCAATCGGGTCGAGCTGCATCGTCAGGAGCCTGGGGAGTCGCGTTGGTGGCCATGGGAGGCAGTGTATTCCCATCCGAGCTACGGTCCTCCAACTTCTCGGATTCCCATTGTTCTGTCTAAGGCGAATCTCCCCATTCTGCCGATGTTAGCCGTCACCCCCCAGGTGTAGGAGACTCGAATTTAGTGACCAATCTAGACATGACTCGCAATCAAGCCAACAACTCCAATCGGAAGAGCGCTCCTAGAGCGAACTCGATCCCGTTAGGAATGCTCGACCCCTTTGAGGGTGGGGATTGGATCGATGAGGAGAACGTGGCGGACGGCGAGGGGCTTCGCCTCGTAGATCTCATGGGCTTCGCTAGGGTCGCCCAGGCCACGGCAACACCATCGACGAGCGGGAGCTCGGACGCCGTTTTATGCGCCGATGCCACCGCAACCCATCACCCAGCTCTCGACGGATTCTATGCCAAGTTCGTACGGCCTCTCGCGAACCTCGCAGTGACCCTCTGCGTGCTGCCCGTGCTCTTTGCCCTCGCGGTGCCCATCGCTCTGGTCAACCTGCTCGTCTTCCGCGATCTGCGCCTGGTCTTCTACTCCCAGAAGCGCGTCGGCCAATACGGCCGCATCTTCCGCATCTACAAGTTCCGCACAATGGCGCCGATCAGCGGCTGCAACTTCGCGGCTTGGAGCGACGGCGACCAAAACCGAGTCACGAACATCGGCAAGATCTTGCGCTCGACCCACCTGGACGAGATCCCGCAGATCTTCAACATCCTACTCGGCGACATGGACCTGATCGGCCCGCGTCCCGAGATGGTCCAAATCCACAACTGGGCCACCGAACACGTCGACGGCTTCGAGCGCCGCCTAACCCTGCGCCCCGGCATCACCGGCCTAGCCCAGATTACCCAGGGCTACACGGGCCAGTGCCCCGAAGCCTACGCCGAGAAGCTCGCCGCCGACGAGTCCTACCTGAGCAACCTCAGCGCTACGCAAGACCTAATCATCCTCTTCCGCACCGTCCTCTGGATGGCCCGCGGCAAAGGCTGGAAATGGCAGGCAAAGTAGAGCGAGACCGGCTCTAGCGCGCGAAGATGCCAAGGGTATCGAGGCTCTCCTCGATACGTGCTTTGAGGGCGCTGATTGGGGCGCTTTGGCTGGACTCGGATTGGGGCGCTCCGAAGAGGTGGCATCCCTTGGGTGGCGTGTGTGGGCCGGCGTAGTTGAGCTGACGACTTGGGCCCGATTGGGGGTTAGCGTCAGTCGCGAGCCTAACAGAGGCGATGCCGAGGTCGGCGATCAGGTGGCCGGCATGCGTGCTTTTTGCCGCGGTTGTCTTTCGCAGGGTCTCGATCCAACTTGCGGCGTCTGCCGTTTGGGAGATGGGGCAGTCGAGGCGGATCTGTGCCTGTGGCTTGGGCCTTGGCGCGGTGACTTGTAGGTCACCGATGGTGGAGTCGAGCAACTGCTGCTCTGCCGCGACCACGTCATCGCGGCCGCCAAGGTGGATGTGCAGGCTGGTCTCGTGGTCGTTGTGCCATATGCGGATGTTGAGTGGACGGCAGGTCGTCGCGAGGATCTGGTTGCCGCGATCGATGGCGACTTCCAGGCTCTCGAAGTTACGCTTGAGGTGCAGCTCCCGGGGCAAGGCTGGGTGCAGGCGCAGGGTTGCTTCGATGACCAGGCCGTAGCGGCCGCGGCCGCCGCAGTGGGCGCGGTGGACGTCGTAGCCGGCCACGTTCTTGACGAGCCGTCCGCCGCTCTTGCTGGAGATGTCCGCACTGAGTAGCGCGCGCAGGCCGAGCACCTGGTCGCGCATGGGGCCGTAGCGCAGGCGGTCCTCGCCCGTGCGGCCCGACGCGATGGCGCCGCCTAGGGTCGAAGTCGTGTGCGCCAAGTCCGGGCATAGGCGACGTCCACTGCCCGCCGCGAGCTCGGCGATGCTCGCCATGGTCGTGCCGGCAAATGCGGTGACCGTTCCGTCCGAGGGCTCGAAGGCGATGATGCCAGAGAGCTTAGTGGTGTCGATGATGAAGTCTGCCGAGGGCCGGGGCTCTTCCAACGTCAACGAGGTCCCGTTGCCACGGGGCAGGACCTTCAGCTTGTCCTTCGCGGCGAAGTGCAGAAGCTCGCGAGCCTCGTCTTCGTTGGTCGGCGAGGCCACGGGCATCCCGGCTGACGTCACTTCTTTAGCCGCGGCATAGAAGTCGTGTTCGAAGGAGCTGCTCATGGTGATGCGGGAGGGATCGAGGTGTTTTTCTGGCAGGCTGCTAGGCTTCCACCGTGCTCATCGGCTTGTCCCCAAGCTCGACGCATGCGCGCAAGGGCAGGGCCTTACCGGGGTTCATGCGCAGGTCGGGGTCCCAGGCGCGGCGGATGCGCCCCATGGCCTGCAGGTCTTGTTCGGTGAAG
>JBLHWM010000266.1:0-5247 GCA_047629095.1 Planctomycetota bacterium | reverse complement strand
CTTACTCGCCGGAAAGTTCTCCGCCATCCACAAGGTCAGGGAGCCCCAGCCGCAGCCGAGCTCGAGCACGTCTTGGCCATCCTTCAGGTCAGCGCGTAGAGTGGTCAAGCGCAGCATCTCCTGTTCCGCCTGCTCGAGGGTCGTGGCGGGGTCGGAGTAGAATGCGCTGCTGTACTTTAGCCGCGGACCGAGGCAGATCTCGAAGAACTCCGGGGGGACTTCATAGTGCTGCTCGTTGGCCTTTTCGGGGACCGGCGCGATCTCGCTAGCGCGCATGGTGGCCGCCCATCCATTGAGGGCCGCCTCGCGGTTCGGTCCAAAGACGGCTTGCTGCTCGACCAGACGCTCGCCCAGCAGCTTGCGGATTCCATGGCGTAGCAGGGGCTTGGGGACGAGGCCCTTCTCGACGAGTTTTAGGGAGGTGTTCATATGCGGGATTAGTTGGTGCGGCGCTTTGGGCGGCCGGGGAAGAATGCGTTGGTCTCTCGTTGGTAGGCGCGGTAGTCGTCGCCGCGACTCTTGACAGACTGTTGTTCAGTGGGCGGGATCCCCGTAACCCTTAGGACAAGGAAGAGCATCAGGGCAGGTGCGAGCCACATAAGGGCTCCGAAGGCCAGGCCGATCCCCATCAGGGGGTAGGACAGCCAGTGCAGCCACTCGAAGAAGTAGTTGGGGTGCCTCGACCAAGCCCAGAGGCCGTCGCGGCAGGTCACGCCCCGGTTGCCGGGGTTGCTGCGCCAGGTGTGGAGCTGGCGGTCGGCGACGAACTCCCCGAAGACTGAGATCAGGATTAGGACTACGGCCAGGCCGTCCTGGGCTCGCCATACAGACTCCGTTGACATCAATAGAGGCAGGAAAGTTAGTGAGAGCAGAACAGCGAGCACGGCTTGGGCTTGGAAGAACCAAAATGCGTTGGCATCAAAGCGCCCCTTCCAGTCCTCGCGAAGTTGGCTGTAGCGACCATCTTCAGGCTCATCCCGGACGCGCTTGTAGAGCAGGCGCGTCAGACGCAGGGACCACATGCCCACAAGGGCCACAACCAGGATCCGACGGGGAAGCCAGCCCTCGCTAAGCAGCCCGTAAGTCACTCCAAGAATCCCGATGCTGGCGGCCCAGATCAAATCGACGATCCCGGCATTCTGGGTGCCTTTTTGGCGTTGCCATGCAAGCGCCATCAGGGGCACGAGAAGGCCCGTAGCGATAAAGGGCAGTAAGAGGACATTGGGCATGGTTTACTATTCGTAGAAAGTCCCGGACTGGATGCATCTGGATAAGATTCCCAAGCGAAATGTTAGTCATGAACAAGGCACCAAAAGTAACTCGCAAGGGCCGTAAAATGCGGCGTTTCGGATTTGGTCTCGCGGCATTGATCGCGACTCCATTAGTTGTTGCAGCATGCAGCTCGCTGCCCAAGGGAAAGCTTGAGCTACGCTTGGCGGAACTGGGCAAGAATTCATCCATCGGGACCTTAGATCGCCTCGTTTTTAGCGCGGATCTAGGGGATGGGGCCCAATCCTATGAGCTGGTCTATTACCACGTGGCCAGCTCGAGTGGGGACGCTGCCGGACCCCCTCGCAACCCCGTCGTCTTGGTGCACGGAACACCGTCGACGCTCTACTCCTGGAGTGAGCTGATCCACGGCGTCGAAGGCAGTGCCCTGCGCGCCGGATTCGAAGGACTTGCCAAGGATCGGGACGTCTACGCCATCGAGGTGATCGGGCACGGCATTGCCCCGGAAGTCTCGGGTGAGATCTCGTTCGAGCGCTGTGCGCGCTTCGTCAGCGCTGCGATTCGGGGACTTGGGTTGGACCAGGTCCAGCTGGTTGGCTCTTCCTACGGCGGAGAGTTCGTCTGGCGCGCTGCGCTGAACGAGCCGGAGCTGGTGGAGAGCCTCGTCTTGATCGACTCATCTGGCGTGCGCCGGCGGGATGCGGATTGGCTTCCGGAGGAGGTCGAGATGCGCGACAACCCACTCGCTAAAATCGGCTGGGTACTGAACTCCCGCGAGCGGATCGACGTGGCCCTTGCCCCGCATTTCAAGGGCGTGCCCCCGGACCGCACGGAAGAGTTCTTCCTGGTGTGCGACAACGCATCGAACTGGAAGGGCATGGTCGACCTGGCCAGGGACGAGAATGGCGATCGTGAAGACGAGCTCGCCCAGATTTCGATGCCGACGCTCTTACTTTGGGGTGGCGATGACATTGCCTACACGCCCAGCTATTACGCCCAGCGCTTCGCAGACTTGATCGAGGGCGCCGAACTGACGATCCTGCCGGGAATCGGGCACTATCCCCACGAGCAAGCGCCCGCCCAGGTCGTAGGCATATTGGAGGAGTTCTTCCAAAAGGTCGGGGCCCAACAATGAGGTCAGTGCTGCTTTGTTTGGTTGCCGGAGTCCTAGCCGGGACGCCGGCGGACTTCGAAGTACAGCCACAGCCGCTGAAATGGTCGGAGATCACTTCGGCCCAGTTCGACTCCCAGTGGGCATTGCCCGAGGCACGCAGTCTGCCAGGGCGCGACCTTCTCGCGGAGATGCGCGGGCTGCTCGCACTCCGCTTTGACATCAAGGACGCCGAGGGCCAACGCTACAAGAGCTTTGGCGATCTTGCGGATGCTGCCGCAAAGATCCGTTCGGAGAGCACCGATCCAGGCGCGGCGGCCAAGGCGTTGGCGTCCTGGTATCGCGGTATCTCGGGCGCTGCTCCCAAGTTGGCAGCCGACTGGGGCGGTGGCATGGAGCAGCTTCTATTCGACCAAGGCCTATCCAGCAAGGACTGGGATCCTGAGGCCGACACCGACGACGACGGCCTGCTGTTTGCCGCTGCTTGGAACATGGAGAAGGAGCCAGGCGGGCCATGGGGTGCGATCGATGTCACTCCATTGATGGAGCAGGGAGCGGCGGTGCTAAACGCGGACCTCGCGACGATCAAGGCGGTGGAGAATGACTACCGCCTCTACCTAAAGCACTTAGGCGAGGACTACGAGGAGATCTTCCCCGTTGAAGGCAGCTACTACCAAGGCCGAGACGCCGCAGAGCAGCCGTTTTCGTTGCTCGCCCTGCGCTTCACCTGCGACCTGCCTTTCCCTTTCTCGGACTACACAACGGACCTCAAGTTGCGCAACCGATTTGATGCCGAGCAAGTTCTCTATACAGATATCTACTCCACCAGTTCAGACTTCTATTGGCTGGCGGGGCGCGATGTGTACTTGCCCATCACCACCACCGCAGGGGACTGGGTGGGGTTCCTATTGGTGCGGCACTTTGGCTTTGACTTAGACGGCGTCCCCGATGGTGCCGACGACCGGCGCAACGCCCTGCGAGCTTCCATGGGGAATCGAAAGCGGAATGCCGAGAAGAGGTGGCGCGAGAGGGCCGACGTGGAAAAGACACCAAAGAACCAGCTGGAGGAGCTAGACAACGTGCGCGTGTTTGGCCAAAAATAGTGGGCTATGAATCAACCGAATCAACCTGTGCAGACGAAGCGAGCCAAGCGAAAGCGATTCACCAAGGTGGCCGCTCTTTTTGTGTCTCTCGCCGGAGCGATTGGAGTGGGCAGCGCCTGTGTCTCCATGCCTAGCGACATCGGACTACAGGAGGGGCGCCTACGGCCCTGTCCAAGCTCGCCGAACTGTGTCTGCAGTGAGGGAGAGGACCCGTCGATTGCCCCCTTGACCTACACAGGCAACGGCCAAGCGGCCTTCCAGTCCCTGATCGAGCTGATCGAAGCTCAGCCCCGGGTCGAGCTCGTTACCGTCGAACAAACCTACGCCCACGCGGTCTTCCGCACGCCCTTGATGAGGTTTCGCGACGACCTGGAAGTACGGCTAGACGAGCCTAATACCGTGATTCACGTGCGTTCTGCTTCTCGTGTCGGCCACTCCGACATGGGGGCAAATCGAAAGCGCGTGGAAGCACTACGCGTGCTTTGGGCTCAACCCAGCAAAGACTGAGCGCAAGTTCGCGAGCTGTCGATTGCTCGCGAAGGGCTAGAGACCGAAGGTGGCTTGGCCGCCGTTCCAGCGCTCGATGTAGGCTCCAACTTTCATCTTGCGGCGCGTGTTCGCTTCGGACATGAAGCGGATCTTCCCAAAGACGGGGCGCTCGGGTCCCCAGGCTCGGTCGTACAAACCCAGCACCCAGCGGATACCGCTCGAGGAATTTGGATCGCGCCCGTCGAGGGCGTACTTATTGTTCAGCTCGACCATGATCGAGAGAGCGGTCTCGGGGCTCTCGCTCCAGTGCAGGATCTTCTTGCCCCAGAGCATGCGTAGGTAGTTTTGGATTCGTCCTTCGGAGAGCAGCTGGTTCTGGGCCGCGTTCCACAGGTCGTCGTGGGTCTCGGCGCGCTCGAACTGCTCGAGTGTGTAGAGGTAGGGGCGCGGGTCGTCCCTGTGCTCCTCCAAGGTCAACTGGGCCCATGCGGGCAAGGACGTTAGCTGCTCCTCTTCGCCGGGGGTCTGCTGCTGGCAGGCAGCGTTGAAGCCGAGCTCACGCCAGGTGACAATCTGGTCCAGGAAAGCCTCCGCGGGTTCGGAGAGGTTCCACCAGCCGGTTCGCTTGCCGCTGCGGATCTCGTTTAGATCCCATGGGGACCAGCCCTCGTGAGCGGCCAAGGCGTGCAGCACTTCGTGGGTGGAGATATGACCGAAGTGCAGGTAGGAGGAGAGGCTGCTGGTCCCCTCCGCTTCCGGCCGATTACGATCTTTGCCGTAGGCGCCCAGTAGCTTGGAGACAAAGTGAGCCAGGTGCTCGCGGGCAGCTCCTGGGCCCCCTTGGGTCGGGCCTGGCAGAACCGCGTGGTCAATGGGTAACAGTGCGAGGCCGCCACTGAGAAGGTCCTGTAAGTCGGCCGCGGGCCAGCGGTCGTGGAGCCCATCCGGCAGGGCGACTGGAGCAGCCAACTGATCCAGTTGCGGGCTGCTAGAGGGAGCTTCGAAGAGGTACGGCGTGAGTTCGCGTTGCAGGTACCGGCGGAAGTCGTAGGCGCGAAAGAACACGCGCCCCGGTACGCGCATGGGCAGGATGCCATTGGAGTCAACGGCTTCCATTCGAACCTCTGACCGACCAGCCGCGGCCCGCAACATGCTGGGTAGGAAGAAACCCGGGTAGTCGTCGGCCACAATCGCCGCGGCGTCCTTGGCTAGGCTCGCGAGAAGTCCCGAGCCGGCTCCGGCCACGGGCTCGACGTACGGGAAGTAGAGCACGTTGGTGCCGGCGAACGCGTTTGCGTTGTCGCGCATTCCCTC
>JBLHWM010000265.1:0-5247 GCA_047629095.1 Planctomycetota bacterium | reverse complement strand
CGTCGACCGCCAGGGTGATCTCCCGGGAGATCGCAACGGTGTTTGCGTCCACGCCGGTGTCGGTGCCGAACACAAAGAGACCGACGACGTCCCCGGCCAAGCCGCCGAGGAAGTTCACGTCGATCTCAATTTCAGTGCCGCTGCCGCTGGTCAAGTTCGCGATGCCGATGGCGTCGCTGGGCGCGGACTCGAGGGTCGCACTGCTGGGCGTGCCGATCGCGGCGGTCTCAAAGGTGATCGTCGTCGCGGGTAGCACGCCGCCGGTCTGATCGATCAGCGTTGTGCCTCCCGCCGAAAAGACCAAGTCCACAGAGGTGGAGTCGCCGATGGACTCGCGCTCACCTGAACCGTTCAGGCTAATCCAGCGCCAAATCCGGGTGTCAGTCAGACCAAAGAGGCCGCCACCAACATCGAGGGGAGAGGGTGCGGGATCGAAGGCAGGGGGTACGCCGCCGGCGAGCACTTCGAAGCTCGTGCTGGCGAAGGTGCCCGCGTTCATCGGCCGGTCGAAGATCGTTGTGATCTCGCCAATAGCGCTCTCGCCCGTGGCTCCATCCGGCGGAAAGGTCGTCAGGACTTGGGGTGTTGCAGGGTCGCTCGCAGCGACGGTAAATTGCCCCAGGGTGCCCGTGGCCCCGAACGCTTCGCCAGTCATATCCGTGATCGTCACCCCGTCCAAAAGATCCAAGTTGTAAGTCTCGCCCGCGTCGAGATCCGCCTGGGGCAAGAGCACCACCAGACGCCCGTCCCCGACGCGGTTGATGGTTGCCAGTACCGGAATGCCGCCAGCCGCCGGCGAGAGCAAGAGCGAGTTGGTCAGCGTCGGCCCCGCCATAGACTCGGAGAATCGCAACACGATCGGTGTCTGGGAGTGAGCCCCGGCTCCCGTGGGAATCATCTCTTCGAGAATCGGGGCGCCCGGAAGCACCCACTCCCCATCGTCGGGTAGAAAGGCAACGGCCCCGAGGCTACCCGTGACGCCACCCGGGTTGAATCCACCACCGAAAATGGGCGAGGGGTCATCGCAAGCCGGCACAAGGAGAAGGATCGGCAGGAACAGGGCGATTGGAGTGACGAGTCTCACGGTGGGAGTTCGGCCGGGCAGGGCCGCAATAGATGGAGAAGCGGATACAGAAACAGAGGGGCGAGCTTCCCCCCCACGCACTGCCCTGTCACTCAAACGTGACAACAGCCAGCGGGAACGAGGCGACTCGCCCTCACGGGGTGAGGGACGCCCGACATTCTGCCATCTTCCCCCCGCTTACCTCTTGGTAAACATAGAAGGAACAAAATGCGAGTCAGATGCGCAAATAGCCCCTTGGGCACCCCGTCGGAACGCGATTTGGTTGCCGCTGGCACAAAAGTCGCTAAAGTCGCTCGGCGAGATCCCCCGTGCCCCCTTTGCCGTCCGCGACCTTATGATCTGCCCTTGGCCGCGTTAAGATCCTGAGCCGCCAAGTCTCCCCCCCTGCCTCCACCATGCATCGAGCCCTCTTCCTGTCCCCCATTGTAATCGCATTCCCCCTGCTGCTCACGAGCTGCGTGGACCTGCGTCCCCTCTCGGACTCTAGCGCGGGCATGCAACAAGCCGAAGAGACTGCGGCTGCGCTTGAAGACCAGGCCATCGCCGCCATTCGCACTGGCGATTTCGTGGCGGCCCAAGACACGCTCGGAGAGCTCATCTTCCAGCAACAGTTCGCCAAGGCCAAGGCGGCTCTCGCCAAGGGCGAGCCCGAAAGCGCACTCGGCGCTGTGGACCGCGCCCTTGGCGTCAAGCCAAGGGACCAGCCAAGCCTGCTCATCAAGGCGAAGGCCGCGGGGCTGCTCGCCCAGCGCATGATCGAGCGCGGCGAGGGTGGCCTCTACATTGAGGGCGCCTTTGTCGATAGCCTCGAGTCGTACCTCGCCGTTAGCCCATCGCCTAGCACGATGCTCGGCGCGAGCCAAGCCGCGGCCCAACTCGGACGCCCGCAACGCTCCCTGGACTACGCCCGCGATGCCCGGGACCTGCTCAAGCGAGTCAATCTCATGGGCACGGAAGAAGAGGCCACCCTCGCCGCCGACATCACGCGCGCCTGGGCCGAGGCTTCCTACCGGGCCTTCACCGCACAGCTCACTTTCGAGAGCTCCGAGGGCGCATCGGGCACCGAGATGAAGCAGCCCTCCGGCGAGCTCTTCCTCGAAGCCGAGGACTCCCTCTCGCGCTTCATCGGCCACACGCCGAACGATCCGTGGGCATGGCGCACCCTAGGGGACCTGCACACTTGGATCGGGGACGCGACCCAGGCCGGGCAGACCTTCGGCCTTGGTCTCGATCGCCTACCCATGGATTCGGTGCTGCTCGAGCGCTACTGGGGCGCCTATTCGAGCCTCGGTACCGAAGCCGGTATTGCCGCAATGGAGGCTCTCAACGAGCGCCATCCGGATCATGGACCCGCGCTCGTCGTGCTGGGTCGCGAGCGCGTTCGCGCCGCTATCCCCGGGGTCAAATCCGCACCGGCAGAGACCCGTGCCATCCTTGAGATCGCCGAGGCCGAGCTGGCGCGCGCGCGCGGCTTGTATCCCGACGACGAGGCCTTCGCGAACACGTGCCTCGGCTGGGAGGTCATCGCCCGGGACGCCCAGGGTTGGTGCGACTACAACTCCGGCGACTTGGATCGCGCCATGGCCACGTTCCTCTCCATGGAAGACGTCTTCGCGGGCGGCATGGTCTGGCAGCTTGGCAACGACCTGCGCTCGGGCGTGGACGGGGTCTGGTACGTTGGCGACCAACAGCGCCAAGCCGGGAACTGGGAGAAGGCCGCGGACGCCTTTGGCGCACTGCACGCCTACCAACCCGACGATGTCAACTGGGCCAACAACGCGGGCTTCTTCTGCCGCGATGCTGGGGTGGAGCTAGAGGCGACGGCGCGCGCCCTCTGCGAGGCAGCCATGGGCCGCTACGCCGACCCTGAAGCCTTGGCCGAACTGCGCCTGATCGCCGGCGTCTCGCCCGAGGCCTTCGGTCGTCCCTCCGAGCGCACACTCTTTGAAGCCGCAGCAGCCGATCACAACGCCCGGGCCACCGAGCTCCTGCAACGCAGCTACGCGGCCTACCTCAAGGCGTCGGACCTTGCGCCTGACGACGTGCGCATCGTGAACGACACGGCGCTGATCACGGTCTACTACCTGCACACCGAGCTCGAGCTCGCGGAAGATTATCTGCGCCGCTCCATCGCCATGGGCAAAGAGCAGCTGGCGCCAAGTTTCGAACGCGATGAGCCACTCAGCCCCAGTGGTCTCGACGCGCTGACCGAGGCCTATGGCGACGCCTACCAAAACCTCGGCGTGCTGCACCTCTTGCACAAGAACGATCCCGAGGCCGCGGTGGGCTACTTCGAGAAGAGCGCCGCGATCGGCCCCGCGCCCCGTCCCTTCCTTACGGAAGCCCTGATCCCCTTCGCCAAGGGCGAGCTCGATGTCACCATCGAGCAGGTCATGCCCGAAGTCAACTGGGGCGCGAGCTGCGCCTCCTCCAAATAACAGAGCCAAGTCACGCTCGAAACCAACGGACCCGCTGGACACGCCAGACTGGTCAACCCGACGAACCCAAGTTCGACCCATGAACATGAAATCTAACCTGCGCTCACTCTGCAACTTCCAAGCTCCCGTCTTGGCCGTCCTGGCCACGAGCATCTTCGGCGGCGCCCTGCTCACGTCTCCCATCTCGGCGGCGCCCATGGGGATCGAGGCCAGCACTGTGGACGCCGTCGACGACATGATCGTCGAGGCGCGCGCCTTGCTTGTGGCCCGGGACCACGAGGCGGCGCGGGCCAAGATCGGCCAGATCGCGGAAGCGGACGGGGACACTCGCCGCGCTCACATCTGGAGCCTGCGCGGGCAGATGACTACGGGTCTGCTGAACGACGTGCTCAAGGAGATCGACAAGCTCTCGCGCACGGGCCAGGACTCCGACACGAGCTACCTCTATGGAATGGCCTTCGCCATCAAGGCGGACCAAGCGCTTCAGAGCGGGATCACCGACGGCACGGTTGGCTCCTTCATGACCGACGCTCAGAACTTCCTGACGAAGGCCACCGAGGCCGACCCCGACCGCTACGACGATGCCTACGCGATCCTCGCCAAGGTCTCCCGTGGCAACCTCGATCTGGACGCCGCCATCGCCGCGGGTACCAAGGCCACCGAGTACTACCCCAGGGACAGCGTGGGCTGGATTGCGCTGGGAACTGCCCAACTCGACCGCTATTCGCAGATTGCGGGGGACGAGACTCGTGCCGATGAAGTCGCCGACCTGGGCAAGGCTATGGCGAAGAGCCTCAAGCGGGGCACGTCCCTGCTGCCGAAGGACAAGGATCGCGCGGCCGAAAACTCTCGGGCATGGATTCAACTTGGCCTCGTGCACCTGTGGCTTGGTGACACCAAGGCATCCGGCGAAGCCTATGGCGACGCCATGGGCTGGGACCCCTCGGCCGTGGACTTCGGGCAGCTCTGGACCAGCCTTGGGGCCGATTTTATCAGCAGCCTGGATGCGGGCAAGAAGGCCTTCAAGAAGCGCTATGGGGACAAGAACACTGCGGACGCGACGCTGCTCTGGTACCTGGGCTATGCACGCTTCGTCTCCAACGATCCAAAGGCCGGCAAGATGGCCGAGGCCGAACTGCTTGAGTCCGTCGAGAAGTGGCCAGCCTATGCAAACGCGCTCTACTACGTGATGCAGCTGCGCTACTCCCGGAAGGACTACGACGGCGCAGTCGACATCATGAAGGACTTCTGGGCCCGCGATAAGGCCGCGACGGTAGCAACCCTGGCCGCGGACCTCGGGACTGCTCTGCCGGTCATGGAGTGGCTCGTGGCCCATTGCACGAAAGGGCGCCTGCTCGACGCAGCGCTGCTCTCGGAGATGCTCGCCAACGCCGACAAGCCTGGCGACCTACACTGGAGCTACAAGGCTCTCTTCCTTCGTGACTACGCCGACGGCCAGATCAGGATGGACCGCAAAAAGGCGAATGACGAGTCCGTGCTCGATTATTACGAGCAGGCCGTAGTCGCCTACGAGAAAGCCCTCTCGATCGACCCGGAGAACCCCAACTACATGAACGACCTCGCGGTGGTGCTCGACTACAACCTAGAGCGCGATTTCGAGCGCGCCCTGACGCTCTACGACGAGGCCTATGTGATTGCCAAGCGCCTCATGGAAGACCCCGAGATCTCCCAAGAGCGCAAGGACCTGTTCCTAAGCATCGCACT
>JBLHWM010000264.1:0-5270 GCA_047629095.1 Planctomycetota bacterium | reverse complement strand
GGCCAGCCCGCCCGGCCAGCGACCCGCAGCCGAGAGCACCCGGGTCATGTCGACGCGCTCCGCCGTGGTTGGTGGCGGCATCAGCTCCGAAAGAGCCCTGGCCAGAAGGCTCTTGCCCGCGCCCGGCGGCCCAAAGAAGAGCACCCCGTGGCCTCCCGCCGCGGCCACTTCAAGGGCCCGCTTGCCCGCCGCCTGACCGCGGATGGCATCCAAGCGCGGCGTGGCCCGGACCTTGGTTTCAAGCCCGTCCCGGGGAGCGGGCAGTGGCGTCACCGGCGCACCGGATAGGATCGCCACGACCTCACCCAGGCTCGAGGCTTCGAAGGCTCGAATCCCCGGTAGTGCTGCGGCCTCCCGCGCCGTCTCCGGGGGTGCAATCAAGGTCCTGATGCCCGCGGCGAGGGCAACGTCCGCCGTGGCCAGACCGCCGGGGACCGCCCGCAGCCGCCCATCGAGATGGAGCTCCCCCAGGAACACGATGCCGATCAGGGCGTCCTTCGGAATGTGCCCCGCGGCAGAGGCCGTGGCGAGGGCGAGGGGCAGGTCCAGCAGCTCGCCGGACTTTTTCAGGCCCGCTGGTCCCAGGTGCAGCAGCAGCTTGCCCGGGGGCAATCCCAGCTGACTCTCCTTGAGGGCGGCGAGCATGCGGCCGCGGCTCTCGCGGATGACGGGGTCGGGCAGGCCCGAGAGCACAATCTCCGTGCTGCCCTTGTCCGCCTGGCCCGCCGGGTCGAAGCGCGCCTCGACAGTCACCAGGGTCGCGCCCGAGGCGTGCAGGGTGGCGCCCATGACGCGCACATGGTGCCGGGTCGAAGAGCGGCTCGGTGGGGGAGGTAGGTTCATGGAAAGGAGACTCGCCCAAGGGCCAATGGTTGCTCCTGGCACGCCAAAAATCTCTCCCCAGGGCAATCTTCCGCAAGCTCGCCGCAAATCACGGGCACAGGTGCCACACTTGGCCCCGGGAAACGTTCTGCTATGGTCTCAGGCCACTCCATTAACAGAGGGGCCTAGTCCAAGGGCCACGAATCCAATCCATGACTTCCTACTACGACCCCAAGCACCTCGAGCACTTCGGTGACATCGGCGAACACGCCTCGGAGCTCTCCGCCAAGTTCTTCGACTACTACGGCGCCGTCTTCGAGGACGGAGCCCTGACCGCAAGGGAGAAGGCCCTGATCGCCTTGGGCGTGGCCCACGCGGTGCAGTGTCCTTACTGCATCGAGGCCTACACGAAGTCGACCCTGGAGAAGGGCTGCGATCCCGAGCAGCTGACCGAGGCCGTACACGTGGCCACGGCGATCCGCGGTGGAGCTTCCCTGATTCACGGCATGCAAATGAAGAAGGTCGCCGGCGACCTGGGAATGTAGTCATGGCGACCCCACCAAAAACAGCAGCGCCTCGCACGAGCTTGCTCTTCCGCAAGGAGCCGCTCTCCTCGGTCCAAGCTCAGCTCGACCTGCTCGGCAGCGTGGACTTGGGTGACGAGTCCGGGCTCTTCACGGGCTTGGCCAGCGCGCCCGGCAACACCTTCGACCTGGCGTTGGAGCGGTCGGGAAGCTTCCCGCTCCAGGCCACTGGCGTCGAGACCTACCAGCTGAACCTTGGCCGCGTCTGCAATCAGACGTGCATGCACTGCCACGTGGACGCCGGGCCCGATCGCCGCGAGAACATGGACCATGCCACGGCGGAGCTCGCCATGCAGGTGCTCGCCCAGACGGACATCCCAACGGTGGACATCACCGGTGGTGCGCCCGAGATGTGCCCCGAGTTCAAGTACATCGTGCGCGAATCCCGGGCGCTCGGTCGCCGCATCCTCGACCGCTGCAACCTCACGATCCTCTCGGCCAAGGGTTACGAGGACCTGCCCGAGTTCCTCGCCGAGCACGAGGTGGAGATCGTGTGCTCGCTGCCGCACTACCGCGCGCTCAGCACGGACAAGCAGCGCGGTGACGGCACCTTCGCCAAGTCGATCGCAGCCCTACAGCTGCTGAACTCGCTCGGCTATGGGAAGCCGGGAACGGGTCTGCGTATCACGCTCGTGACTAATCCTGTGGGGGCCTTCATGCCGGCTGGCCAAGCCTCCCTGGAAGACGAGTGGAAGGGGCAGCTGATGGCGAACTTCGGCATCGAGTTCAACGACCTGATCTCGATCACGAACATGCCGATCAGCCGCTATCTCGAGTGGCTTGAGAGCACGAACAATCTCGAGGGTTACCTGCAGAAGTTGGTGGCCGCCTACAACCCGGCCGCAGCGGTGGGTGTGATGTGCAAGACCACCATCAGCGTGGACTGGAAGGGCTACCTATACGACTGCGACTTCAACCAGATGTTGGAGATGAAGTTGGGCTACGGGGCGCCGACCCACCTGTCGGAGTTCGACGTCTCCAAGCTGGCGAAGCGGCGCATCTCCACGAACAGGCACTGCTTTGGCTGCACTGCGGGCACCGGCTCTTCCTGTGGCGGGAGCCTGACCGACTGATGGTCGCCGCGCCGCAACGGGCGAGCTCATTGCGAACCTGGACCGCCTTGGCAGCGCTCGGATTGGCGAGCCTAGCCTGCGTCGCACCCCAGCCGGGACCGGTCTCCTCGGTGACCGAGCCAGGCCCTAGAGTCGCTGCATCCGGGCCCAACGCCTCGCTTCAAGGCCCCGCCGGAATCCGGACGGGCACCGAGATCGTCATCGCGGGCAAGCGCGTGGACATCGGCGCGCCGGTCGTGTTGTGGATGGATGAGGGCGGCTACAACGCCTACTCGACCACACCGCGCTTCGCGGACGAAGGCGAGCTTGGTCTGCGCTACACGCCCGGACGCTTGGCGAATGCCAACCAGGTATCAGGTCAAGTCGCCGCCAGGTTGGAGCGCGGCCAGTCCAGCGTGCAAGAGCTCGGCGAGGCGATTGATCAGTTCGTGATTCATTACGACGTCTGCGGCACGAGCCGCGTGTGCTTCAAGGTGCTGCACGACAGGCGCATGCTGTCGGTGCACTTCATGCTGGACCTGGACGGGACGCTCTACCAGACCCTCGATCTCAAGGACAAGGCGTGGCACGCCGCGAAGGCCAATGGCAGGTCGGTCGGCGTGGAGATCGCCCAGATCGGCGCCTATCCCCTAGCCAAGGCCGACGCGGCGGACAGCCCCCTCGCCGAGTGGTACGAGGACCTGCCCGGCGGCACCACAAAGATCACCTTGCCCGCGCGTTATGAGGGCGGCCACTTCCGTAGAACAGACCCGGTACTCGCCACGGCAACCGGTGGCCGCAAGCAGGGCCGGGTCCAGGGCGAGCAGCTCTACCAGTACGACTTCACCGCCGCGCAGTACGAGACCCTCGCCCACCTGGCTGCCGCGCTCAACAAAGAGCTGCCCCAGATCGAACTCGAGATCCCCCGCGCCCCTGGCGGCGAGGTCTTGCCCAAGGCCCTAAGCGAAGACGAGTGGGCGGACTTCCAAGGTCTGTTGGGCCACTACCACGTCACCACGCGCAAGACGGACCCGGGCCCGGCCTTTGACTGGGACGGCGTGCTGCTGCGCGCCCGCGAGCTGCGCGCGGCGCTGGGCGAGTAGGGCGCGCGCGCCTCTTACCGCACCCGTTCGCCGGGCTCCCACATTCCGCGACCGAGACTCGCGCCTCCGTCCATGGTGAAGCACTCTCCGGTGACGTAATCCGATGCGCCCGAGAGCAGCCAGACGGCGTGATCGGCGACCTCGGAAGCGGTGGCGAAGCGGCCGGCGGGGATGCCCGCCATGAGCCTGGCCTTGACGTCGCTGTCGGGCCACAGGTTGCCACTGGCGCCCTTGGATTCGAAGGGACCCGGGGCGATGGCGTTGACGCGAATCTTGTGGCGCGCCCACTCTACGGCGAGGGTGCGCGTCATGGCGAGCACGCCGGCCTTGGCGCTGGCCGAGTGCACGACGCCGGGCATGCCGGTCCAGGCGTAGGTCGCGACCACGTTCAGCATCACGCCGCCGCCGTTGGCGATCATGGACTTGCCGAACTCGCGCGAGCAGTAGAACGTGCCGTCGAGCACGATGCCCAGGACCGCGCGCCAGGCGCCTTCGGACAGGCGCTCGGCCGGACACACGAAGTTGCCCGCAGCGTTGTTCACCAGCATGTCGATGGGCCCGTCCGCCGTGAGCTCCTTCACCAGGTCCGCGATGTCCCCGAGCTTGCGCACGTCGAGCACGTGGGCGGATGCGCTCCAGGCCTCAGCCTTAGCCTCGGCCAGGAAGGCCCCGTGGTGGTCCGCATTGCGCGAGCCGATCATCACATGGGCGCCGAGGGAGGCCAGTCGCCTGGAGATCTCGAGGCCGAGCCCCGTTCCGCCCCCGGTGATGAAGACGCGCTTGCCTTGGAAGAGGTCCGGGGCGAAGGGCGATGGGGGTAGGGGCGTGGGCGCGGTTTCGCCATGGCTGGTGGTGTCTTTGGAGGTCATGGCCCTAGGTTGCCATGGCCCGGGGTGGCGCTCAAGCCTAGGCGCGGGTCTGTCGGGCCGAGGTCGGCGTTCCAATCGGCTCGCAATCGGTTAGACTGCTCGCGCAAATCGGCGGGCCAATGCGGCGTCCGGCCTCGAATCCCCTCTCTATAGCTCCTCCCATGATCACTCTGCAAAGCTACCTCTCCGGCACCTGGCAGTCCGGCAACGGTACCCCCGCCCAGCTCTTCAACCCGACCACCGAAGAGGCGATCGCCGAGTGCAGCTCCGCGGGTTTGGACATGGCTGCAGCCGTGACCTATGCACGCGAGGTGGGCGGCCCGGCCCTGCGCGCCATGACCTTCGCCGAGCGCGGCAAGCTGCTGAAGGCCCTGGCGGCCGCTCTGCACGAGTACCGGGAAGAGCTGATCGCCCTGGCGATCCAGAACGGCGGCAACACCCGCGGTGACGCCAAGTTCGACATCGACGGCGCCACCGGCACCCTCGCAGCCTACGCGCACTTCGCGAAGGACCTGCCCGACGCGAAGTTCCTGACCGACGGCGACAGCATCCAGCTCGGCCGCACCAAGCGCTGGCTCGGCCAGCACATCCTCGTGCCGCGCGAAGGTGTCGCGGTGCACATCAACGCGTTCAACTTCCCCGGCTGGGGCATGTTCGAGAAGGTCGCCTGCGCGATCCTCGCCGGCGTGCCTGTGATCGAGAAGCCCGGCACGCCCACGGCGCTCGTGGCCTACCGCATGGCGCAGATCACGGTGGAGTCCGGCATCTTGCCCGAGGGCGCGTTCCAGTTCATCGCGGGCAGCGCCGGCGACCTGCTCGACCACCTCGGTCCCCAGGATC
>JBLHWM010000263.1:0-5313 GCA_047629095.1 Planctomycetota bacterium | reverse complement strand
CGCTGTAATACACGCCGGTGCCCTCGTCGGTCTTCGTCATGCGGAACACAACGATCAGCCAGGGTGCGGTCTCGAGGAACTGCTTGTGCTCGTCGGTGCCCAAGGGAGCGAGGTCCTGCTTCCAGGTTTCCGGGGCACGGCGCTGATAGAACTCGCGCTCCTCGACCTCCGCCGCTTCACGGATACGCCGCTTGATCTCGGGATCGCGCACACAAACGAAGCGCCAAGGCTGCTTGTTGGCACCACTTGGCGCAGTGGCAGCGGAGCGCACAACCCACTCGATCAGCTCTTGGTCCACGGGCCGATCGGAGAAATCCCGAATCGAGCGCCGCTGGCGCAGGATCCCATGGAGCTCTTCGAGCGCGGCCAAGGAGGCTTGCTCCGGGTGATAGGGCTTGTGAAGGACGTGATTCGGCGCGTTGGCATCAGGCTTTGACATCGTGCCACTTTAGCGCGAATTGGCCCCTGATTGCAAAGCTGGCCAAACTGCATCAAGATCGTCCCCACATTTCCACAAGAGCCGTTACACTCTTCGGCTTCGAGCGCAACGATCCAGTGCAAAAACATGGGCCCGACCCGCCAGCCTCGACCTCCTTCCTGCCCCGCTTCGACGACTGTAGATAGTCCTTCGAACCGGCATCGATTTGGAAGTAACCGAGCGAGCTAGCGACGTCATGAAAGAGGCCCCCTTGGCAGCACACCTAGCGGATCCACTAGCGCATTTCACGCAAACTGCGACCCGCGGGTAACAACATGAGCTTTCAAGAGAACGATGCAGCGCAAGCTGCAGACACGGACAATTCTGCAACCATCGAAGCCAACGCCGAAAGGCACTTGGACGAGACCAATGACTCCATTGGTCTAGCCGAAGCACCCGAGGTGCAATCGGAGCCCGAAGTGCTGGAAGCACCTCAGGAGACCGAGGCTCGTCAAGAGCAAGAGGCACCTCAAGAGCAAGAGGCACCTCAAGAGCCTGAAGCTCGTCAAGAGCCTGAAGCTCGTCAAGAGCCCGAGGCACCTCAAGAGCCCGAGGCACCTCAAGAGCCCGAGGCACCTCAAGAGCCCGAGGCACCTATGGGCCCGACCTTCGCCGACCTTAAGTTGAGCGAAGCGATCCAGGACACGCTCCGCGAGATCGGTTACGAGAAGCCCTCCCCCATTCAGGCTGGCACCATCCCGCCACTGCTCGCCGGTCGCGACGTGCTGGGCCAGGCCCAGACCGGAACCGGTAAGACGGCCGCCTTCGCGCTGCCCGTGCTAAGCGGCATCGACCTGAGCCGTCGCGAGCCCCAGGCCATCGTCCTGGCCCCGACCCGCGAGCTCGCCATTCAGGTCGCCGAGGCCTTCCAGAAGTACGCCAAGAACCTCCCCGGTTTCCACGTGCTTCCTATCTATGGTGGCCAGGCTTACCCCCTTCAACTGCGCCCCTTGCAGCGCGGCGTCCACGTCATCGTGGGCACGCCCGGTCGCGTGATGGATCACATCAAGCGCGGCTCCCTCGACCTGTCCACCATCAGCCACGTGGTCCTCGACGAGGCCGACGAGATGCTGAAGATGGGCTTCGTGGACGACGTGATGTGGATCCTCGAGCACGCTCCGAAGGAACGCCAAACGGCACTCTTCTCAGCCACCATGCCGCCGGTTATCCAGCGCATGGCCACCGACTACATGCGCGACCCCGAGGTCGTCAAGCTTGAGATGCGCACCACGATCGCCGAGACGATCACCCAGCGCTACGAGATCATGGCCGGGCACCTCAAGCTCGATGCCCTGACCCGCCTGCTGGAAGTGGAAGAGTTCGAGGCGATGCTCATCTTCGTCCGCACCAAGGCTAACACCGTCGAGCTCGCCGAGAAGCTCGCCGCCCGTGGCCACGCTGTGACTGCCCTAAACGGTGACATTCCCCAGCGTATGCGCGAGCTGACGGTCAACCAGCTGAAGTCTGGCAAGATCGACATCGTCGTCGCAACCGACGTGGCCGCCCGTGGACTTGATGTCGAGCGCATCACCCACGTCGTGAACTACGACCTGCCCACCGACCTCGAGTCCTACACCCACCGCATTGGCCGCACCGGCCGCGCGGGACGCTCGGGTATGGCGATCCTCTTCGTCAAGCCCCGCGAGCGACGCCTGCTCCGCGACATCGAGCGCGCTACCAACACCCGCCTCGAGCGCCTCGAGGTTCCCGGCAACGACGAGGTCAACAAGTCACGCATCGAGCGCTTCAAGCGCCGCATCGGCGAGACCATCGAAGCCTACTCCGAGGAGAAGAGCTCGTCCCAGTACGCCGGTATCATCACCGAGTACATCGAGAGCACTGAGAGCACCCAGGAGCAGGTCTTTGGCGCTCTTGCGCGCCTCGCCCAGGGCGACCAGAACCTGTTCTTCCAAGCCGACGGCCGCCAACAGGGTCGCGAGCGCACCGAGGACGAACGCCGTGACTTCAACGATCGCGGTGGACGCAGCAACGACCGCTTCGGCGATCGTGGCGGACGCAATGAACGCGGTGGTCAGGGCGGACGCTTTGATCGTGGCGACCGCGGTGGACGCCCCGAGCGCAGTGATCGCGGTGGACGCTTCGATCGCGGTGGTCAGGGTCAAGCCCAAGGCGACCGCAGCGGTCGCTTCGAGCGCTCCGAGCGTCCCGCTCGCGATGATCGTGGTGGACAGCAGTTCTCCGGTCGTGACCAAGCCCGTCCCGAGCCTACTGGTGAGGCTGGCATGAACACCTTCCGGATCGAGGTTGGCCACCGTGATGGTGTCAACCCCGGCAACATCGTCGGTGCAGTGGCCAACGAGGGTGACATCAGCTCCCAGTACATCGGTCGCATCCAGATCTTCGACGACTACAGCACCATCGACCTTCCCGACGGCATGCCGTCTGAGACATTCCGACGTCTGCAAGAGACGCGGGTTCGCGGACAGAAGCTGCGCCTCGCCAAGCTCGGTGAAGAAGGTGGAGACCGCCCCCAGCGTGGGCAGTACAGCAACCCAAGGGATCGCCGCTAAGTAAGCTCCCCTCGCCACAGAGCGGGATTGATTTCCAAGTCCGCGTTTAGTTTGCGGGCGAGCGAGGTCGATCTTGTTGGTGAGAAGAGAACGCCAGGGCGAAAAACCCGAGTACAAAGCGAGGCAGCATGGGAATCCCCGTGCTGCCTCGCTTTTTTGGATAGCTGCTGTCCATTCATATGGGCCTTGCCATCAAGGAAGCTCGGGTTGCCAGCCGAAGTAGTCTGTGTAACCCCAAGGACCTCACCACCGCTCCCAAATGACAACTCAAGACTTTTTTGATCCGACATCAATACCCGAATCCCTTCGGGTACCGATTGCTGCCCTCTTTCGTGGAGAGAATCTAAAGCTTCCGATCTTGTCGGCGAGTATCTCCAAGCTGTTGAATACCTGCAACTCGGAGACGCCGGACATGGTGGAGATAGCAAAATTGGTCTCGACGGACCAGAGCCTAGCGGCACACGTCCTTCGTTTATCCAACTCGGCAGCCTACGCGCCTGTCAACGAGCTCGTCACCATTGACGATGCCGTGCGGCGCCTCGGAATTAGGGCTATCGGCGATATGGCTATTGGGCACATGGTCCTGAACGGGCTCGCAAGCCGCGAAGATCCTGTACTCAAGGATCTATGGAAGCACGCTGCCGTGGCGGGACTCTACGCCTACCGAATCGGCACGGCCCTTGGCTTGCGCGGGAAAGCATCCCTTATGCCCGGACTTATGATGGACGTTGGCCGTCCACTCGCCCTTGGACTGCTAGCCGATGCGGAGAAACTGATTGGCGAAGAGATCGAAGATGAAACCAAGTACTACCTAGCCGACCTGCTCCACACGGAGCTCGGCGCCCGTCTAGTCGACGAGTGGAGCTTGCCTAGCGAGGTCGGCGCAGCAATCCGCTTCCACGACTGCTACCAAGACGCCGAGGAGTTCACCCAAACAGCTCAAATCGCGCACCTGGCATCTGTCCTCACCGTCTGGGCTTTGGAGCCCGAGGACATGGGCGAGCACAACATGATGGAGCTACAGATCGTCAAGGACCTCGACTTATCCGAACGCGATCTGAGCCAGCTGATGGCCAACACCGAAGAGGTCCTGATGACGGCCGCAAGCTTCGAGTAGATTCCCAGTCTGCGTGGCAACTGGATAGAGACGAATTGAAGACAGGTGCTGTGTAGCTTCAAGCGACAAAGCACCAGTCTTTAATTTCACAGAGCCTGTTGCTCTAGCGCTCGGAGATCGGCGTGTACTCGTGGCCGTGGGTGCCGACGTAGATCTGGCCGGGACGGAACAAGCGGTTGTTCTCCATCTGTTCACGCCAGTGAGCCAGCCAACCGGAGACCCGGGAGATGGCGAAGACCGGAGTGAAGTTGTCCGTCGCGATACCGAGCTTCTGGTAGACGATGCCACTGAAGAAGTCGACGTTGGGCCAGATGCCCTTATCGCCGACGCGCTCGCGCATCTCGTTCTCCAAAGCCAAGGCCACGTCGTAAATCGGCGTGGAGCCCAGCTTCTCAAAGACCTCGTGAACGAGGCCCTGCAAGTTGATCGCACGGGGATCCTTCACCTTGTACACACGGTGACCGAAACCCATGACCTTGCCGCCGGCGGCAAACTTGGCGTCAAGCCAAGCGGGGACGGCCTCTGCCGAGGGAATCTCGGCGAGAGCATCGAGCACGCGCTCGTTGGCGCCGCCGTGTAGCGGGCCGGAGAGGCTGCCGATGGCTGCGCTGATCACGGAGTACGGGTCCGACTCGGTCGAAGCTACGACGCGGGCCGTGAACGTCGAAGCGTTCATCGTGTGGTCCGCATGTAGGATCAGAGCCACGTCGAGAACGCGAGCAGCAAGCTCGTCGGGCATCTCGCCGTTCACCATGTACAGGAAGTTCGCAGCCGTGCTGGCCTTGGGATCCGGAGCAATGATTTCCAGGCCCCGACGGACGCGATCGAAAGCAGCAGTCAGAGTCGGTAGCACGGCCACCATCTCAAGGCACATCTCGTGAGCCTTCTGCTTGTCCTTCCAAGCGCGGTTATCGGCATTGAACATACCCAGAGCCGATACACAAGTCTGGAGTGCATCCATGGGATGCCCGTCCTTGGGTAGGGACCGGATGATGTCCAGGATTGCCTCGGGCACCTGGCGCTTGGCAGCTAGGGAAGCGGTCAGCTCCTCAAGCTCTGCGACGTTCGGCAAGCGGCCATTCCAAAGCAGGAAAGTGACCTCTTCGAATGTGCTCTTCGCGGCAAGGTCCGCAATGGGATAGCCGCGGTACTCGAGTACGCCGATGTTGCCATCGATGTAGCTGATT
>JBLHWM010000262.1:0-5339 GCA_047629095.1 Planctomycetota bacterium | reverse complement strand
AAGTCGGCGGGGTTGCGCTTCTCGTCGCGCACTTCCACGCGCGAGCCGGCGACCAGGTCTTCGACGCGGTTGCCCGACAGCTGGCCATAGGACGGGAACTTGGTCACGTCGAAGTAGACGTCGCCGTTCACTTGGTAGGCAAAACCCTTCGCCACCAGGGCCTCGATCATCTCCAGCATCTCGGGGATGTGGTCGGTGGCGCGCGGGTAGTTCATGGCCGGTCGGAAGTTGAGCTCGGCCAGGTCCTCCAAGAACTGCTTCGTGTGCTTGGCGGCAATCGCCCAGGGATCGAGCTGCTCCTTCGCGGCCTGGGCTTGGAGCTTGTCCTCGCCCTCATCGGCATCGTCCACCAGGTGGCCGACGTCCGTGATGTTCATGATCTGCTGCACTTCAAGGCCCGAGTACTCAAGCCAACGCCGCAGCACATCCGCGAACAGGAACGAGCGCAGGTTGCCAATGTGCGGCCGCCCATAGACCGTCGGCCCGCAGTTGTACATGCGCACAATTCCGGGGGTCAAGGGACGGACGTCTTCCTTCTGATTCGTGAAGGTGTTGTAGAGGCGAAAGGTCACGGTCGGCGTGGGGTCGGGGGCACAAATGGTGCCCAAAGGATGAGGATCGCGTGAAGTTGGCGCCGCGCGCATGTTTTGCGCTCGGAATCTCCTGCCAGGATTCTATCTAACCGGCCGCTCCCTGTAAGTTCCGGACGTGAAGAGTGATGCCCTGAGCCTAGAACTTCCTGAAATCACCACCGGTAAGGTGGTTGGGAGCGGCGCCTTTGGCGAGGTGCGGCTCGTGGAGTTGCACAGGCCTTGGGGCGAGCTTGAAGCCGGCTCCCTAGTCGTGGTCAAGCGCCTCCAGCCCGCAGCCTGGGGCGATAAGGACGCCGAGGCGCGGCTCTTGGTCGAGGGCCGCCTGGGCATGACCCTCACCAACCCCGGCTTCGTGCGCGTGCTCGCCGCGGGCTTTCGCGAGCGCGAGGCCGCGCCCGAGATCGTCATGGAGTGGATCCCCGGCAGCACCCTCGAGCACCTCCTCGAAGCGGGGCCCTGCCCGGAGCCACTGGTGCGCTCCCTGGGCAATCGCATCGCCGGGGCACTGGGTGAGCTGCACGGCGCCGGCTACGCCCACGCCGACGTCAAGCCAGAGAACATTCGCCTGGACGCCAAGGGCCACGGGCGCCTGCTCGACCTGGGCTTCGCGACCAAAATCGGCCCCGGCTCGAGCGGCCTAAAGCACGACCCGGGCAGCCCAATCTGGATGGCCCCCGAGCGGCGCCGCGGCGGCGGGCCCAGCACCGCATCCGACGTCTACTCCCTGGGGCTAGTGCTCTTCCTGGCGGCAACCGGCAAGCCCCCCGGCGCGCCCATCCCCAAGCCCTCGACCCTAGCTCCCCGGCTCACCCCATTTATCGACGAGCTCATCGGCGAGATGCTGAGCGCCAACCCAAGGTCCAGGCCCACCGCAGCCGAGGTCCAAGAGCGCTTGAATCTGGGCGAGGCGAGTCCGTGGTGGCAGACCCAAGTGACCACCCTTGGCGCGGCCGCGCCGACTCGGCCCCGGGCTAGGGGACCGCTGAACTTGATTATTGAACTCGGTCGCGCCGAGCAGCTGCAGCAACTATCCTGCCTCGCCCCGTCCCAGGTCGTGCTGCTGCGCGGCGAGGAGGGCAGCGGTAAGTGGGAGCTGGTGCACGAGTTCGCCGCCCGCGCTCGACGCTCGAAGACACCGCCCCTATTCCTGTCGACCCGCGCTACGCCCATGGTCGAGGCGCGCCCCTACGGCTCGCTGCTCTCCTTGCTTCGCGCTTGGCTCGGCTGTCCCCGCGACACCCAGGTCCTGCCCACCCATGTCACGCGCCTGCAGGCCTTGGTCTCGCCCCTCAGTCTGGACACCCTGGTGGCCGCCCTTACCCTCAGTCACGAAGGTCCCGTTGAGGGCTCTCTGCAGGCTGCATTCGCGGAATGGATGCTCGCCCTTCCAGCCCAGAGCCAAGCCATCATTTTCATCGACGAGCTCCAGGACGCGGGCGAAGAGACCCGCCGCACCCTGCTGCAAGTAGCCGCCGCCAAGGGCCCAGGGTCACCCACTTTGGTGTTCGGCGAGCGCGACGATCTTGCTGCCCATCCGGATCCTCGCTTTACCGCCGTGGCCGATCTGCTCATCGAACTCGGTGCCTTGACCAGCCCCGCCATCGCCAAGATTATTGCTGCGCTCTTCGACAGGGCGACTCCGCGCCTGCGCCTAACTAAGGTCCTGATGGACCGCTCCCGCGGCAACCCCGCACTGCTCTACGAGGTCATCCGCAGTCTCAAAGACAGCGGCGCGACGAAGCGTAGCAAGACAGGTTTGCGCCTATTGGTCGCCCCCGAGGATCTGCCCATTCCCGCCTCCCTACAGGCTTCGATTGGCGAGCGCTTCCAACGCCTCGAGAGGGCCGATCGGTCTGTTCTCGCGCGCATGGCGATCCTCGCTGGGCACCTCTCGCCGGACCTGCTGCGACGCGCATTTGGAGACGAGCGTGACGAGGACCTTGGCGCCGTCATCACATCCTTGACTCGCCAGCGCTGGCTTATTCCCAGTGGCGATCACTACCGATTTGCCCGGCCCGCATTGCGCGAAGCCGTACTCGCAGCCCTGTCCCCCGTCTCGCGCAAACGCCTGCATCGAGAAGCTGCGGCCGGTCTAGCGCCCAGGCCCGGCGAGAGCGCGTCCGTTGGAACGGCCATCCGCCGCGCGTGGCACCTGCGCGAGAGTGGCGAGATGCGCGCGCTCCTGGGCACGGTCCGCACGGTGGTTCGCAGCCTGGTCGATCGCGGCCAACCCCAGCGTGTCAGCGCCTTGGTCGACTGGGGGCTGGAAGCCCTAGACGCCCTCGAACGCGAACCGGGCGCCGGACTCACCATTGACGAACAGCACCTGCGCCTGTCCTTCCTGGAGCACGCCGCAGCAGCAGCGAACCGCATGGGCGCCCGCGAGCGCGAGCGCGTGCTACTCGACAAGCTGGCGGACCTTGGCGTCGATCCCGCGAGCGATCCCTTCCGCACGGCGCGCATCTACTTAATGTACGGGCGCCACGCCCGAGACACGGGCGCCTTAGGCATGGCCCGTGGATTGTTCCGCAATGCCTACGAGTTTGCGAAGGAGGCCAAGCGACCCCTGCTAGAGGCGCGTTGCTTGGCTCTATTAGCCAAAGTGCTGGCCGAGGGTGGCGACCTGGAGACGGCGAAGCAGTACGCCGACAGGGCTTGGGACCTGGCGAATAAGCACAAGGGTACTGCGGGTAGCGCGCCTATTCTTGCGGGCACGGCCTTGACCCGGGCCCATGTTGCGGTGCTGCGGGGCCGGCCCGATCGCGCGCTCCTCTTTGTGGACCGGGCCCTGGCGATCCTGCGCATGCACCGCGACACCATCGAGCCGGGACTGCGTGCTAGGGCGCACCTGCTGCGGGCGCGCATCTGGCGCGACCTTGGCCGCCCTGCCCGGGCGCGTGGCTCGGCGAACAAGGCCCGTGAGCTGGCCCAACTCGCCCACGAGCGCGCCCTCGAAGCCGAGGCCGCGGCGCGCCTTGGTGGGCTCTTCGTGGATGCGGGGCAGCTGGAAGAGGCCGAGGCGCACCTGCGCGATGCGCTACTGATCGCGCGCGAGATCGAGGACAAACGCGGTATTTGCCTGGCCCAACTTTGGCTGGGAACCCTGCTCGCCGAGGCCGACGATCCCGAGGCCGCCAGCGCCTTAGCCTCGGCCGCCGCGCTTGCCAAGGAGGTCGGGCTGCACCGCCCCGAGGCCATGGCCTACGCTCTGGCCGCCCGGGTCAAGCTCATCGATGGCGACCTAACTGGCGCGATGGAGCTTGCGGATCGCGCGAAGAAGATGCTCGACCAACAGGGCGCCGAGCTGCGTGACCGCATTGTGATCACGGGCACCTGGGCCATGGTTCTGCACCACAACGGGCGTGGTGACGAGGCCGTGAAGGTCGCCAAGGAGCTTCGGCGCAAGATGCGCTCGGCGTCGGACCGCATCGGAGATAGCAGCCTGCGCCAGCTGCACCGCAAGCAGACCACCAAGCTGCTTGAGTCCGTGCTCTCGGTCGAGGGCCCCGTCTACCCGCGGGCCGAAGAGTAGGCCCCGCGCCCCCTCCGAATCGCTTGATCTGCCCTGGGGCTGTAGGTGGGAGGACTGACATAAGTTTTGAGAATGATTCTCAATAAAAATGCACCGTTGAGACTGGATCTCAATAAACTCCCGTCCATATCGAGTCGCCCGCGGCTCCCCAATAATCCTAAACAGCGCCGAACAAGCCCTAATCTCTAATGTCCCTCCGATTTACTTTACCCACCGCACTCCTGCTCGCCGCCGCGCCCACCGCCCTTGCCCAGGACGGCACACTCACCAACGCGCAACTCCAGAAGCAGGTCGAGGTGCTCTTCCAGGAGCTCAACGACCTCAAGGGTGGCGAGGCCGCCAGCAACGACGCGAGCCGCTTTAGCTTTGGTGGCTATGGCGAGTACCACTTCAACTTGCCCGAGAACGGCGACAAGCTAGCCGATGCGCACCGCTTCGTCTTCTACATGGGCTACGAGTTTGCGGACGGCATCATGCTGCACTCGGAGACCGAGATCGAGCACGGCTTCGTCGCTGATGACAACGGCGAGGTCGCCATCGAACAGCTCTACGTGGACTTCGAGACCGGCGAGCGCAGCGGCATCCAGATCGGTCGCATGCTCGCGCCCCTCGGCATCATCAACCAACGCCACGAGCCCTCGATCTTCAACGGCGTCGAGCGCCCGAGCTTTGCCAAGTACATCCTGCCCAGCACCTGGAGCTTGGACGGCATTGGCTACTGGTCCCAGATCACCGAGAACCTGACGGGCATGATCTATCTGACCGGCAGCCTGGACGGCTCGGGATTCAGCGATACGGGCGGCATTCGCGGCGGCCGTATGAAGGAGCGCCCCGGCCTCGACAACCCCGCAGTGAGCGGCCGCTTGGATTGGCGCCCCGACGGTATCGAAGGCCTTCGCCTCGGTGGCTCGTTCTTCAGTGGCAGCGCGGACAACAGCAACAAGGGCGGCGAGATTGGCGTCGACTCCCAGGTGGACATTCTTAGCTTCGACTTCGAGTACAGCGCTGGCGACTTCGATTTCCGCGGCGTGTTCGCTGAGGACCGCGTCTCCAACGCCGACGACCTCAATGTAGCCTTCAGCAACAACGTCGCCGACAAGATGTCCGGCTACTACGTCGAGGCCGCCTACCACTTGATGCCCGACAGCTGGCGCAGTGACCGTCTGCGCGACTCGGACCTGGTGGCCTTCGTGCGCTACGAGGACTTCGACACC
>JBLHWM010000261.1:0-5353 GCA_047629095.1 Planctomycetota bacterium | reverse complement strand
GTGGGGCCGGGCGTACTCGAGCAGTCGGCTCAGGGGCGTGCCCTGGCCGGGATTCTGGTTAGCCCGGGGACTTTTGGTCATAGAGGTGCCGCAGGTCAGAGGAGACCTTTTCCAGTTGGTTGGTCTCAATCTCAGTCAGGTTGCCCGCGGTCTTCGCAAGCAGCATCTCTAGATCCAGGACCAGCATGCGCGCCTGGTCCATGTTGGTGTGTTTCTTGCCTGTGACGGGATTCTCGACGACACCCAAGCTCATCAAGCCATGGATGTTGAGGCGTGCCACGAAGAGCCCGAAGTCGCCGCCGGGAAGGGGAACGTGATCGCTCGTACTCATGCCTTAGCCTCTGCGGTGGCCGCGGGGGTTGTGATCGTCCCGCCGTCCATGCGAGCGCTCTCGCCAAGGGCGAGGTTTGCGGCCGCATCGATGAAGCCTTGGAACACAGGGTGGGGTTCTAGTGGACGGCACTTGAACTCGGGGTGGAACTGTACGCCGATGAAAAAGGGATGGTCCTCGATCTCAACGATCTCCACGAGGTCTCGGCCGGGGTGGAAGCCCGTTTGCTTCAGGCCGGCCTCGGCAAGCACCTCGCGGTACTCGTTGTTGAACTCCCACCGGTGGCGATGGCGCTCGGAGATGTTCGTTTTTCCGTACAGGCGGAACGCAAGGCTGTCCTCATCCAAGGTGCAGTCATAGGCGCCGAGGCGCATGGTGCCGCCCTTATCCGTGTCGTCGGATTGATCCGACATGTAATGGATTACGGGGTGGGGCGTGTCGGTGGAGTGCTCGGTGGTGTGGGCGCCCTTGAGCCCGGCCATGTTCCGCGCGGCTTCAATCACAGCGCACTGCATTCCAAGGCAGATGCCAAGGAAGGGAATGCCACGCTCGCGGGCCCAGCGGATCGACTCGATCTTGCCTTCGATGCCACGCTCGCCAAAGCCACCGGGAATCAGAACCGCGTGCACACCTTCCAAGATCCCGACACCTTCGTCGAGCACATCTTCGGCGGCTAGCTTGCGCAGCTTAATCTTCACGCCATTCGCGATGCCCGCGTGGGTGAGGGATTCGTAGATGGACTTGTAGGCGTCGTGCAGCTCGATGTATTTGCCAACGACGGCCACTTCGACCTCGTCGCCGCGCTTTTCGATGACTCGAATGCGGTCGACCATAGCGGCCCAAAAACCAAGGTCTGTGGGCTCGTCACTGGGCATGTTGAAGTGCTCGAGCACGATCTTGTCCAGGCCTGCCTTGCACAGGTCGAGGGGGACCTCGTAGATCGAGAAGGCGACGTCGCGCTCCTCGATCACGTGCTTGCGACGCACGTTGCAGAACATGCTTAGCTTATTGGCCATGTCCTCGCTCATGGGCTGCTCGGTACGGCAGACCAGGATATTGGGCGTGAGTCCGATCTCGCGCAGCTTGGCAACCGAGTGTTGGCTCGGCTTCGTCTTCATTTCGCCCGAGCAGGCCACATAGGGCAGCAGGGTGATGTGCACGAACAGCGTGTCGCGTTCGGGCCGCTCTAGGCCGAACTGGCGGATGGCCTCAAGGAAGGGGTGGCTCTCGATGTCGCCAACGGTGCCGCCGATCTCGGTCAGGGCCACGTCCACGGTGCGGCCGTTCTCATCGGGACCGGGAACACCGGCGTAGATCGCCTCTTTGATGGCGTCCGTGATGTGCGGAATCACCTGCACGGTGCGCCCGAGGTAATCACCACGGCGCTCCTTCTGAATCACCGACGAGTAGATCTTGCCCGTGGTGAAGTTGCTGCTCTTGGTCAGCTTGGCGTGGGTGAAGCGCTCGTAGTGCCCCAGGTCCAGGTCGGTCTCCGCACCATCGTCGGTGACGTAGACCTCACCGTGTTGGAAGGGGCTCATGGTGCCCGGGTCCACGTTGATGTAGGGATCCAGTTTCTGGATCGAGACGCGGTAGCCGCGCGCTTCGAGAATCATGCCTATGGCAGCGGTCGTTAGACCCTTGCCGAGGTTGGACACGACGCCACCGGTAACAAAAATGTGCTTGGTCACAAGTTGAGGGGGAGTGGAAGGAGAGAGCGGTGGAAAGAGAGGGGGGAGGCGTGGTTAGCGTCTGCTTTGTTCGCGGAAGCGGGTGACAAACTGCAGGTATTCTTGCTCGGTGTCGATGCCCGGCGGCGCCTTGTGGATCTCGCGGACGTGGATGCGTCCGCCGTTTTCCAGCCAGCGCAGCTGCTCGAGGTTTTCGATGCGCTCGAGGTCGCTCTCGGACAGGGTGCAGAAGCGACCTAAGGCCTCGGGCCGGAACGCGTAGACACCCACGTGGCGCTTGGTCGGATCCATGGTCCCGCTGATGGAGATCGCGCGGGCATGGCTACCGGATGGAATCGGCGCACGGGAGAAGTAGAGGGCGCGGCCTAGCTTGTCACAGACGATCTTCACGATCGACGGATTGGTCGGCGACTCCGAGGAGCCGAGCTTGGTCATCAATGTGGCGAGCTCGACCTCGGGGTTCCGGAAGGCCTCCACCAGGGCAGTCAGGCCCTCTGGCGGCAGTTCCGGCTCGTCCCCCTGGACGTTGATCACAACCTCCCAGGGACCTCGGCCCGAGGCCAGCAGGATTTCTAATGCCTCGTTGATCCTGTCCGTGCCGGACTTGTGGTGCTCGGAGGTCATCACGGCTTCGATGCCAACAGAGGCCGCCGCGTCGGCGATCTCCTTGCTATCGGTCGCGAGAATCGCCTCGTCGACGAAGCGCGAGGAGAGCACATTCTTCACGGTGTGTTCGAAGAGGAACATGCCCGTATCGTTGCGCATCATCTTCTTCTTCATTCGCGTGGATCCAATACGCGCTGGAATCAGTGCAAGCGTCTTGGGATGCGTCCAGTCGTGCTCTTCATTTCCCCATGCCATAGCTCAGTTACTCCTAAAGATGTCGGTGGCGTTCTCGTTCAAGTTCTGAACCGAGCGATAGCCGCTGGTCTCATTGAACAGCGCTAGGAAGAGCTTGTATTGCTCGCCGAAGAGGGTCAGCTCTTCCTTGGTGAGGCCCTTGCGGAAGGTGATCCAGCCGTGCTTCGAGCCCTGTTTGACTTCGAGCACGCTGTGTAGGTATTCGCCCGCCTCTTCCATAAGAGTAAGCGGCCCCTGACCTGGGCGTGAGTATTCCCAGAAGCCCTCGTCACCGTAGTAGTCAATCAGCGCACCGAGTAGCTCGCCCGTTTGAATCCGCTGGTCTGCGTTGGGATTGGCCTGGTGGGACTCGGTGTAGGTCTTGTTGGCCAACTCGAAGATCGTGCCGTTGGCGTTGTCGCGGAAGTCGCGCAGGGAGACGAGCATTTCCGGGTAGTCCGACTCGGCCATTGTCTTGCCCGGTCCGGCGCAAGCCGATACGAAGATTGCTGCGAGGGCAAGCAGTGGCAAGAGGGCGCGGAGGGCGACGGGCTTTGGGCACATAGGTCTCGGGGGCATCCAGTGAGATTTCAACAGGCAGAATCGGATGTCCGAGGCCAAAAGGTCCTCCGGACTTGCAAACAATAAGGACCCGAGGCCGCCGGGTAAAGCCTCCCCCGCAGTTTGCTGTCCAGGACTTCCCCAAGTCCTGCTTTGGAGTCCAGATTCCTAGGTTTGTTGCCCCGGGGCCCGGCCTAGCTGTCCTTCTTCAGGGGGCGCCCGTCGTCGGGCAGGATGGCGTCGTCCGGAACCGGTATCCAAACACCACCGATCTGCATCAGGCCATCCGCACTGACGCGGTAGTTGTCGTCGGAGACGTAGTTCGAGGACGAGCGGCGCTTCGCAATCGGTCGCACGGCCGTGGGGTGGAAGGGGTTGAGCCCGCCAATCTGGCGCTCGACACCATCCACCAGCGCGTACTCCGCAACGCCCATCCAGAGCTTGGCCGGCAGGGAGTCGCCGCGGCAGTTTGCCCCGCCAAACTCGCGCGGATCCGTGGGCACGGGAATCGGGAAGCTCTCCTTGATGACCCAACCCGTCTCGAGAGCACTGGTCTGCCAGGCGCCAAAGGCAAGCGGCGTGTTGCGATTGAGGGAGCGATCATCGGGGTCGGTCAAGCGAATCACGGGGCGGTAGTTGTGGTCCTTGGTCGGTCCCACATACCAATGGAAGGTCATCCAGCCGAGCTCGCCAGCCGCGAGCCCCGTCTCAAAATCCCAGCCGAGTAGCACCATCTGCATGACCTCGCCATCGGGTTCTGGCCGCCGGAAGTCCACGCTGTGGGGAGTCTGGATCGTGGCCTGGTAGGCACCGGCGTCGATGTCCTTGTAGATCTCGTAGAAGCTGCGCTCGGGCTCTCTCCCGGGCGTGCGTTTCTTCATCACATACAGGGCGTTCAACTCTTCGAAGTCACGCTTCCGATAGAGGATGTCCACGATCTCAAAACGCTCGTTCACACGCCGCATGATCTCTGGATCTTGGGTGAGCACTTGCAGGTGCGCGACGAAGCAGTCGAGCTTGTCGATCTCGGCCAGCACCTCGCGCTTTGCGGTGTCATCGAGACCGGCCCAGCGATCCATGTGATGGGATAGTTTTTTGACCGATAAGTTCTCGGTGTTGCGGAAGCGAACGGCCCAGTAGTAGGCGCTCGCCATCGTCCAAGTCTCGCCCGCTGCCGCAGCATGGCGGTCCAAGATCTCGGTGGCTTGCCACCATGCGCCATACTTGCGCAGGTTGGTTTCCTTCAGAGTCGAATAGCTGCCGAATGCGAGCCACATTAGGCAAATGGCAAGCCCGACCCTTGCGGTGATGGTCCGTGTGAGGCGGCCCTTGGTGCCTTCCAGTGCGCTCCACAATGTGTCGAAACCCAAGCCCGCAAAGAGTGCGAGAAAGGGCAAGAGCGGGAGCCAAAGGCGGAAGGACTTGGAAGACTTGAGCGAGAGCATGGCGACGTCGATCACGACCACCATGAAGAGCAGCATCGCGCCCTTCTTGTGCTTGCGTAGCCCGGCGAGCATGCCAAGCGCGAGGGCAGCAATCACCGGTGGCGCCATGAACGCCACATCGAGGTAGCGCAGGTACCAGTCGCGGCTCATGACGGACTGCGCCAACGCGGTAGCCGCTGCCGGGTCGTTGGTTGCAGCGGTGGTCGCGGTCCCCGAGTTGATCGTGTTGTAGATCGCGTAGGCGATGTCGTGGCAGTAGGGTACGCCCAGCTTGGCAAGGAGCTGGAAGAGGTTGCCGACGACGGCGAAGTTTTGGGCGAGGTAGGGGAGCAAGCTCGACCCAAAGGCGCCGTAGGTCAGCAGGTCGAGCAGACACTGCAAGAGTGCCATGGCCATGTAGGCGCCCCAGGCGATCAGCCAGTAGCGCGCTCCCCGAAAGCGCCCCCTGAAGAGGGCGCCAAGCAGCAGAATCCCTGCAATCGGAA
>JBLHWM010000260.1:0-5354 GCA_047629095.1 Planctomycetota bacterium | reverse complement strand
GGCCAGCTCAACCGCGCCGCGAGCCGCGAACATGCGGTCCGCGCCAAGGGTCTCCGGATGGCGGATGCCCATGACCAGGCCGCCGCTGGGCCGCTGGACTTCGACGCCCAGAGCGCTTAGGCCCGCGTCCATCAATGCGTCTTGGGCTTGGCTCGAAGCCACGCTCGACAGGCCGGCGCCGGCGAGTTGCCCACCGATGAAATCCGCCAAGAGCTCGGCCAATCCCAAGTCGCCGTTCGTGTGCTCGGCACCCCGCAAGCGGATCGGTTCGCTTAAGGAAGCAGGCGAGCCCTGCCACACCACGAACTTCGTGCGTGAGTTCCCTTGGTCAACGGTGAGCCAGAGGCTCTTCGCTTCGGATGAGGGTTGCATCGTCGTTCGGGCAGCCGGAGCCATGGAGCGCTAGCACGCCCCATGGATCCCGGGTGGCGAAGTCACTCCGCGGGTGACTCGTAGAGGACCGTGCGCTCGACGCCTTGATTCTCGATCACAATCTCCCAGGTCGTGTACTTCTCGGAGTTGTTCTTGGCGTACTGGATCGCCTCCTGGGAGGTGGTCACAGGATGGCCGTTCACGCTCTTGATGATGTCGCCTTTCGTCACGCCGTGCTTGGCGGCGATAGAGCCCGCGGGCACGTCCTTGATCTCGATGCCATCGGGCTGTCGCGTCACAGGGTCGCGGTGCTGGCGGTGGTCAATCTTCGCGATGATCGAGGCGTAGTTCGTGGCGAACTGCTCGGCGTCGTTCTTGCCGATTAGGAAGCGATTGGTGTCCACCTGGATCGTGTCCAAGGGGTTGTAGACGTTCGTGTTTCCCGACAAGGTGATCGACGGGTCGCTCTTCGGCTGAATCACGCCGTCGGCACCGACCTTGACGATCTTGATCTTGGTCTCGATCACAGGTGTCGAAAGTAGCTCGGACTCCTGGGGCTCATCGCCTTCTTCGGTCTCGAAACCGAAGAGTACGCCGTCACCGCGGATGGCCTCAACAAAGATGCCGCCATAGGGGCTGGGCAGGTGGTCGCCAACGCGAAACTGGGCCAAGCCATCCTCTGCATTGCGACGCAGGTTTTGGTCCGTGTAGCTGACAAGGGCTAGGCTCTGGGCCGGGTCGAAGGTCGCCTCGCGGATGAAGAGCACGTCGAGCAGGGTCTTGACCTGCACGAGCGGCTTCTCGGTCTCCACTATGGGGCCATCGGTCACCGTGATTACCGGCTCCGGTGGTGGCTTCCCGATCCAATTCATCTTGTGGTAGAGCTTCTCCACCACGTCGAAGTCGAAGTCCGCCGTCTTCACGGCCTCGGGCTTGGACACATCGTTGAGGGCCGCAAGGAACGTGGCGTCCGGCAGGCGGTCCATGCGCTCAAATTGGTTCTGCTTAAAATCGTACAGGTACCAACCAAGGTAGCCGGCCAGGGCGGCCGACCCGAGCCATGCGACATTCTGGATCAAGGAGAGGTTCATAGGGCGTCCATGCTAGCAAAGGAAAAGCCCCGGGAGCGACTGCGGAATCGCTTCCGGGGGCAGGATCTGCATAGGAGACGCCCTAGTGCCAAGGATCTTCCCAGAGATTTGGAGTCTTGGCACCCCGGACAAGTGCGCGTGGCCTAAGCCATGCGCAGGCGCTGCTTCGTGCCAGAGGAGAAGCCTCGAAGGGCGAGGATCAACTCCTCGGGACGGTCACTTGCAGCCACGGCTAAATCCATGTCCACGATTCCGGCCTCCACAAGATGAGCGAGGGACTCGTTGAAGGAAATCAGACCTTCGACTCCACCCTTCGCTAGCATGCGGCCGACCTCGACGGTCTCCCCCTCGAGCAGGATCTCCTTGACCCTCGGCACGGTGGTCAAGAGCTCGATGGCTGGCACCAATCCAGTCGCGTTGCGACGCGGCACGAGGCGCTGGGAGACGATGCCCGCAAGGTTGTCCGAGAGGCGCATACACACCTGGGCGTGCTGGCGGGCCGGGAAGAAGGAAAGGACGCGGTCCAGGGTGCGGGCTGCGTTGACCGTGTGCAGGGTCGAGATCACTAGGTGACCGGTCTCGGCGGCATCCATCGCGGCGGCCACTGTGGCGGCATCGCGCATCTCGCCGATCAAGATCACGTCGGGGCTCTGGCGTAGAGCGTGGCTAAGGCCCTGCTGGAACTCTTCGAAGTCCGTGCCGAGCTCGCGCTGGCTGATCACGCAGCGCTCCTCCTTGTAGATGATCTCAACGGGATCCTCGAGAGTGATCACGTGACGCGGCTTGGTTGTGTTGAGGTGCTGGACCATGGCCGACATGGTGGTCGACTTGCCCGAACCGGCAGTGCCTGTCACCAGCACGAGACCGCGCTTGCGCTCGGCGAGCTTGGCCATATATTTCGTCGGCAGATCGAGATCTGTCAGGTTCGGAGCGGTGTCCGCGACACGTCGCAGAACGGCAGCCGGATCTCCGAGCTGGCGGAATGCGTTGAGACGGTAGCGGCCGTATTGCGGGTGCGAGACCGACGCGTCCAGGTTGCCTGTGCGCATCCAGATATCCATGTTCCGCTCGCCAAGATAGGGTCGCAGCACCTCGACCAGGCCCTCGGCCTTGGGGACATCCCCCTTGAGGAAGGTGATTGCGCCGTCGATACGGCAGCAGGCGCGCTTTCCGGCCCGCAGGATCAGGTCGCTGGCCTCGCCCTCGACGACAGCCTTCATCCAGAACTCGAGTAGGTCCAAGGCACCATTGCCTTCCGCTTTCACTTCGTTTTCGCTCATCCTAACTGCCCCCAAAAAGGCCGGCCTATCAACGAGTCCAGCGACCGCTCCACGGCGGATCTGATGGGAATCGTCAACAGTCCTATTCGGCAGCCAGATAGGCCCAGCTTGGGCCCATCTGGAGAATGGCTCGAATTACTTGGGCTCGGCTGCTTGGGCCTCGCGCACCAACACGCGAGCATCCAGCAGCAGGGCTTCTAGGCCATCGCCGCGCAGGGAGGAGATCCGCATGACCTTATGGCCAACGGCCTCCTCTAGGACCTTAATGCCCTCTTCGGCGCCGGGGTCCTCGCACTTGGTCGCCACGGTGATGCGCGGCCGGCCGGAGAGGTCGACGGAGTAGTTGGCCAGTTCGGCTTCGATGACGCGCCAGGCTTCGTCGGGACCTTGCCCGCCACGGCCTTCGTTCGCTGCCTCGGACACGTCCACAAGGTGCAAAAGCACCTGGCAGCGCTCCACATGGCGCAGGAACTGGTGGCCTAGGCCAACGCCCTCGGCCGCACCTTCGATGAGGCCCGGCAGGTCTGCGATGCAGAGGGTGTCGTAGTTGCCGACCTCGGCAATGCCGACCTGGGGTTCCAGGGTGGTGAAGGGGTAATCTGCGATCTTGGGGCGGGCAGCGCTGACCCGCGAGAGGAAGGTGGACTTGCCCGCATTGGGTAGACCAATCAGGCCGAGCTCGGCCACGATTTTGAGCACGAGCTTGATCTCGCGGACCTCGCCGTCCCGGCCGATCTCGTGGTAGCGAGGCGCCTGGACGATGGCGTTGGCGAACTGGGAGTTGCCGCGGCCGCCACGACCACCGGCCGCGATCACGACCTCGTCGCCGAGCTCGGTCAGGTCACGCAGGACGTGATCTCGCTCGAGATCGCGAACCTCGGTGCCAACGGGCACCTCGATACGCAGGTCTTCGCCACGTGCACCGGCGCAGTTGCGGGTTGAGCCCGGACGGCCCTTGTCCCCCTTGTAGTGCTTGCGCCGGCCAACGTCCAACAGGGAGTTCACCCGGTCCGTTGTGTACAGCACAATGCTGCCGCCGTCGCCGCCGTCTCCCCCATCGGGGCCACCCCGGGGCACGTACTTCTCGCGACGGAACGACACCATGCCGTCTCCGCCCTTTCCACCGCGGACCTCGATTTCACACTCGTCGCGAAACATGGGATTGACCTGGGTTGAGCACCGAACCAAATCTGGTTGGGTGAAGGAGTTCTTGGATTGAGTTCAGGGGCGGATAACAGAAAAGAGGAGCAGCCGGAAAACGACTGCTCCTCCCCTTTGGAATGCGCTAGTCCTAAAACTATACGGGGTCGATCGTGACCCGGCGCCGGCTCTGGAACCGGACTTTGCCGGTCACAAGAGCGAAGAGCGTGTAGTCGTTGCCCATGCCAACGTTCGCACCGGGGTGGAACTTGGTGCCGCACTGGCGAACGATGATGTTACCGGGAATCACAGCCTCGCCGCCAAAGCGCTTGACGCCTCGGAACTGCGGGTTGGAGTTACGACCGTTGCGGGTAGAACCCTGTCCTTTCTTGTGTGCCATGGAATGGTTCCTCGGTTAGGCGTTGATGCCGGTGACTCGCACCGCGACATAATCTTGACGGTGACCGCGCTTGACGCGGACATTCTTACGACGCTTGAAGCGGAAGACCACGAGCTTGGGGCCCTTGGTAGCTCCGATGACCTCGCCGGTCACGGAAGCGCCTTCCACTTGGGGAGTGCCGATGGTGACCTTGCCCTCGTTCGAGAGGAGGAGGACGTTGTCAAAGGTGATCGTTTGGCCAGGCTCTAGGTCGTCCTGGTGGTCGCACTGGATCACGTCGCCCTCGCGGACGGTGATCTGGCGACTTCTGTCTGAGATGATTGCGTACAAAGTATCTTGTTGGTTGGCGCGGTGGAAACCCTCCCGCGGGACCTGCTTGATGTGCCTAGGGGACTAGGCGTTGGCCAAATCGAGATTTGGGGGGCGAAGTCTAGCAGGGGAGGGGGGAGTTGGCAAGGGTTCTTGGCCGTTCTGGGGTCCTTGACGTTCAGTCGTCCTGACGTTCAGTCGTCCTGACGCTCTGGCGTTCTGGCTCAATGCCGTTCTGGTCTCGGGGCTAAGAGGGGCGCTGCGCGCGGGGGGACGGTTGGGCGCCCGGCGCCTCTTCCGCCAGGGGGACTCCGGAACCCGGACGGCCGGAGGACTCTGTGATGAATTGAGCGCCTAGGGGGCCGTCCCTAAGGGATTCCTCCGCCCCCCTGGCGGAAGAGACACCTTTGGGGGGCGCAACGATCAGGGGAAAGGAAACCAGTTGCCGCTCGCCGCTCGACGCTCGCCCTCGACCTTAGGCTTGGGCTTGGGCTTGGGAACCCCATCTCGGGGGATTCTCGGCATTCGGCCCCCCTTCCACCATTCTCAAGACTTCGTCCCCGCCCCCATGCTCGGCCCTTCCGGAGCCCATCAAGTGATCACTTACAACAAGCCCCAACAGCCCCACCCCCTCCCTGAGACTTCGAATCCCCATTCCCCCAAGCCGTTGCGACCCTCCAAAGGCGTCTCAGTCAGCAGCAGGGTGGAGGAATCCCACAGGGACGGCCCCCACATCGCACCACAAATTCAAATCCCCACCGG
>JBLHWM010000259.1:0-5378 GCA_047629095.1 Planctomycetota bacterium | reverse complement strand
TTCTCGACGCGCTCATCCACCGCTTGTCGGTACTCGACAATTTGAGGGACAGTAGGCCGGCTCACCAAGCCACGACGCGAGCGCGCAACACGCGCACCGATGGTCTCGTAGTAGCTATTAAACAGATAGGCGTAGCGCGGATGGTGCGCACGGAAACTCTCCACATAAGGAGCGAGTACGAACTGCTCAAGGAACCAAGTCGTATGAGCAAAGTGCCAGGACAATGGGGAGGCATCCTCCATCGATTGGAGCTGGAAGTCCTCGCGCTCGAGTCCCTCCGCCCACTGCATCGTGCGCTGGCGTACGCGTTGGAATCGTTCCGCGAGCGAGGATCGCACGATCCCCTCCGAGGCCATAAGAGTGGTGCTGCGATCTTCTTTCATTCTGCTTCAGTGGTCCGAGTTCAGGCCCTATGCCCCCGATTGGGCCTTTGGGCGTCTCATTCACTGCCGCGATATCATACTCGAAAGCGACTCAAAGGTCACGGCGAGCTGGGAGCTATAGAATCAATGAAGTGAGCTCATAGAGCTTCCTGCGCCGAGGACACGGAAGCTAGTTGCGATTGGCCATCAGGAGTTTTATGTAGGTTAGGAATGCCGCTTTTCATTCGGTCCGCTTTTTCGGAGTCTCTGGACCTTTGTTTTTGTGCGATGGGTACTCGCGTTTGGATTGGATGGCTCACCCCTCGCAGCCGAGAATGACATCGCCCGATTGGCTGTATGCTTGGGCAGATCTACGCCTCCGGTTCGAATCCACAGCGGCCCGACGGCCGCATCCTCCCTCTAGACCCAGCACATTCAAGTCGCCGTAGACACTGCGAAGAGACTGCTTTAAGGTGATCTGCCCATCAAGCAATGTCACCTTCTGCGTTCGGGTTCTATCGCCCGACGACGATATTAAATCCATTGAGCGCTTCGATGGTTGCGACACCACCAACGTCAACGATACGAGCGCCTTGCACCATCATCATGGCCCCGGCAATCGCAGGGATGTCCGGTACATTGATGACGTGCATGCCATCGCCAGAGGCAAAATCCAGTCGGAGACCTGGGGAGTACAAGATGAAGGTCTCTCCGAGGAACACACCGGGGAGGGAAAGAGGCGGGGAAAAGAGGTCGATGGCAACGATACTCACCGTCGTCATTGAGGGCAGGGCAACCGAACTCCGGAACGCCTTTCCGAGCAGTGGGCCTGTCAGCAAAGTGTAGTCAGTCGCGTTGATTCCGTTGCCGTTGTAGAAGGTGGCGACGCCGCCTTTCGTCTCGACAGCGCCAACATTCACGCTGGCAATCAGGTCGCCATCGCCATCTTGGGAGCGCGCGTCTCCATTGAGGTCGAAAAGACCGAGGTCGGCAGCCAAGCTGTTGGCCGAGTCGAAAACGATCGAGCCAGGCAGCGGGGCAAAGGTCCCATTCAGCTGCGGATTCCCCGTGAAGTTACCATTGAGCCCGTCATGGGCACCGTCGCTGATGAATGAGTTCGAGATCTGCGCCGACGTAGTTTGAGGGGCAAGATCGGACGAGGAATTGCCAAAGACCAACATGTTCTCGAGCGTTGCGTTGGGCCACACTGAGACTCCGACACCGTATCCAGTCACGGTCACGTTGACGAAGCGCGCTGATGGCTCATTGATTGCTCCTATGAAACTGATTCCGGGGGAAGGAATACCGCCGCCGGAAACCAGGGAGCTCTCCACGAGTAGCTCGCCAGTTGAAAGGTCGTTACATATGCCTGAAAGTCCGGTAAGCCGAGACCGCCGTACCGTCACGTCGAAGTGGGCGGAATCTGCGCTGAATAGGTACAACGATCCGGTCAGCTTGCAGTCTTGCATTACCGCAGTGGCGTCGAAACTGTCGTCGCCGTCAAACCGCAGGTCCTCCATCTTGCAGTCGTCAAACGTACCCGTGAAGTGGGTATTCCCCAAGCCATAGGAGTAGACCCCACCTTGGAAGTCACAGTCGAGAAACGCCGCCCGGATCCAAGACGCAATCGTCCCGTCGTTAGCGAGGATCATGGCGTTAGATTCGACGACTCCAGGCACTAGCGTCAACCCGATGAGTACCACTTTCGTATCTGGCGTCCCGCTTGTCAGATGCACAGCGGGCTCACCTATGTCCCCAACGATCGTCGGCTTGAAGCCGACCCCAGCATGGATCGTCAACCCCTTCCCCTGCCACGCCAAAGTGCCCGTGAACGTAGCATTGCTTTGAATCTCAATGAAGCTATTGTCGGGTGCCGAAGCGACCGCGGCAGCCAGGTCGTCCCCAGTCTGAATGACGATCTGTGCATCAGAGTCCAGAATAAGCAGGGGCACAATGAGCGCAATCGCGAGCGCCCTTCCAAAGCAGGACCGAAGTATTGAATGCATAGCGGTGATTCCAAGTGAGGGGGGTGTATCCGAATCTAACACGATTCCCTCAGCGTGGCGCCCACAGATACCGAGTCGCACATTGCCCGCAGTTCTAGCGCTCAAAAGTACCGCGCCATCCTCAGCCTAACCAGTATCCCACGGGGTTTGCTGCCCCAGGGGCCTGCTGGGCGACTCATGACGCCCTTGCGGAACACCTCCACCCTTCCCAACCGGAATGCGGTGAAGCTCCACATGCCCAGCCACTTTCCAGACGTTGATCTGGTTAGGGCGCGCGACTAGCCCCTCTCATTCGAGTGCGGATCGAGGTCGCCGTAGCCTGCCCATGACGAGGACAATCTTGAACCCCGGTGCTAGCTCTTGCTGCGGCACTTCTTGCGGGTAGCGCGCCGGTAGGTGTGCGACTCCGTAGCTTGGCGGGCTCTTGCGAGGAGCGAGTGGTGGGCCGCACTGGACTTGAACCAGTAACCTCCACGCTGTGAACATGGCACTCTACCAATTGAGTTAGCGGCCCAGAGGCGAAGACTTTAGGCGTTGGGGGGCTGCTAGGCAACCCCCCACGTGGAGATTACTCGGCTTCCTCTTCCAGGCGGCTGCGGGTGATCTCACCGAGGCTCTTCTCCGCGCGGCGGATCATCATGCGGATGGCGTCCTCGGAGCGGCCCCCCATCTCCTTGCCTGCCTCCCCGAGGGTCATCCCCTGGAAGACGACCAGGGTGAGGGCTTGGCGGTGCTCGGGCTTGAGCTCGTCGATGGCCTCGCGCAGGATACGGTATTCCTCCGAGCGTTGGACTTGGCGGGTCACCGAGAGGTCGTCCGAGGGCGCCAGGTAGATGGGCTTGTCGTCGTTGTCGTCCGAGGCGCCTTCGAGGGAGCGCTCACGGGAGATGTCGCGCTTGCCAGCTGCGTAGAACTCGGCCTTGTCGCGGACTTTGTTCTGAAGGATGCGCGAGAGCCAGCGCAGGAAGGAGCCCTCGCCTTGGTAAACGTAGCCCTTGAAGTCCCGGGCGGCCTCGCGGAAGGTCGTCTGGGCAAGGTCGTCGGGACCCTCTTTCCAGCCTAGGCGCGTGCCGATTTGGCGACGGGCGTACTGGATCATGATGTCGTGGTAGCGCTCGAACAGAGTGTTCAGGGCGTCGGCGTCGCCGTCGTGGGCAAGGTCGACGAGCTGCTTGATCTCGGTGTTGGCTAGAAACTCTTCGGGGGGCGGGCCGGACTCGAGCTCTTGCTGGAGAGCTTGGGTCTCGGCAGAGATGTCCTCGGGCGGGGTGCTGGGGACGTCTTGGTTGGTTGGTTTGGGGTTGGTCATTTTGGGTGGCCTAGGTTGCGAACAGGGTACCTAAAACGGTTGGGGGGTGCGTGGGTTGGTGACTTTGGGGAGTTTTTGTCGGGCTGGGGCTGCTGGCGACCATCTTCCTAGGAGAATGGTCACGAGGCTCCACTCCTCTAGGGCTCGACCTGCGCTCCTCGCTCTTCGGTCCTAGCTGCCCGCGACGAAGGCGATGAAGGCGGGCTCGTCTAGGATTTGGACTCCTAGGGACTCGGCTTTTTTTAGCTTGGAGCCTGCCTTGGCTCCGGCGACTAGGTAGTCGGTTCGCTTGCTGATGGAGGAGCCGATGCGGCCGCCGTTGGATTCGACGATGGACTTGGCCTCGGCCCGTTTCATCGTTTCTAGGGTGCCGGTGAGGACTACGGTCTTGCCGGAGAAGACTCCCTCGGTGGCGTCGGGGCTTGGGAAAGTCAGCTCGACTCCGCCAGCGAAGAAGCGGGCGACCATGGCTTGGTTGGGCTCGTCGGCGAAGAAGGTGATGATCTCTTTGGCGACCTCGGGCCCGATGCCGTCGAGCTCGATCAGGGTGTCCTCGGTGGTCGCCATCAGGTCGTCGAAGTTGTCGAAGCGGGCGGCGAGAATCTTGGCGGTGGAGGGGCCGACGTCGGGGATACCCAGGGCAACAAGGAACCGAGCGGCGGTAACCTTGCGGCGCTCCTCGAGCTGGCGAAAGAGGTTGTCGGTGCTCTTTTCGCCCCAGCGGTCTAGGCCGAGTACAGCTTCGCGGTCCAGGTGAAACAGGTCTGCGGGGTTGTGTAGCAGTCCTGCGCTGGCCATCTGATCGATGAGCTTGGGGCCGATGGACTCGATCTCGAAAGCCGTGCGGCCGGCGAGCAGCTTGATTCGGCCCACGAGCTGGGGACGACAACTTAGGCCGTTGGGGCAGTAGAAGTACTTGCCCCTGGCGGTGACAGGGGTGTCGCAGGAGGGGCAGGTCGCGGGCATCGCGAAGCGCGAGCGATAGCGCCAAGTGACGCCGGCCTGGACCTCGCGCATGGCGCCCTCATCCGCGGGGCCCACCATCAGCGACTCGGGCACGAGCCCCTTCCAGTCCGTGGGCTGCTCGCCGGTAGCCGCGCTCGAGACTCCCGTCACTTGGGGGATCACATCGCCCGCCCGGTGCAGGGTGACCGAGTCACCGATCGCGATGCCGAGGTTGGCCACGTGCTCGGCGTTGTGCAGGGTCGTGTGGCGCACGGTCACGCCGCCGACCTCCACCGCGTCCAGGTGCGCGCGCGGGGTCAAGCGGCCGCCGACGCCGACCATGACTTCGATAGCGCGCAGGGTCGTGATCGCCTCCACCGGCTCGAACTTGTGGGCGTACTGCCAGCGCATGGTGCGCGACGTCTGGCCCAAGCGCTCGCGCAGGGCGAGGTCGTCGAGCTTCGCCACGACGCCGTCCATGTCGAAGGGGATGTCCCAGCGGCCGGCCTCGATCTTGTCGTGGTACGCGATGCACGCAGCGAGCCCCTTGACGCGCTCGCCGAGCCCCGAGTCGGGCAGGCCCCACTCACACATGGCGCGTACGATGTCGACGTAGGATTCGAAGTGCTGCTCTTCGCCGGGTGCGAACTCGATGCGCGGCGCGGAGTAGATGTGAAACTCAAGCGGATAGCGAGCGACCTCGGCCGGGTCGTTGCGGCGGATCGCGCCAGCCGTGGCGTTGCGCGGATTGGCCAA
>JBLHWM010000258.1:0-5416 GCA_047629095.1 Planctomycetota bacterium | reverse complement strand
CCACGTCCGAGGGCTGCTTTTGCAGTGCCTCCACGTGATCCGTACGCATGCCATTGTCCAGGTACAGGAAGCTGTGTGGATCGAACTTGCCGCTGGCCAAGAGGCGCTCCCGCAGGAAGCGGCTGGGGCTGATCTGTAGGTCTGCGGCGGCGTAGGCAGCGGGAACAAAGTGCTCGCGGTTGCGCAGCTCCTTGTACTCCTTCACAAGCACTTTCGCCCGCGAACCACCGAGAAGATTAGCGCCACCAACGGCCACTTTGATCAGCTTCTCGCCCAGCTTCCCGGCCTTGGAGATGGCATCGATACGATCGAGCTTCTTGTCCTTGATGCAGAGGAAGCAACCGGCGCCCATGTTGCCCTCGCAGATCTTCCCATCGGGCCGAATCAGCTGCACGCGCGAGCACAAGGCCCAGTAGTCGTGGCAGTGCACCACGGTCGCACAGCCGAAGTTCTTGGCGACGTGCACAAGTCCCGCCGAGGTGTGGATCAGGTGCTGGAAGTGCACCAGGTCCGGGGCCTCCGACAGCAGCACCTTGCGGAAGGCGGCTTCACTGCGCGGATGGGCAAAGCTCTGCTCCAAACTCTGGTGATGTAGCCTGTGGGTCATGCGCAGCAGGCGCAGGCCCTCGAACTCGGTCTGCTCGACGGAGAAGTCCTCCGGCTCGCCCTCTTGAAAGTGTGAGCCCTCGCCACCGGGTCCAGGAACGCGCGCCAGGATAGTCACCTGGTGGCCGAGCTTCTGCATCTCCTTGGCCAAGTTCAGGGTGTAGATCTCGGTGCCGGCCCAGGTGTCTGGCGGGAAGCCATGCACAACGTAGAGCAGCCGCAGCTGCTTCGACTCGAGCATACCCGTTGCGGGTAGCAGCGTGTCGCTGGTCACACCGGCGCCACCTTCCTGGAGTCCTTGGAACGCCGCGAGCCGCAGAGCTTGGGCTTGCTTGGCATAGGCTTCGACTTCAGTCGCCTGTGCGCCGCTCCCTAGCTTCTCCTCAATCGCCTTGCGGTCCGCATCGCGGAAGCGCTGCTCCAAGGTCTTGGCGTCGGAAGCGCTCTCGACGCAGATGCGGCCGAGCCACTCCTTGTTGAAACGCCCGTCGATGACAGCGCGCTTATGCGTCTCGTCCACCGTGTAGTCGTGGCTGTGCTCCACCGCCGCGTCCACGTCGTAGACCACCGTGAAGCCCGCCTCGAGAAAGGCGCGCGCCATCAGCACGTCCTCGCCGAACCAGGTGCGCGGGAAGGGATGGCGCTCCCAGAGCTTGCGGCGCACGCAGGAGGCCACGTCGTTGAAGTTGTAGAGCAGCCGTTTCGCGTGTGCGTCGAGCTCCTCGTAGTCCTCGACATCGGCAAGGCGCACCTCGCGGCGCTCGAGGCTGTAGCCGGGATCGTCCGCGCTGAAGATGCCGGTCAAGAAGTCCGCGTCGGGCCGCGGGGCGTTGCGGCAGTAGGCCGCGCCCACGTCGGGATCCTCGAAGTTCGCAACCAAGGTCTCGAGCCAGTCCTTGCCGGCAGGAATCGCATCCTGGGTCAAGAACACACACAGCTCGCCACTGCCGAGGGCGGCCATGTAGTTGCGCGTATCGCCGTGGTCGAACTCGACGTTGTGGATCGAGCGCAGGGCGAAGGGGACCGGGAAGTCCTTTTGGTGCCTTGCGATGATCTCTAAGGTCTCGTCCTTGGAGCCCGAATCCACGACCAAAAGCTCCCAATCGCCCCCATAAGCCTGCTGGCTTAGAGAGGTCAGCACTGCATCGAGGAATTCCGCACCCTGCCAGGTAGGCATGGATACGGAGACGCTCGGCAGGGTCTTTGGAGGGGGGGGCGTCACGAGGGGTTGAGCAAGGGCCCTATGTTAGAGAGAGTCAAAGGGCCGCAGACACAAAGTCTATCCCCGATAGGAGTTAGATGCTCGTTGGACATCTCAGGAGTTTGGACTCGTCGAAGAATCTTCGCAGGGATCGAGGATGTGGAGCTTGCGACCACCCTTGTACTGGCCCCAGACCTGGGCGAAGCGCAAAGCAGGTGCCCGCAGCAGGTACTTTGCATCACTCCAGCCGTTGCTCTTGATGAATTTCCAGTCGCAGAGCAGCTCGAAGAGCAGCCCGCGGGCCACACTAAGCAAGTTCGGCCGCATGTTCCAGCCGTGGGCAGCTACGTGGAACGAGGCGTCAGTCTCGTAGCGCTTGTAGGCCTCCCGGGGCGTATATTCGTGGCTGTGGTAGACCGAGCAGTCCCCCGTGAAAGCCAACCGGTAGCCCGCGGTCAAGATCCGCGCGGCCCAGGCAAAGTCCTCGCCGAAGGCCACCTCGGGGAAGGGGTACTTGCGGAAGAGATCCGCCCGGATCGCGCTGGCCACGTTGTTGAAGCGAACATAGGCCACCCGTTCCAGGCTGTCCACGGCCCACACCGGGCCGATCTTGTCCAGGTCGCGGCTGCTACTCTCGGCGGACGCCTCGGGCAGATCGAGCACCGTGCGCGCCGTCAGGGGATCGGTGCCCGGAAAGGGCAGGACCCGCGCACAGACCCCAGCCACGCGCTCGTCGGCAAAGGGCTTCAGCAGCTCGGCCAGGAAGTCCGTGCCCACGGGCTGCACGTCCTGGGACAGGAAGACAAGGTAGTCGCCCCGGGCCTCGGCCGCGATGCGGTTGCGGGTGCCGCCGTGGCTGAATTCCGAGTTGTGTATATGGAAGAGCCGTGCGCCGCTCGCCTCCAAAAGTTCGATCGTACCGTCCTTGGAGCCCGAGTCGAAGGCCACGATCTCCACGTCGCCATCGAGCTCTTGACTCGCGAGATTGGCCAAGAGTCCAGGCAGGGAGTCAGCGCCGTTCCAGGTCGGCAGCAGAATCGATACGAGGGGGCGGGGCATAGGAGAAGGACTAGCGCTTGGCTTTGAGCCGGGGAAAGGGGTATGGTCGGGCCCTCAAGTTTGAGGGGTAGAGCCCAAAAGCGCTTCTCATAAGCCGCGTTTTTTTGGCCGCATAACCTCCCTCGGGCCTACTTTTTGGCCTTCCCCCCACTCCACCCCCCGCTTCCCATGAATCGCGACGACCGCTTTGGAATCGTCTTTGGTGTGATCGTCTCCACGATCCTCGCCAGCTCCCTAGTGATCGCAGGCCTCAAGGCCGGCATCACACCCGGGGTCAGCCCCCTAGTGATCCTGTTCGCCTGGGGAGCGTTCACCCGCAAGGTCTCCTCGGGAGGCGGCACGCGCTTTTTGAACATCGCCCAGGTCGCGGGCTCCGCGGGCATGGCAGTCACGGCCGGTGTGATCTTTACCGCGCCCGTGGTGCAGATCCTCTACCGCAACAAGGGACTCGAGGTCCCGCCCGTGGACGTGGTCTCGCTGATTATCTTGAGTCTTGCGGGAGCGCTGATTGGCTTTGGCTTCGTCGGCCTGACCACGAGGAAGTTCCTGAGTGACCCGACTTTGCCCGCGCCGGAGGCACACGCCTGCCAAACGATGATCGAGGCGGCGGCGGCGGACCCGACGAAGCGACCAAACCTGAAGACGTCTTTGTACCTGGGTATGCTGCTCGGCGCGTTGACACCGCTGTTGGTGCGAATGGGCGCACTGAAAGGAGCCCTGGCGACCCACGTGGAGCGCGGCAAGGGCAGCCTGGAAGTTGGGCTCCCCCTGGACGTCATGGTGATTGGCATCGGTGGCCTGTTGACTCTTGGCACCGGGATGCTGGTCTTTTCCGGGGCCGCGGTGAGACTCATCGGTCAGATCTGGCTCACGGGAGAGGTCGACGCAACTGGCTTACCCCTGGATGCGAGTGCGGTCGAACTGTCCATGCGCTGGGTCGGTGGTGGCGCTATGGGCGTGGCTGTGATTTGGTCGATGGTGCGCTTCTTCGGCGCCAAGGTCAGCACGGACTCCAACGCGGACAAAGACGGTCTGCTTGTGATTGCACCCAACGTCCAGCGCTGGCTCAAGATGTCCATCGTGCTTGGCATGGCGATCATCTTCTCTTGGCTGGTCTCGAAGGAAGGGGTTAGCGCTTACTCCTTCTCCATGACCGGTTCGATTCTGCTCTGCGCCATGGTCATGGTCGGACTTGGCGCGATCCTTTCGCTTCAAATCGGTTCGTCCGCATCGCCTGTCTCGGGAACGGTGTTTGTCACCACGCTCGTCCTGTGTGCCACGGCCTTGGCCCTTGGCCGCAACAGCATCGACGACGTCTTGATCCTAACACCGCTCCTCGTCGGCGCATGTGTCGCGGTCTGCACCGCGAACGACTCAAGCCAAGACTACAAGACCCTGCAACTGTGCGGGGTCCCCGTCCAATCTGGTTTCCTAGCGCAGATCCTAGGTCTGATCATGGCGGCCATCGCAGTGCCCTTCGCCCTCGATGTAGCCCACGAAGCCTACACTTTGGGTAGTAAAGAACTGCTCGCGCCCCAGGCCACCATGTTCGCGAGCGTGTTCGACGCGATCTTGATCTCGAAAGAGGTCCCGCTGATGCCGGTCCTGATCGGCGCACTCGTCGGAGTGGGTGCGATCCTCTTGGAAATCGTGGGTAAGGCCAAAGGCGTGATCCTGCCAGCCATGGCCTTTGCCGTGGGCATCTATCTTCCTGCCGACGTCGGCATTGCGATCCTTATCGGTACTCTATTCCGCTACTTCGCCGAAGGCAAGGGTGCCCGCCAACGTGGCGAGTCCATCCTCATAGCGGCGGGTCTCATCACAGGTGCGGCGTTGCTCGACCTCGTGCTCGGGGTCGCCATCCGCTACGGATTCGATGAGAAGACCCTAGCCATTGCCCAGTTCGCCGAGCTTGGCGACATGGTGAAGACCGCGGCAACCATTGCCGCCTTCCTCATCGTCGGCGCGGCGATCTTCAAGAACTCGAAGGGCGCCGAGCGCAAGCAATAGGAGGCGAGGGCTGGCTTCGCTTAGGGCGAGGCTAGCCTCTAACGCAAGCGGCCCCGGTTGGCGATGCTCCCATGGAGTGTCACCGGCCGGGGCCGCTTGCTTTGGTCTGGGCTTCAGGATCTTGTGTAGGTAGAGGCGCTTCGCTTGGCGCTCCGCTGGGGGGCGCGCTCCGCGCGGGATGGGGACGAGTTGGACGTGCGGGCGGGCTTGCATTGCTCTGCCTCCTCCACGCGGAGTGCTCGGAGCGCTGGGGATCTCTTTGCTTCGTCAGGGGAGCACTCCTGAAGACAAAGCGATTCCGGAGGCAGAGCAATGCAAGCCCGCCCTTCTGTAGGCGATTCGTCTGGGAGGGGGGGAAGGTTGTACGTCAGTGACGGCCGACCAAGCCCCCAAGGAACAAAGATCCCTGACGTTTGTCCCCAAGCCCCCCCTCTCCCCTCCCAAACGTACAATTCCCCCTTTCTCCCCGGCGAATCGACTACAGGAGGGTGGGGGGTGTGTCTGGTGGTTTAGGGAAACCCTTTTGTTTATGTTTGTTGC
>JBLHWM010000257.1:0-5444 GCA_047629095.1 Planctomycetota bacterium | reverse complement strand
ACCTGTGGAAGCGCTCGCTTGCCCAGCGGTAGCCCACGCGCAGGGGCTCAAAGACAACCAGGGGCAGTCCCAGGGACAGGGAGAGTTCAATGGCCCGGTCCAGCCCGAAGTTCCAATGGGCGCGCCGTGCGGCCGTCATCCAATAGACGACGTAGCGTCCTTCCGGGGCATGGGCGACGTCCTTCAGGACGCGGATGCGGCTCTTGGGGACACCGTGCTCTTGGGGCGAGTCCATCTCTTCCTAGGCGTGGTTGCGAAGCATCAGCTCCTTAGGATGCGGATCGAAGTAGAGCTGCCCTGTCAGGTAGTCCACCTCGTGGTGGCGGATGGTGTAGCGCATCAAGGTCATGGGGACGATCAGCGGCAAGATGCCATCTGCGAAGTCTTGGATCGCAGTCAGGATCTCTTGCTTCTCGCGGGATTGCAACTTGTTCTTGAGGTGCCCCAGAGCGTGCTGCAACACATTGACGTGCCGGCGCACCGTTGCCTTCGTGTTGAGCGCCCCTTGGAACTCGAGCTCGTATTGTTGGAAGAGGTCTTGATCGGGAATCGTTCCGGCACTGCCAACGAGCTTGCCCATGCGTCGGTAGGCGGACTCGTTGTGGGCCAGTAGTAGGAGCTTGTGGGCCGTGTGGAACTCGACCAGACTGCGCCGACTCAGTCCTTTCGAAACCAAGGTGCGCCAACGGTTGCGGCAGAAGACGCGCTCGATGAAGTTTTCGCGCAGGCGGTGGTCGTTCAAGCGCCCCTCCTCTTCGAGGGGCAGAGTCGGCCACTGCCGCTTGAGTGCTGCGGCAAAAAGCCCAGAGTCGCTGCGCCTTCCCGGCATGCCATTCTTGTAGACCTTGATGCGCTCCATGCCACAGGAAGGCGATCGGCTCTTAAGGATGTAGCCGTCCAGGTCGAGCTTTTGTAGCTGCGCGACCTTCTTCTCGGCATAGGCGTTCATGGTGTCCGTGAAGTCCTCTCCAGTGGAGGGGGCGACCAGTCGCACCTCGCCCTCCTCTTCAATCAGTCGAATCGTTGGACGAGGAATCCCCATCCCAACTTCGACTTCCGGGCACACCGCGACAAACTCGAACCAGCGCGACAGCGTGTCGGTCACGAAGCGGGCCCGGGCATGGCCCTTGTCGTAGCGCACCGGTTCGCCAAGTAGGCAGGACGATACGCCAATGCGAAGCGGAAGGGCGGGGTCGTGCCAGCGGCTGCGTTGATCCAATCCTGTTTCCGTTTGTGTCGCCATTGATTTTGCGGGGGGTGCGGGTTTCGTGGGTTTAGCGCTTCTCGACGGACCCTAACTCGATCCGGAAGGCACCGGTTTGGCCATCGGAGATGATCACACCAAGTCTAGCTACCCGGTCGAAACTGAGGTCGGGAAGATCCGACAGGACCCGGCCTCTCCACATCGGTGTAAAGTCGTCGGCCAGGAATGTGCGTTCAGTCCATTCGCCGTCGATCGTCTCGAAGGAGGCTTGGTAGCCAACCCCGGGGTTCTCTTCGGTGTACATGCGTAGCTTGTAGGTCCGGCCGTCACCGCGGAATCGAAGGATGACTTGGGAGGCACCCTCCAAGGCTCCAGCGACTTGGCCTGATCGGACGGAAGCGAAGCCTCCGTTGTTCTCAAGAGACACGTTACCAATAAAGAGGCCGGTCCCATCGGCGGTGCTCCAAATCTGGCTTGTGGACCTTCCGCCCATGACGGAATCGTTGACGATATTCCAAGAGGCGAGCACCCTCTTGTCGCCAAAGTCGAGGACCGGCGTCGAGATCCGCTGCACGGGGATCTGAACCTCGAAATAGCGGCGCTTGCCGGTCACCATCGGGCTGTTGTAGCCCATGACTCGCATCTCACCACTCACTTCCAAGTCGGGCTGGCCAGCAACCCAATCAATCAGGTCGCCATAGGCTTGCTCGATGTTGGCCTGGGTTTCGATGCCACGGCAGCCCATGCTGACGACCCAGCCCGCATCGGCATCCTCGACCTCGACCAGACCATCACGGCCTACGACCCCGACCTCGGGGTCACCATATAGGAAGGCCATCTTCGCTTCGCGCAAGTCGCCGCTCTTCGAATCGTAGGACATCTCGACCGGTGCAGTCATGGCGATGTCGTTGGTTGTAATGTGGGCAAAGAGCTTCCAGAATGCGCCACCTGATCCAAGACCGCCTAGGTTCGCAGTGACGGACCTGTAGGCAGGATACTGCTTCAGTTCGATCTCGCGAACGGGCGTAAGACCGGGGAAGCCTAGGGGCAGCGCGGCCTCGAGCACAGGCTCGAACTCAAGGTCGCTCAAGAGGGCGTTGAGTTCGGACTCAAGCCAATAGGAGGCCGAGTCGGGTTGGATGACGCCGCGCCAACGGCCGGCGGTAACAATCTCGTCGAGTGCAGCTCCGAACTGAGATTTGCCCAAGAGATCCCTGGCAGCAATGGCGCCGTTCACCATGGGTGCCAGGCCGGTGCCTCCAGCATCCCTTGCTTGGCTTCCACTTACGACTGCGTCGCGCAGGGTCTCACTCGCAAGAGAGAGGGGGTTTAGGTCTCCGGTCAGCTGAGGGGTGGAGATCGTCATGGCAAGAAGAATGATGGAGTTCAACACGGTGGATCGATTGGTTAGAAAAAAAGCGGGCGCTCGGAAAGGAGCTAACCCGCAGTGAGTAAGAAAAGAAGGCGGGAACCCTTTCGGGCTATTCGGGCAGGATGACCGCGTTGACGGCGTGGACCACACCGTTCGTGGTCTCGATGTCAGCGCTAATGACCTTGGCGGCGCCGACCATGACGCCAGCTTCAGATACCTTCACGGTGAGCTTAGTGCCACCGATGGAGGCGACTCGGCCAGAGCTGAGCTGATCGGAGTAGACCCTTCCGGAGACGACGTGGTTCTTGAGAATGGCGACCAGGAGGTCTTTGTTCTCAGGAAGAAGCAGGGACTCAACCGTGCCCTTCGGCAGTGCGGCGAAGGCCTCGTCGGTCGGCGCAAAGACGGTGAACGGGCCAGGACCTTCGAGGACTCGGACGAGTCCACCAGCACCTAGGGCTGCGGCCAGGGTCTTGAAGGTTCCGGCCTCAACAGCGGTCTGGACAACGTTCAAAGTCGAGGGAAGCATGACAGCGTCAAGTACGTGGATCGTGCCATTCGTGCACTGGATGTCGGTTGAAGAGATCATGGCTCCACCGATGCGAACACCGCGCTTGTCGGCTTCGATCGCAACGCGCTGGCCGTTGACCGTGGCGATGCTACTGCGTCGAACCACATCAGATGCAGGTGAGCGACCGGCCGCGACGTGGAACGTCAGGATACCGGCCAGCTTGGCCTTGTTCTCCGGCAAGAGCAGGGACTCGACGGTGCCTTTCGGGAGTGCAGCGAAAGCTGCGTCCGTGGGGGCGAAGACGGTAAAAGGACCGGCTCCCTGGAGGGTTTCCACAAGGTCGGATGCGCCAAGGGCAGCTGCAAGAGTCTTGAAGCTTCCCGCCGCAACGGCAGTCTCAACGACGTTCTTGGTCGAGGGCATCATCACCGAGTCAATCACATGGATGACTCCGTTCGAGCACTCGATGTCCGTCATGGTAATCATGGCACCAGCAACGGTGACACCGCGCTTGTTGGCCACAATGCTAAAGCTCTGCCCGTTGAGGCTGGCGGCGCTAGTGAGCTTCACGGCGTCAGCCGCAAGAACTTTCGCGGGCACCACGTGGTACGTGAGGATAGTGGACAGGGTGCCCTTGTTGGCGGGCTTGAGCAGAGACTCAAGGGTGCCCTTGGGCAGGGCAGCGAAGGCAGCGTCCGTAGGAGCGAACACGGTGAACGGCCCCTTACCTTGGAGCGGTGCGATCAGATCCGCGGCGGTAAGAGCAGCCGCCAGAGTGGTAAACTGCCCGTTGGCAATCGCGGTCTCGATGATGTCGCCTTTCGGCATTGTTGCGGCAGTGTTAGTGTCGGCGGTGGAGGTGGTGCCTGCGATCGAGAACATCGAAAGGCCGGCAACGGCGAGAGTAAGTGCTAGAAACTTCATGTTGGTTGTTCTGGGGGTTTTGTAGTTGGTTCAACCACTCATTCGCCCATCGCATTCCGGCGGATGCAGGAAGTCGTGAAAGCCAGAACGCTATTTTCGACTTTTCAACTTTCCAGCTTCTCCCGCCCTTCATTAATGAACTGCGGGCGATTGGCTCTAGCCCCTTGTGCCGGACGAAACATAGAATGAACGTTGCGAGATGCATCCCGACCGCATCTACAACACCCCGTTCCACTCGTGACCAGCAAGAACTTTCATCCAACCACGGCGACTGCAGGCCAAGAGGCCCCGACACTGCTCGAGAGAGTTGGTGCCGGGGACAAGTCTGCCGTGCCGCTCTTGTTGGACAAGTATGGAGCCCTAGTTTGGGCGGTCGCCTCGCGCATGGTTCCCGTCGCGGCAGCGGAGGACCTGGTTCAGGAGATCTTCATCCAGATCTGGAGTCACGCCGAGCGCTTCGATCCCAGTCGGGCATCGGAGTCGACCTACATCACAACGATCGCCAGGCGCCGGGCGATCGACCACAACCGCAAGGTCGGCCGCCGTCCATCTCTCGAAGCTTTGGAAGAGGACACGATCCACCAAGAGTCGAGCCTCGAGGAGATCGATGTTGCCGACGAGGCTCGCGTCGCACTAGCAGCCCTTGGGCAGCTCAAGCCCGACCAGCAAAAGGTGCTACGCCTATCGATCGTGGAAGGCCTAACGCACACCGAGATCGCAACGGTGACGCAGCTGCCTCTCGGCACCGTGAAGAGTCACGCGCGTCGCGGGCTCGAACGCATTCGCGCGCTACTCGAAGAGCAGCGCGAAAATGGAGGGCTCGAGTGATGGCGCTCTCGAAGGCAGGACCCACGGGATTGGCAGTACTCGCCTGCTATTCATGTAAAAGGGCCGTTTTAGGGGCAGCCGCGAAAAGTCAAATACGGCCGTCTAGGACAGCCCACAGGCATCAGTTTCAAGCCGAGTAATTCTATGAACGACCAAGGTACCTTCATCGCAGCGCTTCTGGATTCAACGCGAAGAGCTTTTGCCGCGGGCACTGCGCTGCGCGTTAGCGAGTCCAGTTCGGAGGCTGCCGAGGCTCTGAATCAATTGGGGTTCACTGAGTTCGTCAGCGATGCGGAGATTCGATTGCGGAACTTGGCCGAGGCCTTGGCTTGCGGGCGACCCGAAGTGCTTCAGATGGATGTCGAGTGGCTTGCGTCCACCCTGGCTTCGCGCCAGTCATCCACGGAGCTCTTGAGGGCGACCCTGTCCTGCCTGCGGGATGAGTTGAACGACGGCCTTCCAACGGAAGCGAAGCCGATGGCGGCCGAATATCTTGGACTGGCTTTGCAAACTCTAGAGACGCCGATCGCTGCCCCGGAACCGTGCCTGGCCCATGATGATCCCTATGGCAAGCTGGCCAAGGAGTTCCTTGTAGCTGTGCTCGA
>JBLHWM010000256.1:0-5456 GCA_047629095.1 Planctomycetota bacterium | reverse complement strand
TGTAGTCCGAAGTGCCATCGTAGTTGCAGTCGAGCTCCCAGATCGCCACGGCGTGGTAGGCCCCTCCGTCGAGACTAAACCAGTCAACGCCGTAGTTGGGCGTGACTTGATTGTTCCCCCAGGCGTGGATCAGGCCATTCGGTTTCTGAACGAAGAGCGTGTCCCATGCAGCCGCAATGTCCAAGTAGCCCGTATCCGTCGGGGTGTTGGTGATCAGCCCCCCCGCGGTGTTCGCTCCCCAGGTCTCGACGGACCCATCCTCCTTCAAAGCGATGTTCATGTCTCTGCCCGCCGCGATCTGGACGAAGCCTGCACCTGTCGGCGTTGGCATGGTGATCGTGGGCTCACCCCAGCTGACAAGCGTCCCGTCTGCTCGAAGCGCCACCGCGTGGCTTAGCCCGGCGGCAACCTGAACGTAGCCTGAGTCTGTGGGCGTATTCGTCACAACGCCGTAGGGCCAATCATTGCCCCAAGCTGAAAGAAAACCATCCGCGTCGATCGCCACGCCGAACTGGTAGCCAGCGGCGACTTGGGTAAATTCCCCCACCGTCGGTGCTCCGGAGACCGGCCCCCAGGTGTCATCCCCCCAGGACTCCAAGCTTCCATCGGCCCGAAGTGCGAGGCCGAATCGACCGCCCGCAGAGGCGAAGGTGAAGTCGTAGCCATTTGGCTTGCTGGAGACTTGTCCGTCGGAATCAGATCCCCACGCCCAAAGGCTGCCGTCGGCATGAATCGCCAGGTTGAAGTATGTGCCGGCATCGACTTGGACGAAGCCCGTCCCCGCCGGTGGAGTCCCTGGCGATGAGTTGCCGAAGGCCTCGAGTCGACCTTGGGATAGGGCGGGCGGAGCGACCAAGAATGTCAGAGCGAGGAAGGTGGTCAGAGAGACTTCTGGTGCGTTCATTCTGTGTGCGAGTGCGAGGTTGGAGCGTAGAAGAGTCCATGGACTTTGACCCAGCCCATCCAATTCATGCAAACCAAAGTTAGCCTTTCTCGGAAGAGCCAGGGGTTACATCGCCGCGCCCTGCTCTAACAGGCCGCATGAAAAGGGGCCCGCCCCTGGGACAGACCGTTTTGGGCATACGTGTAGGTTTGGGGCGAGACCGCGGAAGCGGCATTCCTGGCAGCCGAGCACGGCTCGGCCCTGACCGACGCTGCAGTCTCGAAGAGGGCGAAGTCGAGCAGGCCCCTTGGCAGCTGGCTAGTAGGGACCTTTGCGCACCGCTCCTCTTTCTGCGGACAGTGTATCTGCGGTATGGTTTATTCGATGAGCCGACGTGAAGCATGCCTATCGGCAGCTTGGTTCGTCGGATGCCTTGTGTGCGGTGCGATTCTGTTGGCGAGTAGACGAGATGTGTGCGGCTCGGTAAGTTACTACGTACCGCGTTTTGGTGCCGCACTTAAAGCGGCGAGGCGGCCACGCAACGTTGTGCGTGGCCGCCTCGCGTTTCCCCGAGTCGGTCTGGTTGCAACCTAGCTCGACTAGCGGTTCTCGATGCCCCAGGATTCGTAGACTTCGATGCGTAGGGATTCGCGCAGGTGCTCGCGGGTTGCGTTGGTGGAGACTAGCCAGTCTTCCGATTGGTCGCCGTCCACGTAGCTGGTGCGCAGGCAGTCGTACTCGAAGCGTTGCAGCTCGTCCGCAGCGCGGCGCAGGCTGTTTTGCGCTAGTAGTGCTGGCTCGAGTTGCGGTTGGGCAAGCTGCACCAGGGCGGACAGCTCGATCACCTCGGGGTCGCCAGTTGTCTTGGCTAGCTCTTCCAGCTTGTAGCGCAACAGCGAGAGGCTGTCGTTCTTGGCGTGGGACGAGCGGCGCAGGAACTCGGCGAACTGTGCCGAGAGAGCGCTCTTCTGGAAGCCGATCGAAGCGCCGTCGAAGAGGCCGCTCGATTGATTCCAGTAGAAGCTCGACTCGATCTCCGTCGCCTCGTTGGCGCCGAGCTGCTTGTCGCCATCGGCACTCGCTCCGGGCTGGCCACTGCCACCACTCGCCTTCGCGAGCAGCTTGCCGTAGGGCGCCTTGTAGCGAACTCGCGTGGTAGCTAGCGGCGTCTCATTGCTGGGATCCGCGTTGCGCAGCACGACCTCGTAGAGGGCGACGACCTGTTGGCCGGCGCCGACTTCGCCGGCGTCCACCGCATCGTTGCGGAAGTTCACATCGGCGATGGCGCGGTTCTCGTAGCCGAGTTGGCGGTAGGAGAGCACTTGGTTCTTGTCGAACTCGACCTGGATCTTCACGTCCCGGGCAATCGTCTGGAAGGCGCCGGTGAAGTTGTCGACGAGGGCGCGCTGGGCTTCGTCGGGGCTGTCCACATAGTTGCACAGACCGTCGCCGCCGTCGGCGAGCTGCTCGAGGAAGCGATCGTTGTGGTTGGTCATGCCGAACCCGATCGTGTTCAAGTAGATGCCCTTGTCCCGGGCGCGCTTCACGTCGGCGATGAGCTTCTGCTCGTCCGTCTCGCCGATGTTACCGACGCCGTCGGACAGGAACACCACGCGGTTCTGTGCACCGGGTGTGTGGGCCAGGACGGCCTCCTCGTAACCCAGACGCAGGCCGCTCTCGGCATTCGTGCCGCCGCCGGTCTTCATCTCATAGAGTGCGCGCTCGATGGCCGAACCGTTGCCCACGGACGTCATGTCCAGGACGCGGGTCGCCGTGTTGTTGAAGGTGATCAGTGCGATCGAATCCGTCGGGCTGAGTTCACCGACCAAGAGACGCAGGGAGTGCTTCACCAGCTCGAGCCTTCCGCCCGTAGCCATGGAACCCGACACGTCGACCACGAAGGTCAAGGCCACGGGATCGCGCTCGGTCATGTCAACTTCCATTCCGCGCACGCCAATGCGCAGCAGGCGATGCTCGCCGCCGGCTTCCGCGTTGGGGCCGAAGGGGCTCGGCGCCAACTCCATGGTGATGCCGAACACGTCGCCGCCCGTGGGCGCCGGCAGATCCGGCGTGGCGTAGTTGACGAACTCCTCGGTGCGAATCTGCGCACGCTCGGGCAGGTAGCCATCTTTGAGATAGCGCCGCGCCAGGGTGTAGCTAGCCGTGTCCACGTCGATGGAGAAGGTCGACAGGTTGTCGTTCACCGGGAACTCGTAACCGTTGTCGCCCCAGTAGCGGTAGTACATCGCCGAGGGCTTCTCGCCGACCTTAGGGATGCAGTTCTGCACAATCGTGAGGTACTCGCGCTCCACCTCGATGGCGCGACGCAGCTTGGCCTCCAGCTGGGCCTGCTCGGCGAGAAGGCGGTCTTGCTCGGCTTGTTGCTTGGTGACTTCGACGAATTCGAAGTAGCCGCGAAGCAGGTCAAGTTCGGCCTTGTCCTCATCGGACATAGGCTCCACCCTTCCCCCGCTGAAGCCAATAGGTTCCCTTTCGTCGACCACTTTTAGCTGTTCCAGTTCCGCAAGGCGAGCCTGGGCAACAGGCATATCCACCTCCACCCGCTCACCCGCTGCCGTCATCCCGAAGGTGACGCCCAGGCGGTCGCTAGTCGCTTGCCCATCCGGCCCAAGCACGCCGCCGCCTGCACCACCACCCCGGCGATTGTTGAGCCCGGGTAGGCCAACGTCACCGCCATCCACTTCGGCCTCTTGTTGGACGAGCCAAGCGTGGTGCGGGAACTCGTTGTCCGCAACCGCATCACCGCCGCCTCCGCCACCGCCACCGACCCGGGCTTCTTCGCCCGTACCTAGGAACCAACCCCCTGAACCGGTTTCTGAATCCTGGGGCGTCCCCACGGCACCAAAGGCCTTGAAAAACACCTCATCTGTTCCCTTGGCAAACGGCTCCCCTTCCGTGATTTGACCCCCCATCGGCGGTCTCTGATTCGACCCCCCCATGGCGACTCGCCTCACGTTCTCGACCGCCTCTACAGCATCGTCTTTGGCCTGCTCCACGCTGGCAAGAGTCTCGTTCAGAAGAGTCATGTTGTCGCCGATCGCCACCACGTTTCCGTTCAACATGTCGTTCTTACGCTCCTTCGAATCGGCTTCGAACTGAGCAAGCTTAGTCCTGGCCTCGGACACACTGCGCTCGAGGTTAGCGGTGATCTCGGCGGCCTTCTTTGAATCCTGGGGAAGCAAGGAAGGCAACTGAAACTCCTCCCCATCCAACAAGCCTGCAACAAACCCCTCCCCCAAGTTGGGAACCCCACCAGCGTTTGGGCCTTCCGTAAGGGGAGCTCCTTTCCCTGGAGTGCTAGCGGCAATCCCGCCTAGCGCTTGCACTGGCTGAACCGGCTTCACCTGGACTGGCGCTGGCGACTCGCTCGGGGCAGCTCCGAGCTCAGTCACTGCGAGCGGCACCCCTGCCTTGAACCGCGCCACATAGATAGCGTCCGGTGCTACAGGAGCATTCACAAGCCCTGCGCCACCACCGCCAACGGGCGGGACAACATCGCTAGGGCCTTTGAACGTGCCCCCGTGGCTCTCTTCCGGCAACTCGCTGACAAGTGCCTCGGCGAAAACGCTCCCGGTCACGGCTTTGAAGTCGTCGACCTCTTCCTCCTCGGAATCAAAGACCACGTCCTGGATGCGTGGGATCACCATCGTTTCGTCTCTCTTCGGATCGGCGGCAGGCTTGAAGCCCTCGCTCGAATCCGAGTAACCGAGTAGGCTGAGTCCTCCGGGCTGGCCTTTCGCCGCCGGTGAGGCAGGGCCGGGGGCCGCTGCTCCGGGAGTGGCTTGGGCTCCGCCCTGCCTGGACTTAGCGGCTGGGTTTCTCGCTTCATAGTTGAAGCCGCCGGTTGGAATGGGGTGATTGCCTTCGGGATCTTTGTACGTAGGCGCACTTTCCTTTTGGACGAATGTGTTGCCAGTCTGCCGTACGTTTACGACTGGCCTGAAGCCATTCACATCCGGAGCATCCGGCGTCGCCTCGCGGCTGCTCTCCGCCACTTCGCCACGGCGACCGAATTCACCAGTCGCTGCGTTCTCGAGCATGCGCTCGTCCAGCGCGCGGAAGGCTACGAAGGCCAGCATCGTCGCCGCTGCGACTTGCAGTCCCGGGTGCCGGTACCAAGCTAGCGTCGGGCCCGGCGCCGAGCCCGGCATGCCGCTGGCTTTCCCCGCAGCCGCCACGAGCCCAGCGCGGGCTCCGGGGGACAGGGACACCGGCGCCACGGGGGCGAACTCTTTCACGAGCTCCATGCTCGCTTCGATGCGGGATTGTTCGGCTTGCAGCTCGGGGCTGGCGGCGAGCTCTTGGGCGAAGGCGGCGCGCTCTGCGCCTTCCAGTTCGCCGAAGAGAAACGCACAGAGGCGCTCGTGTTGTTCGTTGTTGATCTTGTCGTTTTGCATGACTTCGTTCCTTATCTGTTGTGCTTGTGGCTTAGAGGTTCTGCAGCAGGGCTAGCAGGGTGGGGCGAGCGCTGCCGCCCTTGGCGCGCGAGGTGCGCATGCCGAGTAGTGGCTCGAGGTCCTCGCTTAACGCGCGCAGGCCGGTCGATATCAAC
>JBLHWM010000255.1:0-5466 GCA_047629095.1 Planctomycetota bacterium | reverse complement strand
GTGGCTTCGATGCCGCTCTGCTCTTCGGCCCACACGGGGGTGAACTCGCTGAACTCGGCCTTGATCTCATCGAGGGACACGTTGGCCCAGCGCTCGAAGAATGCCTGGTCATAGAGGTTGTCCCTCAAGATCACATGGCACATGGCGGCGGCTACCGCGCCGTCCGCTCCGGGCTTGATCGGGTAGTACTCATCGGAGACCGAAGCCGTGGCCGAGGGGCGCACTTCGAAGGTCACCATGCGCGCGCCGTTGTCGACACGGGCGCTCATGATGCGGTGCGACATGTACATGCCACCCTGGTACGCCTCCATGGGATTCGCGCCGAAGTTGACGATGAACTTCGTGTTGAGGAGGTCCTGAGTCTCCCACTCAAAGTCCCGGCCATAGAAGCTCATCAGGGGCGCGCGGCGGTTCGAACTGCAGATCGCGCGGCGGTTGAGCCGGTGCGGCGTGCCGTAGGAATTCGTGAAGTGCTTCGTGACGCCCTTGGTCTTGTCGCGACCGTAGTGGAACACGAACTCTTCCGGCGTGCCGTCCTCGCGCAGCTGCTTGAGGCGCCCGCCGATCTCGTCGTTGGCCTGGTCCCAGCTGATGCGCTTCCACTTGCCCTCGCCACGCTTACCGACTCTTTTGATCGGGTAGAGCAGGCGCTCGGGGTAGTAGGTATAGGAGAGCATTCCGTTCGCCTTCGAACAGATGTTGCCCTCGCTGTTGGGATCGAGCGGGTTGCCCGAGATGCGACGGACGATGCCGTCCTGCACCCAGCCGACAACGCCGCAGTGGGTCGTGCAACCGAAGCAGATGGTCGGTATACCAGTGGCTTTGGTGTAGTCAATCTTCCCGGCCGTACTGGACGGAGAGGTGCCCGTGCGCACTCCGCCTTGGCGGAACATGGGGGCGACAAGCACGCCAGCCGCTGCAAGTCCAGCGACGGCCGCGGCGGCTTTAAGGAAGGTACGACGTTGAATAGGTGCCATGGCGATCTATTGGGCGAACGGCTTAGGAGAGGAATGCGTCCGAGGACTGGCCAGCTTCGAGCAACCAGAATCGGAGAATGAAAGTACCGACCAGAACTAGCCAAGCGCTGGCGCTTGGGCGCCGCTCGTCAGAACCGGACATGAATGCGGGCAGCACGAAGGAGCAGGCGATGTAGGCCGCAGCCCAGATCAGCCAGGTCCCCTCGGCCAGCAGCAGCTCGGACTTGGTAGCGACAAAGGCCGCGACCAGGGCGAGCTCGATCCCAGCGATGACGCGTCCGATCCCTTTGACGGGGCTAAGCCCGCACAGCAGGGGGCCGAGGCTTACACCAAGGTGGAATGCGCTGGCCAAGAAGATGGCCGGCAGCAGGGCCGAATCCCAGAGGGGACGGCCGGTGGCTTGCATGAGTACGAGTGCCGGATAGATCGCCAGGGCGAGGGCCGCGTTGATCAGCAGCAGCGGCAGAACGCGCCCGGGCTTGTCCGAGGGCGAGTCCTTGCCGGGGCTAAAGGCGAGGCCTGCCAAGCAGAGCGCCGCGAACACGCACAGGATGCGCGAGCCGATGGAGATCCACGAGTTCGGGTTGAAGTGGGTCAGGGTCAGCAGGAAGTCCTTGGGCGAGGCGAGGTCTGCGACTAGGCAGAAGCCGCCGAAGCCAAGGGCGACCAGCGCCCATAGGCAAGCCTTGCCCAGGCCAACAGCCGACCCACCGTCGCTACCGATCAGGCAGGGAAGCGAGGCGCGCAGAATCAGCCCGGACGCCATTGCGGCCAGGGCAAAGTAAGCGGCGATCCACCAACCGAAGGGCGGCGCAGAGGTCAGGGCCAGGAGCCCCGTGTGCTCCCAGTTACTCATAAACGATGCCAGCTTCGTCGTCGCCGAGCTGGACGCCACGAGCGGCGGATTCCATCCACTCGTCGTGCCCGATGTAGAGCACCGACGGATCCGTACCCGCGTCGGCCTTGTAGGCCTTCGCGTCGTGATGCTTGGCGTACTGGGTCACAGGATCCGACTCGTCGCCGAGATCTCCGAAACGCAGGGCCGTGGTCGGGCAGGACTCCACGCAGGCGGGCTCCATGCCAACGGCCGCGCGGCCCTCGCAGAAGTCGCACTTCATCGCCTTGTTCGTCTGGGGATGAATCGCGATCGCATCGTAAGGGCAAGCTGCAACGCAGGCCTTCGTGCCATTGCAAGCCTCCTCTTCGACCACAATGCGCCCATCCTTCAAGCGGCTCAGCGCCGAGGTCGGGCAGGCGGGCATGCATGGCGCATCCTTGCACTGCATGCAGAGCATGGGCACGAATGCCAGCTGGGTGCTGTCGGGCTTCTCCACGTAATGGACTCGAGTTCGGAAGCTGCCAAGGGGAACTTCGTGCTCCGTCTTGCAGGAGATCGAGCAGCTGTGGCAACCGATGCAGCGGCGCAGGTCAATGACCATGCCCGCTTGCTTCATTTCACTGGGCGGACGTTTGCCGACTTGCCCCCAAGGGATCGGTTCTAGGTTTGAGCTCATTGGTGCTGTCTCGAGAGGGTGCGTGGGTTGCGTGGGTTGGAGCGCGAACTCTGCCTCTGACGGGCTGGAAGTTCACACTTAGTTCGGGGCTTACCTTAGTCACCCCCCGCGTCCACCGCCAATGGTTTCACGCACCCCTTTGGCTTCGTTGCGCCAGTAAAACATTGGGCATGGGCAGCCAGCCGGGCAAGCTCAACCACACCGGGCCTTGCAGAGTGCGGCGACCCAACGAGATGGCCTGGCCTGCATCTCTACGCTACACTTTTAGAATGAGGTCCGAGTAGCCCACCCCGCGACTCTGCACCCTTGACCATTGAGGATAAGATGTCAGCTTAATGGCGATACGAGAACCTAGGCCAAGAGGCGCCGCGAACCCCTTCGAGCGCTGCTCCCGCATGGCTTATATATGGGGCACGTCTACAGAAATGAGCTACCTAGGGCCAGGAGCGACGTTCTGGCCGGTTCCCGGTGAGCCGGAGTCAAGTATTGGTAGCTAGTCGGCGCCCCCGACCGTGGCCGGGACTGGGGCTTCGATGCTCGGTTCCGGGGATCCGAAGATCTCTGCCAAGCGCTCTGTTCGGTAGTCGAAGACGCGATTCAGGTCCCTTCGCACAAAGAGCTGGTTGATCAGCCGGCCGCCGAACATCGCATACTCCACGCGATCGCGGATTAGCGTCCCGCCCTCGACCTCCTCGAACGAGTGCGTGTGGTGCCAGACCCGGTAGGGCCCGCTGACCTGCTCGTCCACGAAGCTATAGGGAGGATTCCAGGTCGAGATCAGGCTCGTCCAGCTCATCGGAAATCCATGCACCTTCAGGCGGTAACGAATGTGGCTTCCCTCGCGCAGCGGATCATCGGATGCATCCCGGATTCGGAAACGCAGCCAAGGCGGAGTGATGGCTTCGAGGTTCTTAGGGTCGCCGAAGAAGGCGAACACCTCATTAAGGGGGCGAGCGATGATTAGCTCGCGTTCTAGGAGGAATGTCTTCATATCACTAGGCAGTTCGTAAATTTCATCGCTCTGGATGCATCCATTTGTGCAACTCTTGCGAACTTCACAATGCAGCCCTTTATGACCCACTTCCAGACCTCCCCTTCGCGAGCCTAGAGCTCTCCGATCGAACTACTAGTATCCGCAGCCGTGAAAAGAACTCGATGAGCGCCCCCCCATCTCCCAAGGAACGTCTGCGCGAGCTTCTTGCAGATCAAGCACTAGGCGAAGAGTTCTCCCCGGAGGAAGAGCGTGATCTCGGGCTTCTGCTGGCCGAATTCCCCGATGTGGATCCTGAGTCCTACACCTTCGCCGCAGCGGCTATCCACATCGCCCTCTTGGCCGCGAGCATCGAAAAAATGCCCATGCGACTGCGTCAACGGCTGATTCGGATCGCAAACCTGCTGGCGGGGTCACATCGAAAGAGTCCTTCCCTGCTCCGCGCCCCGTGGCTTGGATGGGCCGCCGCTGCCGCCGCTACGATCCTACTGATCGCCCAGCCGATGAAGTCGGGCGGAGCAAGCTCATTTAACGATGTCAGGGAAGCCCCAGACTCGATTTCTGTGGCTTGGGCCCCCACAGAGGACCCAACTGGTGCTCTTGCGACCGGAACGGTCGTGTGGAGCAATCAACTGAAGGCGGGCTTCATGTCCTTCGACGGCTTGCCTGCCAATGCGCCCGACCAGAACCAATACCAGCTCTGGATTTTCGATGCGGAGCGCCCCGCTGAACATCCGGTGGACGGCGGTGTCTTCGACTCGCCCGGAGCCGCTTTCCAGGTCTCCATCGACCCCAAGATTAGTGTCGAGAACGCGACCCTTTTCGCGATCACCTTGGAGCGCCCGGGGGGAGTCGTTGTCTCTTCCCGAGAACGCTTGCTCCTGACCGCAGCCCCCTGAGACTAGCAGCCTGTTGAGAAACAGCCGTTTCCAGATTGGTCCTCACAGGTCGCCTTGCAAGACGGCAGATGACCCGCGTAGTTTTAGCTACACGGGTGATTTGCCATCGCAGCAAGGCGGTCTGTGAGGGTCGAGATGGGATGGGGTGTTTTTCGGGCGGGCTGCTAAGCCTACTTGGCCGCGATCAGGGATTCACCAAAGGCGACTGCACTTTCAGCATCCATCGCAAAGGTGTCTGCGCCCACATCCTTCCACAGGCCATCGATTGCGGAAAAGGGTAGTCCGCCCACAAGCACCGGGAGCCCTGGTTGGCTCGCCCGCAGTGCTGAGATCGTGTCCGCTGCGCTGCGCAAGTTGAGCGCTTGGCCAACGGACAGCGCGACCATACTCGGCGAAAAGTCGTTTACGCCCCGCACAAGGTCTTCAATGGGCATGTTTGCGCCCAAGAAGATGGTCTGCCAACCCTTCATTTCGAACTGATCCGCAACAAGGCGCGGCCCGATGTCGTGCAGATTGCCCGAAACGGATGCAAGGACCACGGTGTGCCCGTTCTCTGGCTCGCGCACCATACGCGAACGCAACATTGCGAGCACGTCCTCGACGACTCGAGACCCGAAGTGCTCTTCGGCCACGTAGCTCTCGCCGATCTGCCACATCCGCCCGAGCTCCATTTGCACCTGGGTCACAACGTGGCTGTGCAAGTCGGTGACCGGTGCGCCACCGTCGACTGCGTCCCAGATCAATCGCTCGGCGGAAGCGCGCTTACCCTCGAGCACAGCCACGAGGAACTCCTTGGCCAGCTTGCCATAGGGATCATCATAGGCCAGGCAAGATTCCGGGGCAGCGATCGGCGTCTCCAGGGTTTGCAAAGCGAGTCGAAGATATTCGGCCGCCATCGGCTTCGCATCAATTGGAAGGCTATCGTTCAACTCATCCCGCAGGCAGGACAGGGTCGCCCTCAAGAGCTCCGTGGACGACTGGCGCGAAGCCAGGGTGGACGCAAGCCACTCGACATCCATCTGAAGCACTTCGGGTCGCCCGCAAGCCAAGGCCTCGGCCAAGTTCCGCAATCGAATCTCCGCATC
>JBLHWM010000254.1:0-5514 GCA_047629095.1 Planctomycetota bacterium | reverse complement strand
GAGGTTCCGCTCGTCGCGTAACCACCGCCACCACCCTGACCAGCGGTCATGTCGTTGCGGCACTGAATATCAAAAATGAATCCGCCGAGGTCGGAAGTGTTCGCCGGCAAGACTGGCGGCCACGCCAAGCCGCCGCCACCGGAAACGAGGCCAGGTGTGCCTCCGACTCCGATGCCAGGCGAGCCGTCGATGACGGCTCCGGGGTTTGAAACACCGCCAGCGGCGATCAGGCTCGGATCCGTATCATCCCTGCGGTCCGCACCACGGCCACCGGCTCCACCGCCAGGACCAGCCGTACCACCGGTCCCGCCCAACAAGATGGTCGAGTCGTGTCCGGAGGGTGTGGTGAAGGTGTCCGCGGGATCGCCTCCGCTCACGTCGAGCAGGCCTGAGCCTTGGACCAACAGCTCGCCGCGGGCCAGGAGCCGTGCGGGGTTGCTGCCCTGGAGGACAAGCTGCGCGCCGGCCTCCACAGAGATCCTCGAGAACTCAAAGATACCGTCTGTGATCGTCAAGCTCGGAGGAGTCACACTGGGCGGGAAGGTCGCACTGCCCTCGGTTATGATGTCGAAGTTGGACCAGACCTGACTATCCGTGTTGAGGACGAAAGGTGAGTTGTCTTGATCGACGATGAGCGGGCCAAGCTTGCCCGAGCCGCCAAGGATACCTTTGATCAGAGCGCCGCCGCCCCATGCTGCGCCGGTATTCGGAGCGTCAAGGTACAGAGGCGAATCGAATGACTCGCCGGTTCCACCGGGAAGGATCACGGGAGGGAACTGCAGGAACTGGGGCGAGAAGGTTGCTTGGCCCGGGTTCACGATGGAGTTCGAGCCGAGGTCGGTGACCAAGCTGGGGACGCTCACAACAATCTTCCGCGGGACCAAGCCGCTGCCAGAAGAGGGAAGGCCCGTAGACGGGGTGAAGATCACCTGGGTCTGAAAGTTCTGCTCGTCGATCGCGATTGTGTAGGTTCCGAAGAGCTCGACCTGGTCCGTGGGATCACTCACGTTGCCATCTGGGTCCACAAACACACGCAGCGTGGAGGAGACCCCGGTCACTGGGTTCACCAGGGTAGCGGGGTTCATGATGTCGTCGAAGGAGAGCCGGATAGTCGACTCGCTGTAGGCGTTGATCACGCTGACGCCTTCATTGACTGCTTGCTCTTCCAATACAAGGGGAGCCTGTTGGGTCACAACGTCGACGCTGATGGTCACCTTGGGTGGTCCGGGTACCGGGTCGAGAATGCCGATGGCGTTGATCGTGCACGACATGCGAGCCGTGTTGGGCTTGCCGCCGACGCTGCGAATCACTTCGCTGCCGGGGTCCTGCACCGAGCCGGGAAGGAAGACCGCGTAGGTCGAGCTATCCGAGAGGCCGAAGACGGGGTTGCCCGTCGCGTCGAACGTCAGCTGGGGCCGAAAGATCAGAGTCTTGGGGTCTGTCGGGTTCAGGGTGAAGCTGCCCGGAGGCGTCTTGCCCGTGGCGAGATCGATGACCTGGAAGGTGTTCTTGTTGACCGTGGATAGATCCACAGCGCTACTGAACAGGATCGAGATGCCTTCGTTGACAGCAACCTGGGTCACGCCACAGCTGATCTGGCTACCCGCTTCGCCACCGTTACAACCTAGCGAGCAAGCTTGGATGATGAATGAGCCGGAGCTTCCGCTCGAAGCGCCCGAGCCCGAGCCACCCGAACAACCTGCGGAGAGTAGAGAGAGACCGGCGAATAGAGTGAAACCGGCGTTCGTCCAAGAACCTTTTAGCATCCTAGAAACCATTGGGAGAAGTGCCTCCCAGCAATGCTGCCGGGGGGCGGAGACAATCAACGAACCTCCTGCAGAGGCCAGACCGACCCAGAACCAGGGGCTCGTGGAGGGAACGTGCAAGGGAGTTCGAAGTCGGGGGGGGCCAGACTTTGAGGGTTGAACTATAGGGCGTAACGCCCATTTTGTTGCCAAGGAATCTGGTCGGCATTCCTTCGAACTTCCTCGCTACATCAAATACAAGGCCAAGACCGCGTACGGACTGCCTAATCCGGCCCAATCGCCGGACAGGCACGAAAGAACCGACTACAGAGCGACGTCGCGCGAGCGATTTCGCACTTCCCCGGCAGGTTCACCTTCGCTCGCCCAGCGCGGGCCCCTTTTCCCGGGCAGCATTCGGGAGCTTCCTAGCCGCAGCGCTACAAACGCGCTGCTATAGTCTCCGCCCGGAGGGCATTCCCCCTCCTAAGGGACAGTTGGGAACAGCCTTTGCACATGGCCCCCATTCCCCTCACCAAGTCCACCGCCGAACCCGCTCCACGTGATGCAACGCCACATCCTTCCCTCGATCCTGCTCATCCTGCTCCTTGCGGCCTGCGGCAACGCCCCGGATACGAAAGCGGCGGCACCCAGCGACGCGGATCGCCAGATCCGCGATCTTATCGCCGCCCTAGCCCCAGCCCCCGCCTCGGTGAACAGCGCCGTCCAGAATGACTGGTTCGAGCGCTATCGGGAAGTCACCGACCGCCTGCGGGTAGCGGGCCCGGCCGTCGGCCAAGCTGCCCTCGACAAGTTCAACGAGAGCGATGGCGAGGCCTTGATGTTGCGCCGCGGCCTCTTGCGAGTCGCCGCGTACAACCTACCGACGGAGACGGCCCCTTTGCTCGAGGCCATCTTCGAGATGTACGGTGAGGACCTCGGCCTGCGCACCGCGGCGATCGAGGTGCTTACCGAGACCTCTCCCGCCGACGCCATCCGCCTGGTCCAACCGATCATGGAAAAGCGTCGTCCAGGCAAGACCTATCCCGAGGCCGAGCGCCTCGTGGACTGCTACGCCAAGGCCGCCCTCGCCGTAGATCTGGGTACGGAGGCACAGCGTGTCCTCTCAACCTATGCCAGCGACCTATTCCTCGACCAGACTGGGCGAGTCATGGCGATTAAGGCGCTGGCCGACTATCCCGGCGCCCACACACGCGGGACCCTGCGCACGGTTCTTGTGGAGTCCACCGGTAACGGCTACCTGCGCCGGCTCTCGGCCAAGTCCCTTGTCAACCTCGCCAAGGTGGACCCCGAGACGGACGCGGTGCTCTGCGACATCCTGACCGAGATCATGAGTAAGGAGATGGACCCGAACTTCCAACAGACTCTCGTCAACATCATCGAGAAGAACTGCCAGTGATCACCGACTCCCACACACACCTTTATTGGAAGAGCTTCGACGAGGACCGGGCCGAGGTCCTCGAGCGCGCGCGGGCGGCGGGTATCGAGCGCATGATCGTAGTCGGCACGGACCTCGACACCTCGCGTGCAGCGCTCGCCCTCGCCCACCAAGAGCACGGCATCTTCGCGTCCGTTGGCATTCACCCCAACGACCTAGGTGGGCCCGAAGGTCCCGGTCCTAGCCCCGAGACACTGGCCTCCATCGCCGAGCTTGCACGCGATCCCAAGTGTGTGGCGATTGGCGAGACCGGCCTGGACTTCTACTGGGATAGCGTGGCGAGAGAGCGTCAGATCGAGGGTTTTAGGTGGCACCTAGAGCTCTCGAGCGCAACCGGCAAGCCCGTGATTATTCACTCCCGCGACGCTCACGAAGAGACGGTGCGCGTACTCACCGAAGACCTGGCTCCCACAGGACCCGGCGGAGTCATGCACTGCTTCACCATGGGGGCCGAAGAGCTCACCGCCTATGCGAAGCTCGACCTCTACATCTCCTTCTCCGGCGTGGTCACCTTCAAGAAGAACGACGCCAACCGCGAGGCCGCTAAAGCCACGCGCGACGAGCGCCTACTCGTGGAGACCGACTGCCCCTTCCTCGCACCCCAGCACAAGCGCGGCAAGCGCAACGAGCCCAGCTTCGTCACGGGTGTCATCGAGTGCGTCGCCCAGCAGCGCGGCATGACGACGGATGCAGTGGAAGAGCTCACCACGAACAACGCCGCGCGCCTCTTTGGCTTGACGGACTAGTCGAGCCAGACCTTCCGTTAAATGCAGAGGCCCGGCGCTCCTTTGAAGGGAGCGCCGGGCCTCGCTGCTATGCCGTTTCATGCGGCAGAGCTTTGGGGTTCAGCTTACTGAACCGCCGTCCAGGTGCCGAGGTCTTGGGCAGCGACGCCGTTGATGCCAAGGGCTGCGCCCATGTCACCAGCAACCGAGAAGACGGCGTCGAAGTTAGGGCCAGCAGCAGGGCCGTCATACGGCGCGGCGATACGGTTGTTCATCTGCAGGAGGTCGCCCTCTTGGTTGATGAAGAAGGCGCGGTTACCGGTCTTGTTGACGTCGGCGGGCCAAGCGTAGGCCATCCACAGGATCTCGCAGTTGTCGGGGTCGGGCAGGACCGCGCCGTACATTCCGCCAGTCGCATCCTCAGGGACCGCACCGGTCACACCAGCAGCCGTAGCTGAGGGGAGGAAGATCTGGAAGACGTAACCAGAGCGCTGCACGGTGGACGCTGCAACATCTCCGAATGCGTTCGAGAGCATGGCGGGGTTCAACTCGTCGGTGCCAACAACACCTGCAGTCTCGGCGCCAGCCACGCTAATGCGCAGCGGGTCCGCGCCGGAGAGCTCGCCGAAGTAGGCGTACTCACCGCCGCCGTCGGCGTCGGAGTCGATCGCTGCGGCAGACTGGATTTGAGCCTGGGCAGATGCGATCGATCGCAGGGTGGAGATAGCCGCCGATTCGTTGGCTGCAAGACGAGCGCTCATCAGCTTAGGAATAGCGATGGACGCGATGATGGCGATGATGGCGACCACGATCATCAATTCGATGAGTGTGAAGCCTGATTTTTTGTTGTTGCTGATTTGCACTGGTTGTTTCCCTTTGTTTTCTAGATATCGCCGGGAGGCGACGCTTCGTTCCCTTTTGAAGTTCGGATTACAAGGAGCGTGGGGTTTGAAGCCCCCGTCCATCTTCGTGCCCGCTTCAAAAGATCGGGCCCGACACCCCCACCTATCGGGAAGTGTCGGGCCACGTCTTGAGTCGGGTTTTTATTTTCCGCCGAGTTGTCCAACAATATCGATGATCGGAAGGAAGACGCTCATCACAACACCGCCCACGATGATGCCCATGACCGAGATCAGAATCGGCTCAATCAGGCTTGTAAGGGACTTAATCTGTGCTTTCACCTCTCGATCGTAGAACTCAGCAATCTTCTCGAGCAAGGTCTCGAGGGCGCCGGAGCGCTCTCCAATCGCGATCATTCGAACCACCATCGGTGGGAACACTTTGCTCTCGGACAGGGGTTCGGATAGAAGGTCTCCCGAGCTCACTGCGACGCTCGAAGCCCGTACGGCTTCGGCGATCACCTCGTTGCCGGCGGTCTTCGCGACGATGTCCAAGGTACCGAGGATCGGCACACCCGACTTGATCAAGGTGCCGAAGGTCCTGGAGAAGCGCGCCAGGGCAACCTTCTTGAGTAGAGGACCAAAGACGGGGATCTTGAGCTGAATGATGTCAAAGACCTTCGTTCCGCGCGGTGTCCTCTTGAAGGCGACAAGCGAGCCGATGACGACACCGGCAATCAGAACCATGG
>JBLHWM010000253.1:0-5544 GCA_047629095.1 Planctomycetota bacterium | reverse complement strand
AAGCTCGGCGGAACCGACCTGGAACAGGCCGCGCGTTTTGTCGATGCCGCAGGTTCGACCCGGGTCACGATCGCCGGGGGAGTCACCACAGCCGAAGAGGTCGCGGCCTTGGATCGCCTGGGTGCTGATGCCCAGGTCGGCATGGCGCTTTACAATGGTCAGCTCCCCCTGGATGCCGCCTTCGGTGCGCCCTTGGTGAGCGACCGCGCGGACGGCCTGTGGCCGACCGTTGTGGTCAACGAGAGGGGCACTTCCCTTGGGCTCGCCTACTCGAGCTCCGCTAGCCTCGGCGAGGCGCTCCGCTCGAAGCGAGGGGTCTACCAGAGTCGCCGCCGCGGTCTTTGGATCAAGGGCGAGAGCTCGGGCAATACCCAAGAGCTGCTCGCCGTGGACGTCGACTGCGACCGCGACACCTTGCGCTTCACCGTACGCCAAAAGGGCGATGGTTTCTGCCACTTGGGCACGAGCTCTTGTTGGTCAGATGGACGCGGCTTGGAGCAACTGGAAGGACGCCTCTCGGCGCTGCTGGCCAGTGACAATCTGCAGTCCAACAGCGTGCGCTTGGCCCGAAGTCCATCGTTGCTAGCCTCGAAATTGGTGGAGGAGGCCGGCGAACTCGGGGAGGCATCGGCGCCCGCCGAAGTCTGCCACGAGGCGGCGGACCTGCTCTACTTCGCCCTGGTCAAGGCCAACCAAGCGGGCGTCTCCTTAGCGTCGATCGAGGCTGAACTCGATCGCCGCGCACTCAAAGTCACCCGCAGGCCCTGTGAGGCCAAGCCAACCCGAACCCAGCCATGAAGCTACGTCAAGTCGATGCCCAGTCCCTGTTTCTCAACCGCCGCAACCCCGTGGATGCCGAGGCCTTGTCCGTTGCGACCGCGATCGTCGAGGACGTTCGCGCTGGCGGCGCGGCGGCCGTCCGCAAGTACGCCGAGCGCTTCGGCGACCTAGCCCCCGGTGCGGACATGGTCCTGGATCGCTCCCAACTCGAAGCGGCTTGGCTTGGCTTGCCGGGCGACCAGAGGCAGCTGCTGCAGCGCGTCGCCACCCGCATCGAGGACTTCGCACGGGCCCAAGCCCAGTGCCTGTTGCCACTGGACTTGCCCATCGAGGGCGGCGTGGCGGGGCACCGCTGGCTACCCGTTGGCGCGGTGGGTGCCTATGCTCCCGGCGGCCGCTATCCGCTGCCGTCTTCGGTCTTGATGTCCGCGATTCCCGCGCGCGTTGCCGGGGTCGAGTCCGTGTGGGTAGCCTCCCCAAGGCCGACCGAGGTGACCTTGGGTGCCGCCTTCTTGGCGGGCGCCGACGGCCTTCTCGCCTGTGGCGGAGCCCAGGCCATTGGCGCCCTTGCCTTTGGCACCCACGGCCCGGCGGCGGACATGATCGTTGGACCGGGCAACCGCTACGTGACGGCCGCGAAGAAGCACCTCGTCGGGGAAGTCGGCATCGACGCCCTGGCGGGTCCCAGCGAGCTCGTGGTGATAGCGGGGAAGGACGCGAAGCCGGATCTGATCGCCTCGGACTTGATCGCACAAGCGGAGCACGACGTCGCCGCGACGGTAGTCCTGCTAGCCATCTGCCCGAAGACCATCGCCGCCGTCGAGCAAGCCCTCGCGGATCAGCTCGAGGACCTACCCACGGCGGCGGTCGCGCGGGTGTCCCTGAAGCGGAGTGGCCTGGCGGTTCTGGCGGACAGCCTAGAGCACGCGATAAAGATCTCTAACCGCCTGGCTCCCGAGCACCTCGAGCTCTGTGGCGAGGACGCGGTGAAGTGCTCGGATGCAGCGACCAACTATGGCGGTCTCTTCCTCGGAACCGCCAGCGCCGAGGTCTTCGGTGACTACGGCGCGGGCCCGAACCACGTGCTTCCAACCGGCGGCAGTTCGCGCTTCCAAGCGGGACTCTCGGTGGTGACGTTCCTGCGCCCGCTGACCTACCTCGACATCCAGGATCCCAGGGCATTGGCTCGGGACTCAGCGCGTCTCGCGCGGCTGGAAGGTCTCGAGGGGCACGCGCGCTCGGCAGAGCAACGCCTCTAGTGAACTTCGGAATCCGCGAGCCAATCCTCGGGCTTGACTAGTGCCGACAGCACCGGTGGGCCCGCCGCTCTTCTTCCTGCCCCTAGGACTCTAGATCGGCTCCGAGACGACTTGCGGACTGGGCTGCTTTTCCTCTATGCCGAGACCGTTCTCCGGCCTTCGCTGGATTTGGTCCGAACCTAGCTCACCTCTTCGGCGTTGTGCCAGCGCAATGACCATGGCCACGTGACGATTTGCCCAAGGGGGAGCTACGAGGATGCGAGTGAATGAGGACGTGCATACCAGGGGTCTGCACAACGGTCTCGGACGTTGTTCCTATTTCGGTAGCGACAAAAGAACAGTGCCCCTCTTCCACGTGGAAGAGGGGCACTGATTAGATGCGTATCACTGGCCTAGATGCGTGTCGCTAGTCGAGTGCCAGGACACGAGCGCGTTCGACTTCGAGAGAGCCCGAAGGACCCTCCACGAGGATCTCGACTCCCCTCACAGAGAGCCCCTCGTCGAGAGCTGTCCAGCGGGCGCTGAGCTCGTAGGTCCCGTCGACCGAACTCTCGAGTCGTACCAAGGTAGATGGCTTGAAGACCATGACCTCGCCGTCAGCTTTCGCATAGCGCAGAGAGATGGCGGGCACCTCTCCTTGCAGGCGCAGCTGTAGCGCGACCTCTTTCGGGACGGACTCGCCTACCAGAGGCATGCGAAGGCTAGCGTCGAGCGCCGACAGCAGGCTGCCTTCTGCGGAGACGCGGGTGCCCGGGGTCTCAATGAACAAGGCGATCTTGTCAGAGCCTCGAACATCGGCGAACACGGGGTTGGCAGCGGAGCCATCTAGGGAACTCCAGCCGGCGCTTCTGGACCCGGGCACGCCGTACCAGAAGGGAAGGTCCTCGTATCCGAACTCGAGGAAGTCAGCGACTTCTGAGCCGAACACCGAGTTCGCTTGCCGTTCATTCAGCGTAGCCTTGGGTAGTGCATTTTGCACGCTCATGAGCATCGCGGGCGGAAGTAGAACCGCATCGATGACGTGAACGATTCCATTGCGCGCCAAGGCGTTCGTCTGCACAAAGCCCGCTCCGCCAACTGACGGGTCAGCGGCCACCACAGCGACTTCAGAGCCTTGGAGAGTGGTCAGCGTCGTGCTGGCGAGTACCTCGGCAGCAGTGAGCTCGTCAGCGACAACGTGGTAGAGCAAGATGTCGATCAGCTGCGCTTGGTTCGCGGGCAGCAGAAGGTCGTCGAGAACGCCAACCGGAAGCGCAGCGAACGCTGCGTTGGAGGGCGCGAAGACCGTGAACGGTCCGGCAGCCGCGAGGTCGTCGTCCAGTTCCGCGGCGACAAGGGCAGCGACGAGAGTCGAGAGGCCCGCCTCTGTCGCAAGGGTCGGAATGTCTCCCGGGGGCAGGAGCACGGCGTCGATTACGTGGATGACTCCGTTGGTGCAAGGGATGTTGACCGTGGAGATCGAAATCCCGTTGACCCGAGCAGGTATGCCTGCTGAGGGATCAGCTTCAGCCGCAAAGAGCAGCGTCACTCCGTTCAAGCCGGCTTGCGTCTCCGCAACGACCACCTCGGAAGCTTTCAGCTCTTGGCCCAAGACGTGATAGGTGAGAATGTCCGTGAGGTCAGCCAGGTTCGCCGGCAAGAGCAGCGTGTCGAGCGTTCCTGCGGGAAGCAAATCGAAGGCTGCATCCGTGGGCGCAAGGACAGTGAACGGCCCGGGCCCAGATAGGGTCGCCCCTAGGTTGGCAGCGGTCACAGCTGCGACGAGCGTGTCGAAGCCTTTGGACTGAAGGGTCGAGACGATGTCTGTCGGCGGGAGCAACACGCGGTCGATCACGTGCAAGAAGCCATTGTTGGCTGCAACGTCCGCGATGATGACGCGCGCGTCATTGGCAAACAGCTCTTGCCCGATTTGATCGATCAACAGCTCGTCACCGAATAGAGTCGGTGCGGTGTCGAGAGTAGCAACGACCGTTGAGTCGGCTTCTACAGGAATGACGTGGTAAGTGAGGATGTCGACGAGACTCTGCTTGTTGGCCGGGTCGAGCAGGAAGTCGAGAGTGCCCGCGGGAAGTGCGGCAAAGGCCGCCTCGCTGGGGGCGAGCAGGGTGAACTCGCCCGCAGCCTGGAGAGTCTCTGTGAGATCCGCAGCGTCGAGCGCGGCCGCGAGAGTGGTCAAGTTCTGGTTCTGGACAGCTGCGGCGAGACTGGGCTTGCTGGAGCTACTAGAGGAGCAGGACGAGGCCACGAGAAGCGTGACCAGGCCAAAGGAGATTGTTGTTTTCTTCATGATGAAATCTTGTGATTTGGCATAACGCCGTATTGCTACCGATTCAATTTTCGTGCGACCAAGGTGACGGTATTCATGTGCCTTGGCCTTCGTTCCGCGATCTAGGATCCGAGCTGATTCAAGGGAACAGCCTTTACTGCGAAGTTCGTGTAAAGGCGACGGCTCAAGTACCCGTGGCTTCAGTTGTGTTTTAGCCGATCGCGAGGTCGATGGCCTTGCGCAACTCTGCGGCGTCTGGAGTCACTCCGCTACCGTAGAAGGCGATGACCTGCCCGTCCTTGCCGACCAGGTACTTGGAGAAGTTCCAACTGGGAACCTTGTCGGTCTGCTGCTGCAAGAAGGTGTACACGGGGGACTGCGTGTCACCCGGCTTGACCTCACACTTCGCAAACATCGGGAACGTCACGCCGAACTCGGATGTGCAGAACTCCTGGATCTCCTGCGGGGTGCCAGGCTCTTGCCCCCCGAACTCGTTGCTCGGAAAGCCAAGTACCGCGAAGCCTTGATCGGCGAGCTCCTCGTGGAGCTCTTGCAGCCCCGCGTATTGTTTCGTGTATCCGCAGCGACTGGCGACGTTGACGACTAGCGTCACTTTGCCGTCGTAGGCGGAGAGCCCCATTTGGGCACCGTCAAGACTCGTGGCTCCTAGGGCGTACAGGCCGCCGGTGGGAGTCGGCTCGGCGGTTTCTTCCGGAACAGCATCGGGTGCCGAGGCTACCGTTGTGGGCGAGGGGCTGTTAGCGGATTGGTCATTGCTCTCGGTTGCGCAAGAAGCGCAGATCGTCAACAAGCAGGCTGAAAGGATCGTTTTCATGATTGTTCTCGTGGTGATTTGGATACGCAGCAGTCTTCGTCGGGCTTCCGAGACCAGATGCAGCATCGCCAGCGCATTCTGCTTTCCGCCCCCGCAGCTACATTTGTCGAACATGGGCACCCCGGCTCGGCCTGATCGGCTTGCAGCTTGCTTGGAAGGCGGGAGGCAGAAGGGCGCCCGGGGGCCCACGCCCTGGGCGAGGATTGCGTCACGGAATCGGAATCGAACGCATCCATCTGGCACGTTTCAGCGAAGACCTCCCTGTCATGACCGCCATCGAACTTCTTTTCCTCCATCTCGCCCTGACGTGGGCGTTGGTGGGACTGATCTGGACCGTTCAACTGGTGCAGTATCCGAGCTTTGCGCTTGTCGGTGAAGCGGAGTTCGCCGCCTACCACAAGTAC
>JBLHWM010000252.1:0-5571 GCA_047629095.1 Planctomycetota bacterium | reverse complement strand
AAATCGTTGGCGTCTCCCACGAGTGCGATTTCCCGGCCGGCATTCCCGGCCTCCCGATCCTCACGCGCACCCGCACGACCTTGCCCAAGGCCAGCGGCGCCATCGACGTCGCCGTTCGCGAGATGCTTAAGGACGCCATCGCGGTCTACGAGGTGCTTGTGGATCGGCTGCGCGAGGCCAACCCCGACGTGATCGTGACCCAGGACCTCTGCGACGTCTGCGCCGTCTCGATTGACGATGTGCACCGGGCGCTCAAGGAGCTTGGCACCGGCGACGTAGACATCGTCAGCCTCAAGCCGACCCTGCTGCAAGACGTGTGGGACGACCTGCGCCGGGTGGGCGTTGCCCTCGGTCGCGAGGCCGAGGGAGAGGCCGCAGCCAAAGACTGCGAAGCGCGCGTCCGTGCCATCGGCGAGCGCTCGACGGCCGCCCTCGCGGGAGCCAAGCGCCCCACCGTGCTCACGATTGAGTGGATCGACCCGATCATGATCGGCGGCACGTGGATGCCCGAGCTCGCAGAGCTTGCGGGTGGCGAGGCCCTACTCGCCAAGCCCGGCGTCCACTCGCCCACCGTCGGCCTCGACGAGCTCAGCGCCATCGACCCCGACGTCGTGCTGATCAAGCCCTGCGGCTTCAAGCTCGAGCGCACCCACGAAGAGCTCGACCTACTCAAGCAGCGCCTGCCCTGGGACAGCTGGTCCGCGGTCACCAAGGGCAACGTCTACCTTGCGGATGGCAACGCCTTCTTCAACCGCCCCGGCCCGCGCCTCGTCGAGTCCCTCGAGATCCTAGCCGCCTGCGTGCTGCCGGACGAGTTCGGCGAGTACCGCATTAAGCACAAGGACTCGCTGCAGCGCGTCGCTCCCGACCTTAGCATCGTCGCTCTCTAAGGAGCGAGGTGGGCTTCAAGTCCGACCTCGTGCTAGAGACACTCGGCCCGTAGACTGGTCCGCTCCCTCCCCCTAGAGTCCCCGCCAACGAACCCAAGCCGCCTCCAATGATCACGCCACGAACGAACCGTACCGAGATCCTCAGTAAGCTGCGCGCGAAGATCGACGCGCACATTCCGATCTTGATTTCGAGCGCGGGCAGTGGCCTGGTCGCGAAGCTACTGGAAGAGGCGGGTGTCGACTGCATCAACACCTTCTCCGGCGCGCGCCTGCGCTCCAACGGCATGGGCACCATGTCGATGATGTGGCCGATCCTCGACTCGAACGAGCAGGTCATGCGCTACACGCGCGAGGACATCATGCCCGCGATTCGCGGCGACGCGTTCATCTGTGCCTGCCTCAACGCGAACGATCCCCTGCGCGATATGCGCATGGTGCTCGAGGACTGTCGCCGTATGGGCGTCGAGTCGGTCTCGAACATCAGCCCGTCGATCAGCTACGTCGACAAGGGCAGCGAGATCCGCAACGTGCTCGAGAGCGCGGGCATCAACCTGCAGAACGAGATCGACATGCTGAAGCTCGCGGGAGAGATGGACATGGTCTCGATCGGCCTCGCCTTCGACCTTGAGGACAGCCTCAAGTTGGTCGAAGAGGCGCGGCCCGACATCTTCTGCTACCACGCGGGCACGACTAAAGGCGGACGCACCGGCTTCGACAGTGGCGAGACGATCGAAGAGACCGCCGCCAGAACAGAAGCCGCGTACAAGGAGATCCGCAAGGTCCACCCCGACGTGATCCTGATCGCCCACGGAGCTGCCTTCGAGACACCCGCCGACGGTCAGTTCATCCTGGACAACACCTCGGGCCACGGCATCTGGACCGGCTCCTCCACCGAGCGCTTGCCTATCGAGCGTGCCGTCTCCGCCGCCGCTGCCGAGTTCCGCGCCCTGCGCTTCACTAAGTCCTAACCCCGTGCCCTCCATGACCAAGACCATTGCGATCCTCAGCACCCTCGATACGAAAGCCGACGAGGCCGCCTATGTGAAAGAGCGCATCGAGGCCCACGGCGGGAAGGTGCTGCTGGTGGACATCGGCGTGCTGGGAATCCCCGGCATCGCGCCGGACCTTGGCCGCGCGGCCGTCGCCATGGCTGGCGGCAAGACCTTCCCCGAGCTGATGGCGAACCCCACGCGCCAGGACGCCTCACCGGTCATGGTGGCGGGCGCGACCAAGCTCTTGCTTGAGCTCATCGGCGAGGGACAGGTCGACGGCATTCTGGGCCTGGGTGGCACCCAGGGCACTTCCAACTGCTGCGCCATCATGCAGGCCCTGCCCTATGGCCTGCCCAAAGTCATGGTCTCCACGGTCGCATCCGGCGACACCGCGCCCTTCGTCGGCATCAAGGACATCACCATGATGCCCTCTGTCGGCGACCTGCTCGGGCTCAACCCGTTCACACGCCGCATCCTCGCCAACGCCGCCGGAGCTGTCTGGGGAATGAGCATGGCCGCCGACGCGCCCATCGAAGCCACCGGCAACAAGACGGTCATCGGCATGACTAACCTCGGTGTCCTAACCGACGGCGCCATGCATGCGGTCGAGCGCTTCCGCGAGCGCGGCTACGAAGTCATCGTCTTCCACGCGGTAGGTTCCGGTGGCCTCGCGATGGAACAGATGATGAAAGAGGGCATCATCGGCGCAGTCTTCGACTACGCCCTAGGCGAAATCTCGGACGAGCTATTCGACGGCCTGCGCGGCGCATCCCCCGAGCGCCTCACCGTCGCCGGAAGCCTCGGGCTACCCCAGGTGCTCTGCCCCGGCGGCTCCGAGCACATCGGCCTGATCGTCGAACCCAATCACGTGCCCGATGAGTGGAAGGACAACCTGATCACCTTCCACAACCCGATCATCCTAGTGCCGCGCCTCGGCGAAAAGCGCTGGTGCAAAGTAGCCAAAGAGATCGGAGCCCGCCTGACCGCGTCGACCAAAGGCAAGGCCCACATGATGCTGCCACTTCTCGGCACAAGTCGCTATAGCGTCGAGGGCGGCCCGCTCTTCGACCCGGATGGTGACTTGGCTTTCTTTAGGGCGTTGAAGAAAGCGCTGCCGGATACGGTGGAGGTTGAGGAGTTTCGGTTCGGCGCGGAGGATGATGAGTTTGTGGATGCTTGTGTGGATCGTTTGATTCACGAAATCGAATCCAGCAAAACGCCCATAGCTGGTATCGAACCCACAACTACCTAGATTCAAAGAGACGTCCATACCCCCAATGCACGTCATTGTGACGGCCAGTCTGGACGTCGATGGGGGGGGGCGTCTAAGCACCTCGGGGGCTTGAACGCCTGTGTACGCTACGCGGGTCTACTGGGGTTGAGGCGGTGGATCTCAGATCATGGAGATTAGCAGGATCTGATGACTCCCCACCACCCACTCATCACCCGAGCCATCCGTCCAAAGTTCAATGTCTCCGGCCTGGCCGTCGCCCGATGGTAGTTCGGATTCCTAAAGGGCGCCGTATCCGTCACGATCACCGTGCCAGTGACCTCTTCCCAGAATGAAGCGTGGTCCGACCAAAAGACGCCGGGCACAAAGGACGGCGGCACCGAGCCCCGGGGCGAAAACTCCGTGGTCTCCCGGAAGACCCGCACCAAGTCGCGCGAAAGCGGATTGCCCACAAAGGCGATGAAGTCTCCTTGGTCCGGGTAGAGGTGCCCAAGCGGAAAAGGATACTGCTGGCTGCCCGCGTCCTCGCGGAAGTAGCCGAAAGATTCTAGGCTGAGCATGGCGATCACCTTCTCGCCGCTAGCTGTCATGGCGCGAGCGCGCCCTCGACTGCCCATGAACTCGGTGCCGAAATACAGCGGGTCTTCGTTCGTGAAAAATACCATGGCTGCCATCGGAAGGGTGTTCGGTGCAGGCCTCGCCCCATCACTGCTTTTGGATTGTTCATCGGGCTCTTCCGACCGGCTGGGCGCAGCGCCATAGCGTAGGCCACGAACTGTGAGGCTGGCACACTGCTCCGCCGTGAGCCCGTACATCGTGCCCCCCCTGTGACCAGGGGGGAAACCTTGACGCCTGATCACCTGGCAACTTCCCCGATCGGTCCTGGATTCCGTTCGGCGGGCTCGCTCCTTTTACCTGGCGTTGCTCGCAATCCAAACCCGGGCCGACCATCATGTTCATGTCCCCCATGCCACGAATAACCATGACTGAGCAGCGCCCCCCTACCCTCACCCTCGCAGCAAGAGCAGCCCGATCCATCCTGGCTTGCCTCGTTCTCTTACAGCTGTCCACCGCCAGTGGCGCCTTTGGCCAGGACGCCGAGCCTGTGCCCGCTGAAGCGGAGCTTGCGCCGACGGACGCGTTCCTCGCCCCCGGCGGCACCAGCCCGCTCCTTCAGGGTCCAGTCGCCGAGGATCCCGCTAACCTCGCGCGTTCCCTCAACACGCTCTCCGCCCTGCGCGAGTCCCGGGATGCCAAGAAGGCCATCCTGGCAGAGCTCCACGACGACTACGACCCCAAAGTCGATGGCGAGCTTCGCCTGCAGCAGCTCGCCCACATCAGGTCGGTCCAGGCCGAGCTCGACAAGCTGCAGTACGACTTCGAGACCGTAGCCACGGGCATCGACGTGCGCGCCTTTAATCTTGGCGTGGACGAAGAGATCGACTTGATGGGCGAGCTCACGAATTTCCTCCAGCCACTCATCACAGAGTTGCGCGAGGCCACGGCTGCACCCCGGGAGCTCGAGCGCCTGCGCAAGCTCCTCGCCTCCGTGGAAGAGAGCGAAGCCATGGCCAAGTCCGCAGGCCAGAGCATCGAGATCCTGATTGCCGCCGCCGAGGATCCCGAACTACGCGCAGCCCTCGAGGCGTCCCGCAAGTCCTGGGTCGCCCGAGCTACCGAGATACGCAACCAGCGCACGGTCGCCGAGTTTCAGCTCGAGCGCAACCTCGAGAATCGACGCTCGGTCATCGACTCCACCCGCAGCGCACTAGCCGACTTCTTCCGCGCACGTGGACTGCACCTGTTCGTTGCCCTCTGCACCTTCCTGGGAATCTTCTTCGGACTGCGCTGGGTCTACCGACTCATTCGCAAGTTCGTCCCCCAGTTCAACAAGTCCGACCGACCGTTCTATGCGCGGCTCGTCGACGTCCTGTACTTCACCCTCAGCGGTTTGCTTGCCGTAGGCGGCGCGCTGCTCGTCCTTTACTTTGCCGGTGACTGGGCGGTACTCGGCATCGCGATGCTAGGTTTACTGGGCCTCGGCTGGGCTAGTAAAACCGCGCTGCCGATGTTCTTCGAGCAGGTCAATCTGCTGCTCAACCTGGGCCCTGTCCGCGAGAACGAGCGCGTGATCGTCAACGGCCTGCCGTACCGTGTGAAGCGCGTCTCTCTGCACTCGGACCTGTCCAACCCAGCCCTATCCGGAGGCAAGCTGCGCCTCCCACTGCGCGACCTGCCCGCCCTTCGCTCACGCGGTGGCTCCACCGACGAGCCCTGGTTCCCGACCTCCACGGGCGACTGGGTCCTGCTCCCGGATGAGCGCCTCGCAAAGGTGCATCGCCAGACTCCCGAGCTGGTCTTTCTCAAGATACTGGGAGGAGCCACTCTCTGTTACCCCACCATCGACTTCCTAAGCGCCGGTGTCGAGAACCTCTCGGGTGGCTTCCGAGTCAACCTA
>JBLHWM010000251.1:0-5600 GCA_047629095.1 Planctomycetota bacterium | reverse complement strand
AGACTTGGGAGTCAAGCATGGAGGCCATGGCCGAGGTCTATGACGCGTCACTTGCCCAGCCGATTCAAGAGTCCATTCAGCTCATGGTTGAAGATAGCAACAACTACGACGGCGAGGTCTTGGCCGCCGATGAGGCGATCGGGGACCTGTTCACCTTCCTCAAGCAGCAGGGTGTCTATGACGAGACCCTGTTCATTTTTGCCTCGGACCACGGCGAGGTCCTCTACGAGTATCCCGCCTTCTCTCGCTTGCTCGATCACCGAGTCGAGAAGTTCGAGGCCCCGGGCCTTCCGGACTACATGGCTGTGGGCCACCGCGGCTGGATGTATGAGGAGATCCTGCACACGCCCCTCATCATGTCCGGACCTGGCATCGAGCCAGGCGTCAACTACGACCAGCAGACTAGCAACCTCGACATCTACCCAACGATCCTGCACGCGCTGGACATCGCTCCTCCTATGGACCTGCACGGTCAGAGCCTCTGGCAGGATCCCGATCAAGGCGAGCGCTCCATCTACAGCTTTGGCGCGGACTCGGCGGCAGTCGTCGAGGACGACGGCACGAAGTTGATCGAGTACACACCCAGGCTGTTCAGAACGGTAGAGCACCCCCAGTACACCCACGTCCTATCCGACATCGGCTCTACAGTCGAACCCGAGGTCGACGTGACCGCGCAGCGGCCCGCGGACATCGAGCGGATGGCCACAAAGATCAAGGAGTGGCGCGAGACCTACAAGAGGGAAGTGATCGACCAAACCTCACCTGCAGCTGCCGCCATCCTGGCGAAGCTCGGCTACACGGAAGACTAGTCGCTGTCGGCCCTCGAGGGGGCGGTCGGCGCCAAGGGCATCGAGAGCCGCGCAGATGCGGCGGGACTGCCCGCAGAGAGGACCCATAAAAGTGGCCGGCCCGAGCTTATCGCTCGAGCCGGCCTTTCCTTATCCACCCACACGCCTAAGCCGTACCTGGTCCAATTCCGAACGCACAACCCGAGATCTCTTTGGAAAGGCCGCCCAGGATCCTGCGACGCAAGCAAGGTGACTCGTTTCATGCCCCTCCCGTAAACCGAGTCCGAGGGGGCCGGAAGCCGGGCCTCAGCAGCATCAAAAGAGGCCCGCACCTCGACGGGTCCAGGCCCTTGAGGCAGGGGCGAAATCGCGGTCCTACCCATTCGCACACGCCCTGTGTGATATACTCGAAACTGGGTCTTGAGGTGCCTCGCACCGCGCAGATCGCTATTCCAAGAGCACCGAACTCACACAGCCGGGCCCGATTCAAACAGAATGACCAACCACCCATACAGCTCTGCCTTCTTTGGTGGATTTGCACTTTTGGCGACATCGATTTTGGGGATGTCCTGCGGATCGGATCAGCCGGGCAACTCCCCGGAAGAGGCCCAACAGACCGAATCTGTGCGCCCCAAGAACGTGGTACTGATCGTCGTCGACACACTGCGGGCGGATCGCCTTGGGTGCTATGACTACGACCGAGACACGTCGCCCAACATTGATGGCATGGCTTCCGTCGGGACCAACTTCCGGGTGAACCACGCCCAGGGTTCTTGGACGGTGCCCTCGATGATTTCGATGATGAGTGGGCTCTATGTGGCGGCGGTCGAGACTGCCCTGCCGCCCTACCAGCCGACCCTTGCCGAGACGGTGAGCAAGGCCGGCTACGCCACGCTAGCGATTGCCGGCAACGTTGTACTCGGCAACGACCGGGGCTTCGAGAGGGGGTTCGACAGCTTCGGCAGCCGCACTAGCCGCGCCAATGAGCACGTCGAGACCTTTGAGACTTGGTTTGAAGACGACTACCTGAAGTCCGAGAAGCAGGACAAGGGCTTCTTCGCATGGGTCCACCTCACCGACCCGCACTTCCCGTACCAGCCCGCTGGGCAGCACAACGTCTTTACCGGTCAGCCAGAGAGCCGCAAGCCCCTGATTAAGACTTGGCACAACAGCATGGAGCCCATGGGCGAGATCTTTGACGCCTCGCTTGCCGAGCCGATCTACGCCTCGATCAAGCACATGGTCGAAGAGAGCAACAAGTACGACGGCGAAGTCTTGGCCGCCGATGAGGCCATCGGGGACCTGTTCGCCTTCCTCAAGCTGCAAGGTGTCTATGACGATACCCTGTTCCTATTTGCCTCGGACCACGGCGAGGTGCTCTACGAGTATCCCGCCTTCTCTCGCTTGCTCGATCACCGAGTCGAGAAATTTGAGGCTCCGAACCTTTCGGACTACATGGCCGTGGGCCACCGCGGTTGGATGTACGAGGAGATCCTGCACACTCCTTTGATCATGTCCGGACCGGGCATCGAGCCAGGCGTCAACTACGATCGCCAGACAAGCAACCTCGACATCTACCCCACGATCCTGCACGCCCTGGACATCGCTCCTCCCATGGAGTTACACGGTCAGAGCCTCTGGCAGGATCCCGACCAGGATGATCGCTCCATCTACAGCTTCGGCGCTGACTCCGTGGCTGTTGTCGAGGACGACGGCACTAAGTTGATTGAGTACACCCCCAGGATGTTCCGCACCGTGGATCACCCGAGTTTCACCTACGTCCTGTCCGACATTGGCTCTACAACCGAACCCGAGGTCGACGTAACCGAGCAGCGGCCCGCGGACATCAAGCGGATGGCCACCAAGATCAAGCAGTGGCGCAAGACCTACGAAAGGGAAGTGATCGACCAAACCTCGGACGCCGCCAAAGCTGCCCTCGCAAAGCTCGGCTACACGGAAGATTAGTCGCCAGCGGGGCCATGGATAGAAAAGTGGCCGGTCCGAGCTTAGCGCTCGAGCCGGCCGTTTCTTTTCCACCCACACGTCTTAGCGGGACTCCGGCAGAATCCGAACGGGGAAAGTAAAGAAGCCCTGACGGTCTCACCGCTTAGGCAGAGACGCTGTTTGCCGCCCCCATGCCCAGGCCGATCCAGAACACCGATTGCTGCTGGTCGACAGCCCCGGACTTGGCATGGGATCCGGAGCCGTCCCCCTATTCCGCCATGGCCTCACTCAGCTCTGTGATGGTCGCCGTGCCGATAAAACACTCGTCCTCCATGGCTAAGTCCAGGGTAGACTCCCCGTGGTAGGAGAGGGCCCGCGGGTCTGCGCCAGCCAAGAGAAGCTCTACGATGACCTCAGGGTGTGGATTGAATCCGGCAGCGTTCATGAGGGGAATCCAGTCGTCCTCGTCCCGCACGCCAAGGCTCCCGGATTGCCTCAGCGCCTCGATCTGCCCGCGAAGGTCTTTAGCGGTTCCGTGCCGGAAGACCTCCAAGTCGATAGTCGCCTGAGCCCGGGGCCGTTTTATTGTTGACGGACCTAGCCCAAGTGCGTGGCAGGAGCAAAACGAGAGCAGGGCGGCAAAGATAAGGACGCGAGTCATGGCGAATCTTAAGCGCCCGAGGACATGGGGAGAGCCCGCGCATTTGCGCAGGCCCCCATCCTACAGAACGCACGACGGTGAGAGTGACCCCATGTGGCAGCCCGCGTTCGCCTATTCCGTGTAGCGCTCTTCCATCAAGACGCTGGAGCCGTTCTCCAGCTTCAGCACGCCACGGGGGCAGACCGCTGCGCACACGCCGCAACCTACACAGGAGGCGCGGACGATGTTCTCGCCCTTCTGCGCGTAGGCTCGAACGTCGATGCCCATCTCGCAGTAGGTCGAGCAGTTGCCGCAGCTGATGCACTGGCCGCCGTTGGTGGTGATGCGGAAGCGTGAGAAGAAGCGCTGCAGTATGCCTAGGATGGCGGCTTGGGGGCAGCCGAAGCGGCACCAGACGCGGGAGCCTAGGATCGGGTAGAAGCCTACGCCGGCCACGCCCGCGAACATGGAACCAATCCAGAAGCCGTAGACCTTCTCGATGTTGTAGCCGTTGTTGCCCAGAAGCTCGCCGCCTTGGACGTGGTTGAGCCAAAGGACGATTGTGAGGACGACGATCCAAGCAAGTACGCTGTAGATGACGATGCGTTCGATGAGCCAGGCTCGCTCGGACTTGTCAGACAGGTGCCGGTAGGGATCGCCAAGGGTCTCGGCCAAGCCGCCGCAGCCGCAGACCCAGGAGCAGTACCAGCGCTTGCCGTAGAGGTAGGTCAGGATCGGCGTAGCGAGGACGGTCATGGCGCCAGCGAAGACCAGCATGATCACGCCGACGCTGCCGGCGGCCTCGGTGGCGGTCCAGTTCATACCCAGATCGCCAGGCATGAGGTAGTCGCGCTTGAGCGGCCAGAAGTACGTCGGGTAGAACTCGGGCTGGTTGAAGCTCTTGAGCAGCTGGGGCAGGATGAATGCCAGGCCAGTCTGAAAGAACATCACCGACGCCGTCCGGATCAGGTGATACGGGTTGTGGCGGTAGCGCATCATCATACGCACGCCAAAGGTCAGGATGGCCAGGGTGTAGAGCGCCGTATAGGCGAACCAGTGGTCGGCGCCGTGACCTGTCATGGCGAGCGCGATGGGATCCACAAGCTCGACCAAGCCCGACTGGATGATCATCTCGGGGTACCAGTACAAGGCCACGTAGAAGGACGTCATGGCGACGCCGGCGATCCAACCCAGCATGCCCCTGCTCGTCGCGCTCTTGAAGAAGGTGCCGTCGTTTTTGATGCCGGCGGTCTGGTGACGGTAGGCCTCCCAGAAGTAGACGGCGCCGGCCACGAAGGGCAGCAGCAGCAAGATCAGGGTTCCTGTCCAGGTGCCAATCCATGCGCCCAGGACGGACTGCACAAGGGGCGTACCACCTGGCTGGATGACACCGCCGCCGATTCCGCTGGCTAGGCTCAGTAGCAGGAAGACAATACCCGCCATGCCAAGTGCGCTGGTCACCTTGAGCAGCAGGCTGGGGCCGGGGGCGCCTTCACCATCAACAGCATCTGGGTCGTCAGAACTTGCGGGAGCGCTGTGGGTGCGCTGGGACTCGGGAACGATGTACGGCTCGCCGAAGCCGGTGGCTTCCTCTTTGAAGTCGTAGTCGATGTACTCGGCGAAGGGATGGGGCTTGGACATGGTTAGCTACGTGCTCCGGACATTGTCTGTGCGATCTCGCTTTCGAAGCGCTTGTAAAACTCAGGGTCAAAACCCGCATCGGCCAAGTCCCCTAAGACCTGGTCTACAGTCCACTTTTCAGCGAGCCACTTCTCGCAGACTCGATGTCGCCAGCGCATGCCCATGGCGTTGAAGCCAACGACGATGTTGTCGATGTGCACGATGCGGAAGAGCCGCGAGGCCTTCTTGTCCTGCCAGACCAGGTGCTCTTCCCCGGGTAAGCGGAAGCCGACCTGTCCGTAGGTTTGGTATTCGATGTCCAAGAACTTCGCGGAGTTGAACCAGATGTCGGGCACGTACTTCTTGTCGCTACCCAGGATCGATTCCGCGGCCTGGACACCCTGGGCCTTGCCCGTGTACCAGACCTGCTGGATCACGTTGCGCTCGTCGCCATCGTTCTCAAGCTCGGCGCAGTCACCGGCGGCGAAGACGTCCTGGGCGTGGGTGCGCAGGGTCCAATCCACCAGGATTCCGCGACCGCAGTCAATGTCACTCACGACGGCCAGGGTCTTGTTGGGACTGACACCAGCGGTGAGGCCGACCACCTG
>JBLHWM010000250.1:0-5608 GCA_047629095.1 Planctomycetota bacterium | reverse complement strand
CCGAGGTACTTGGGCGCGCGGCCGGCTAGGCACTTGTGCAGCTCGGCGAGGATCAGCTCGTCGTCTTGGTGGCCGCGGGTGCAGACGACGAAGTAGCGCGTGGTCGCGTCGTCGCCGGGGCCTTCGGTCTTGCAGGATTCGGCCACGGCGTCGGGGAAGCTGAGGCAGTGCACAGCATCGGCGCTGGGGTGCTTCTCCGGCGTGGCGAAGAACTCGCGGTCGTCGGCCACGGAGACGTGGAAGCCGACGCTCTTGGCGAGGCTGGCTAGGGCGGCGCTGATGTGGCCGCCTCCGAAGAGGAACAGGCGCGGTTTGACTTGTGGGTCCACGAAGATCTCCAGTTGGCCGCCGCAAACGAGGCCGCTATCGGGGTAATCGCGCTCGTTCAAGGCAAAGGCGAGTCGGCGCGGGCGCTCGTCTTCCATGGATTCTAGGGCGGCCTCTAGGACCTCGGCTTCAAGGCAGCCGCCGCCCACCGTTCCGAGGAACGAGCCGTCCGCGCGCACGAGCATCTTCATCGACTCCTTCCCGGGCGTGGAGCCCTTGGTCGAGACGATGGTGCACAGTGCGCAGGACGAGCCGAGTTCGGCGAGTCGCTGGAGTTCTTTCCAAATGGATTGCATAGGTTCTTGAGGCCAGTCTTTTATGGGGCGCATCCGCCCCAAGCCTTAGCCAACGATAGGCATGGTGGTGAGCATTCCCTCGGCGACCTCGGCCGCCTTGTCCTCGCCCGCAAGTCGCGCGACCAGGGCAAGGCCAAAGTCCATCGCCGTGCCTGGACCGGCACTGGTGATGATGTTGCCGCTGCTAACCACGGACTGATCGTGCACGACCTCGGCGCTGCCGAGGCTCTCGCGGAAAGCCGGGTACGAGGTCGCGCGCACCGAGGCGCTGTCCAGCAGACCGGCCGCCGCAAGCGCGATGGGCGCAGCGCAGATCGCAGCGGTGATGCGGCCCGTGGCAGCCATGGTCTTGAGCGCATCCACGACGCGCTGGTCGTCGCGCAGATTCGTCGCGCCGGGCAGTCCGCCGGGCAGAACAATCGCGCTGTAGTCGTCGAGGTCCACGTCGTCCATGTTCGCGTCCACCTCGACTGAGATTCCGTGTGCACCCCGGGCATGGGTGCTGGATCCGATACCGGCGATGGTCACGATAAGCTCGGCGCGTCGCAGGACATCGATGATCGTAATCGCCTCGATCTCTTCGAAACCTTCAGCGAGAGGCAGCAGGACTTTGTTCTGGCTTGTCATAGGGAGAGTCGCGCGGAAAGTTCGGTGTAGGACCTTGGGGACCGCAAGATCATAAGCGCAGGAGCGCCAGATTGGCCTGCCCTGTGCAAGACTCGAACCTGGGGTTGGGCTGTCCGGCTATTTAGGCTCGACCTTGCGCTCCCGACCTTGTTCGAGGAACGCCTCGAGGTCGGCGATGTCTTGGCTTGTGGAGTGATCCAACAGGCCCGCGGGCATGCTGACCAGTTGGTACTGATCCGAGACCGCGCGAGTGGGCTCCAGGATCGCCTGGAAGAGGTCGCGGTGGCCGAAGCGACGGGTCACACTCGTAAGGTCGGGGCCAAGAACGCCACCCTCGCTGCCGACGCGATGGCACTGCACACAGAGGGCCTGGCGAAAGACCTCCGCGCCGTGCAGGGGGTCCGGCTCGTAAGCCAGGTCCGCAACTTCTCGCAGTAGGTCGTCGAGGTTCCATTCCTTGACAAAGGGACCTTGGGGCAGAGTAGCTTGCGCGGTGAGCTCAACCTTCGCGAGGTCGGCCATGGCCTGGCGTTCGCCTTCGGGTACGAGCGCTAGTGCATCCTTTTCGATCGCCTTGACGAAGCCAGCTAGGCTCGCGCCGCCTTGGAAACTTGCGGTAGTCTGGAACCAGGTGAAGTACTTCGTGCGAAGGGAATCGGTCCAACCCCCGTCCACCAATCGCAACAACAGGGCGAAGTGCAGCTGGTGCTCTTGACTGTGGGCCGCGGTCATTTGGGTGAGGAAGAGCGCGGGCAGCCCCGATGCCTCTAAACCCGTCAGCAGCTGTCCTATCTCGCGATTCAAGCTTGCGTCCTTTGTGGGGAACGCAGCCCTGAGGTCTGTGCTCCACTCCTCGACGTAAGGCGCAATGGACTGCTCACTGAGCCTCATTCGCATGACCATGGTCGTGCGCAGGGCGTGTCGGAAGTCCTCAGCCTTCATTGAGCTGTGGAGCCAACGCTCAACCCACACTTGACCTCCTTGGAGTTCTGCTTCAAGGACCTCGGGCCAAGCTCGCGCAAGGGGAAGTGCGATGTAGGAGTCCAGGATCATTCCCTCTAGAAACCACTCGCTGGGATCGGTTTGCTCCAGGACTCGTCGCGCGGCGTGGGCCAGGAAGCGATCGTCGGATCGTAGATTGCGGATCACCGATCCGATGTCCTCGGGTCCGAGATTGCGCCGCAGTAGTTGGGCGGCCGTCAGAGCGAGAGCATCTGAAGCTACGGCGCTGGTGCCGTCGACGGCACTTGCACTCGCAGCCCCAACGCTCTCCTCCCGAATCCTAAACAAGCCGCTCTGGGTTCCGCGGCCCCCAATCACAAACCAAAGCCAGCCATCCGGCCCGATCTCCATGTCCGTCACCGCGAGCCCGCGCCCCTCGATCAAGGTCCCCATCTCGGCGGAGTAGCTAGCCCCATCGGGCTGCAGCTGCGCCATGGTGATGCGCCCCCAAGCCCAGTCTCCCAGGAACAGGCTGCCCTGGTACTTATCCGAGAATGCGCTGCCCGCACCTAGTTCGATGCCGGTCGGTGAGGCCAGGTCCGTCTCCACCAGTGGCGGTAGGCTGTCGGCAAAGCTCGCCGGCCACTTGGCACTGCCCGCGCGCCAACCGTATTCGCCACCGGGGACCAAATGCACAACCCGCGGCGAACGAAACCATGGCGTGCCATGATCCCACTCCATGTCGGCATCGTAGGTGAAGATCTCGCCCGCGTCCGTGATCGCTAGGTCGTAGGGATTGCGCATGCCCCAGGCGATCTGCTCCCATTGCGCGCCGTCCTTGTCCGTGCGCCAGAGCTGCCCGCCCGGCGCCATGATTCCCGCGGCGTGGTTGCGCGGATCCCAGATGCGCGGCAGCAGCACGTCCTCCTGCACATTCGGCGGACAATCCTCGGTGAGATAACTTAGTGGGGAGAGCGCGTCCGTGCGCTCTGGGAAGCTCACGTAGTTTCCCGTGAGCATATAGAGCGCTCCATCAGGAGCCAGCCGGATGCCGTGTGGGCCGTGCTCGGACTGCGCACCAAAGACGGCGAGCTGCTCGTGCTGATCCAACGCACCATCGCCGTCGGTGTCGCGCAACCTGTGCAAGCCTCCGTCATCGGAGGGGCTCCTGGACATGACAACATAGAGCGAGTCATAGGCCCACTCGAGCCCCTGGGCGCTGTGGACTGGAAGCTCGACCACTTTCGATTTGGAGATGCCCTCGACCAGTGGGCCGCGAGTCTTGTTGAGCGCGATCGCGGGACCGCCGCCCAGCAGCGCTTCCGAGATTTCGAACGAGAGAACCGAACCACGCTCGCCCGAGACATAGAGGGAGCCGCGCTGCCCAAAGGTCATGCTGGCCCAGGAACCATCCTTCGGCATGCCCGCATAAATACGCTCGCAAACCAGTCCGTCCGGCAAGAGGAACATCGCCGGATCGGGAAGCTCGGCAAGCCCGAAGAGGTCACCCCAGGGCTCCGTCGGCGCACCGACGCTGCCGAGTCCGCGCGCGGGTTCTCCGCCAAGGGAATCGGACAGGATAGCCAGGGGCCAAGCAGCGGGCTGGGTCTCCCAGGATGTCCAGTCGGGCGAGGTCTGCAGGTAGGAACTGCTGCCGTCCTCGAGCTCGAACTCGATGAATCCCGCGAGGCCTGCAGGACCGCTCTCGTTCGTTGCGGCGATACAAATCAGGTGCTCGCCTGGGCCCAAAGCTGGCCCGACTTGGAGCCGGCTCGGCTGGCGGAAATCCGTGCCGCGAAGCAAGTGCGCGCCGTCGATCCACAGCTCGAAGGAGTTATCCGCGGTGAACATCCCGTCTACGATCTTCGCGGGCTGGTTCAGTCGGATCGATGCCGCGAAGAAGACTCGCTGCTGGTCGCCGGCCGCAGCTTGGCACCAAATCCACTCGGGATCGAGGTCGGTCGCCAGGACTGAGCTATCCACTGGCTCGCTCTCTGCCCCACCTTGGGAGGAGACGCCGAAGCAGAGGGCCGCAAGACACGGGAGGAGGATCTGAATGTGGGCCATGGAAGACAATCGCGTGGGAAGTTGCACCCATTTCAAAGGGGGTAAGGGCGATCGAATATCCTAGCAGACCCACCAAGCCGCACACTTCTCGCCACCTGACCAACACAATCGTGCCGCACACTTCTAGGTATCAGCCGGCGGGCTCTACTGCCACCGCCACTCCGGCCTCTACAGGGTGCGCAGGAAGCGGGTGGAGCCGCTTGTGCGCTACGAAAGTGTTGGTCAGGTGGCGAGAAGTGTGCGGCTTGGTAGGTCTGATTCGGGCGTTGCGACGGCGCTCTTGGCTCAAAACGGGGTCGAAACCGAAGGGATCTAGCCCAAAACAGCCCCTAGGGGCTATTCCTCGGGTAATCTGGTGGTCCGAGCCTTCGCTCACCCCCTCAAACCGCAACCATTAATTAAGAGAACGATTCCATGGCCATTATTCCGATGCGCGTCATGCTGGACCACGCTGCCGAGAACAACTACGGCGTGGGCGCTTTCAACGTCAACAACATGGAGCAGATCCAGGCCATCATGATGGCTGCCAACGAGACCGGGTCGCCGGTCATCGTGCAGGCTTCCCGGGGCGCTCGCGCGTACAGCCAGGACAACTACCTGCGCCACCTGATGTTGGCCGCGGCCGAGCTGAACCCGAACATCCCGATCGCCATGCACCTCGACCACGGCAACTCGCCTTCGTCCTGCATCAGCGCCGTCGAGATGGGCTTCACATCGGTCATGATGGATGGCAGCTTGGAAGAGGATGGCAAGACGCCCGCGTCATGGGACTACAACGTGCGCGTCACCAAAGAGGTCGTCGACTACGCCCACGCCCGCGGTGTGACCGTCGAGGCTGAGCTCGGCTGCCTTGGCGGCATCGAAGACGGCCAGGGTGCCGGACTCTCCGAAGAGGAGGCCCAGGAGCACCTGACCGATCCCGGTGAGGCTGCGGACTTCGTCGAGCAGACTGGCTGCGACGCTCTCGCCGTCGCCATCGGCACCAGCCACGGCGCCTACAAGTTCAAGAAGAAGCCCACCGGCAAGGTCCTGCGCATGGACGTGATCGCCGAGATCCATCGCCGCATGCCCAACTGCCACATGGTCATGCACGGCAGCTCCAGCGTGCCCGAGCACCTGATCAACATCATCAACGAGTTCGGTGGCAGCATGCCCGAGACCTACGGCGTTCCCGTCTCGGACATCCAAGAGGGCATCAAGCACGGCGTGCGCAAGATCAACGTCGACACCGACAACCGCCTTGCCATCACCGGCGCGATCCGCAAGCTGCTGCAAGAGCAGCCCAGCGCCTTCGATCCGCGCGACTACCTCAAGCCCTCGCGCATCGCCATGGCCGAGGTCGTCGCAAG
>JBLHWM010000249.1:0-5616 GCA_047629095.1 Planctomycetota bacterium | reverse complement strand
CACGGACAAACCGGCCCAAAGGAAGACCGCGACGACGCGGTAGGCAAAGGCGGAAACGGGCAAGAGCTGCGCGAGCCACTGCAGCGTGAGTCCTTCATTTCCAACGACGAAAGGGCTGGAGAGCAGTCCGAAATCATCGCCTCGAAAACCAAGCGGTAAGACCCAGGCGTGGGCGAGGGCGGCAAGGACGAAAATGAGGGCGAGCTTCTTTGTCGTGACCATGTCGCTAGGTTAGTTCTCTGGGCCCCTGAAAACTACAGGCAAACGCGAACGCGCCCCCGCACTCCTTTCGGAAGTGCGGGGGCGCGTTGCGGGTGCTTGAAGAGCTAGGGCTTAGAGCGCCTGAGCCATGGCAAGCATTGCCTTCGGGTCGCGCTGTCCGCCGGGGCCAACGGCCTCGGAGAACTGGATCACGCCGTTGGCGTCGATCAGGAAGGTTGCGCGGTCGCTCATGCCGGGGCCGTCAAGGAAGACGCCGTAGTCCATGGCCATCTTGCCCTTAGGGTGGAAGTCTGCGAGAAGGGGGAACTTGATGTCGCCCATGCTTGCGGACCATGCCTTGTGGCAGTGCGTGCTGTCGATTGAGACACCCAAAACTTGGGTGTTGCAGGCTTCGAACTCTCCAAGGAGTTCGTTGAGGCCTGGGATCTCGATCGTTCAGGTCGGCGTGAAGTCGAAGGGGTAGAACACCACGAGGACGTTCTTACCCTTAAGGCCAGACAGGGAGACCGTTTCACCGGCGTGGCTGTCGAGCGTGAAGTCGGGCGCGGTGGCGCCTTTTTCAAGGTGGCTCATAGGAATCAAATGGGAGAGAGGGAGCCGAGGCCCCCAGGTTTCAGTTGAGAGGCGCGTAATCTAATCAAATGGCCTAGAAGAGTCCCGGCTCTTCTGGGAAGTCCGGGGCAGGAATCGAAGCCATGGCCCGGCGCTACTGTGGGGCCAGCCCGAAGGCCTGCTCGTCAGCCAATCCCCAGGCCTCTGGAACCTCGCCCAGCATGTGCTGAAGCACGGTCCGGGCCACAGCAGTATGCCCTGGGCCGGGCGAGACGGCGCCCTGTCGAATCCCAGGTCCCCGGGCGACCATCCAGATCGTCCGCTCGGCCTCCGACTGCCCGCCATGCCCCGTATTCAGGCCACCGTGGTCCGTGGTGGCCATGACCAACCAGCGTTCGCCGGTTTCGCGCTCCCTAGCATGTAGGCCCTCAAGGACCAGGCCGAGCTGCTCGTCCACGAGTTCGATGGCAGCGAGATACTCAGGTACAAGAGCGCTGTATCCAAAAGCGTGACCGGCATGATCCACATCATCGAAATGAAGGAAGAGCACCCCAGGATTGGCGTCATCGAGCTGCCCCAAGGCCATAACGGTGACCTCGAGATCGCTCTCACAGTCCACGGCCAGGGTTGCCATGCCGGGGAACGGCGACAAAAGGTGCTCGTTAATCGGTGCCCAGTGGGCGAGGGAGACCAGCTCGGTATCTGGGTGGGCCGCGCGAATGCGCCCAAACAGGTGCGGGTAGTTCACCAGGTCGCTGCCGCCGAAGCTGTTGTCGTAGACGCCGTGCTTGTCGCGCCAGACACCGGTCAAGATGCTCGTCCAACCTGGGCCACTCGAGGTCGCTTGGGTCGTGACGGCTGCCGCCTCGGAACCGCCTCCCGCAAAAGCGTCCCAGGTGAATGCGCCCTCGGCTATGAGGCTGTCTAGGTTCGGAGTATGGGCGGCAAGTAGGCAATCGGGACGCACGCCGTCTAGGCCGATGATCAGCGCATGGGGCTCTTCGGGCGCATAGGACGGCCGCAATGCGTTCGTGGGTAGAGTCGAACAGGAAGCGCCGAATAGAATCAGGCCGAGGCTAACCAGGGGCAGTCGTTGGTGTGCGTTCATAGGGTTCCGAGTCAGAAGGGTTGAGGCCAGGTTGCCGCCTGGTGGGGGATCTTGGTTAGTTCGAACTCGTCAACCAAGTCACTCGCGGAAGCTCCCGCAGACGTTTGCATGCCAGAGCTCTTCGCGACCCAAGCGATGATTTGGTCGGCTTGCATGCCTTCTTCTCGAAGCTCGGCTAAGCTCGTGGAACCAGACCGCTTGGCGAGGCGCCCGCCATCGGGATCGACGACCAAAGGCACGTGGATCCACGCCGGACAGGCTAGCTCTAGAGCTTCATAGATGAGCTGCTGTCGCGCGGCGCTGACGAGTAGATCGTCTCCTCGCAGAACTTCGTTGATGCCGCTTCGTGCATCGTCGACGGCGACGCCAAGTTGATAAGCGGGAAGCCCGTCGCGACGCTGGATCACAAAGTCGCCGCCGTGGTCTGGAAGATGAAAGTCGAGCTCGCCGTGGATGCCGTCCACCACGCGCACGGGCTTGTCGGGAACTCGAAAGCGCAGGGCAGCCTTGCGTCCAGTCTGCTGCTCGGCGTCCTCAAGGGACGGATACATGCCCCGGCAGGTCCCGGGGTAGTTGACCTCGCCACGGGTGCGCGCGAGCCCCTCGTGGGGTGCGCTGGCCGCCTCGCGAACCTCCTTGCGCGAACAGACGCAGGCGTAGGCGTGGCCCGACTGAATCAGCCGATCCCTGGCTTGGAAGCTGTGCTGCATCTGCTCGCTCTGCATCACAACCTCGCCGTCCCAGTCGAGTCCTATCCAGCGCAGGTCTTCCAAAATCCCATCGGCCCACTCTTGCCGAGCGCGATCCGGTTCCAGGTCCTCAATACGAAGCAGCAGCTCTCCACCTTGGGAACGAACGGACCACCAAGCCAAGAGGAAGGAGCGCGCGTGCCCGATGTGCATACGACCCGTGGGACTTGGTGCGAGACGGCCGCGCACCGTGGGCGTTGGGGAGGGATCGGCTTCCATAGGGGGTCATGGTAGCTTGAGCCAAATCGGCAGCCCGCTGAAAAGCCCAGGGAAAACGAAGAGGGGCCGCACTCGCTTTCGCAAGTGCGGCCCCCTTAGCTCGAACCTCGCAATGAGTCCGAGTTCGATCCTGATTTAGTAGCGGTAGTGAGCGGGCTTGTAGGGGCCCTCGACCGGAATCTTCAGGTAGGCAGACTGGTCCGGGGTGAGCTCGGTCAGTTGAGCACCGAGCTTGCCGAGGTGCAGGCGCGCGACCTTCTCGTCGAGCTCCTTAGGCAGCAAGATCACTTCGTTCTTGTACTTGCCAGGGTTGCAGAAGATCTCGATCTGAGCCATCACCTGGTTGGTGAAGCTGGCCGACATCACGAAGGACGGGTGGCCCGTTGCGCAACCGAGGTTGAGCAGGCGGCCCTCGGCCAAGATGATCACAGCGTGGCCGTCAGCGAAGACCCACTGGTCGACCTGGTTGCCGTGCTCCTTGGGGTTCTTGAGGTTGATCTTCTTGATGCCGGGCGTGCGAGCAAGCTCGGCCATCCCAATCTCATTGTCGAAGTGACCGATGTTACCAACGATGGCGTTGTGCTTCATCTTGGACATGTGGTCCGCGGTGATGATGTCCTTGTTGCCGGTGGTCGTCACGAAGATGTCTGCAGTCTCGACAACGTTGTCGAGGGTGTTGACCTCGTAACCTTCCATGAGCGCTTGCAGTGCGCAGATCGGGTCGATCTCGGTGATGACCACGCGGGCACCTTGGCCGCGCATGGACTGGGCCGAGCCCTTGCCCACGTCGCCGTAGCCGCAGATGACTGCGACCTTGCCCGAGAGCATGACGTCGGTGGCGCGCATGATGCCGTCCACAAGGGAGTGGCGGCAGCCGTACACGTTGTCGAACTTACTCTTGGTCACAGCGTCGTTGACGTTGATCGCGGGGAAGGGCAGCTCGCCAGCTTCTTCAAGCTCGTAGAGGCGGTGGACACCGGTGGTGGTCTCCTCGGTGACGCCTTGGATCTCCTTAGAGGTGCGGGTCCACTTGCTGCCGTCGCGGTCGATGGAGCTCTTCAGGTTTTGGATCAGGGCGTACCAATCTTCGGCATCGGTCTCTTTGTTGCCTTCGGGCACGCCATTGGCTTCCCACTCGGCGCCCTTGAGCACCATCATGGTAGCGTCGCCGCCGTCGTCGAGGATCATGTTAGGCATTGTGCCTTCGGGCCAGGTGAGGGACTGCTCGGTGCACCACCAGAACTCTTCGAGGTTCTCGCCCATCCAAGCGAAGACCGGAACGCCACTCGGGGCGTCGACGGTTCCCTCGCGGCCAACAGCGATGGCTGCGGCAGCGTGGTCCTGGGTCGAGAAGATGTTGCAGGAGGCCCAGCGCACGTCGGCGCCAAGGTCAACCAAGGTCTCGATCAAGACCGCGGTCTGGATCGTCATGTGCAAGGAGCCAGTGATGCGTGCGCCTTTGAGGGGGAACTTGCCGGCGTACTCGGTGCGCAGGGCCATGAGCCCGGGCATCTCGATCTCGGCCATCTCGATCTCGCGGCGACCGTAGTCGGCCAGGTTCAAATCGGCAACCTTGTAGTCGGCAGCTGTCAGGGTAGTGGTCATTGGATTCGTTGGGTTGAAGTTGGTCAGTTAAGGAAGGAGCGGAATGCAGAGCCCGATTAGGCAGGCTTTGTTCCGCGAAACAAGAACATGGAAAGGTCAGTGGCTTCCCCGGAGGGAGAGCTTGGTCGGTAACGATCATCTACGGCGTCGAGACCGCACTGGACAAACCCAGCGCGCTCAAAGGCAGCCGCGACATCGCGGGGTTCCAGCCCAAGGTGCAGGTCGCCGAGCTCGGCACGCATCCAGGTCTGGTTGTGGGGGGCTAACTCGAGCACCACGGCGCTACCACCGGGGCGCAGGCACCGGAACATCTCGGAGACAGCAAGGGAGAGGTCGTCGATGTGGTGCAGCAAGAGGCCGGCCACCAAGCCGTCAAGCTTGCCACTCTCTATCGGTAGGGCAGTGCAGTCTCCCATGCGGAAATCGAGACTTGTGCCGCGACTCTCCGAATCAAGACGTTGCTTAGCCACCTCGAGCATTCCTGCGGAGCTGTCCACCAGGATCAGTTCGTTGACATTGCCCAACATGGGTAGGGACATATAGCCTGTGCCGCAGCCGATGTCGGCGAAGACGCCGCTGCGGGGGAAGAGGTTCAAGAGGGCGCGGGTGCGACCGCCTCCCGAAGCAAAATCACCGGCTCGATAGTCCCATTCGCCCGCTAGTTGGTTGAAGAACTCCGCTTGGCCATCCGCGCGCTCGGCCAGGATTCGAGCCAGGCGGGCTAGGTCGGAGCTGTGCTCGGGAATGTGCTCGAGCTCAGCATCCAGACCCTGCCAGATGCGGGCCAGCATGTCGTCCGTAGCGGGGTTGGTCGCCAGGCGCAGGTGGCATGTTGTGCCGCGATGGCGCTCGGCGAGTAGCCCAGCTTCCCGCAGCAGGCGCAGGTGGTTCGAGACCCGGCTCTGGGAGAGATCCAAGGCCCGGGTCAGCTCGCCAACGGTCAATTCCTCGCCCTGGAGCAACGCGAGCATGCGCAAACGGGTCCCGTCTCCAAAGAGCTTGAGGGCTGCTGTAAGGCTGGTCTTGGTACCGGACATGAGGGACAACATACCATCATGATCGACTGATGTATGGCTCTTTCCCTGAATTTTGTGCACGAAATAGGGGTGCCGGGACAACGTCCCGGCACCCCTATTTCGTCGCGGCCCTGCCCCCGAATAG
>JBLHWM010000248.1:0-5654 GCA_047629095.1 Planctomycetota bacterium | reverse complement strand
GCGTGGCTTGAGCTGCACGATTTCGGCGAGCGCGATCCGGCGAAGTTCGAGTGGTTCGAGGCGCCGCCCGAGCGCTCGGCGGAGCGCGCCGCCGAGCTGCTCGCCGCGCTAGGTGCGACCAGCGGCCATGGACCGGACGGCTGCGAGCTGACCAGCATCGGCAGGGGCCTAGCTCGGCTGCCCTTGGCCCCGCGCCTGGGCCGCCTGCTGCTGGCGGGCATCGAGTTCGGTTGTCTAGAGCGCGCGGCCCTTGCGGCGGCTCTCTTGGGCGAGCGCGACCCGCTGAACTCGGCACTCAATGAGCGCGACCCCGAGCGCACCGTGGAGTCCGACCTGCTCGAGCGCATCGAGCTGCTGGAGGATTTCGAGGACCGCCGCGCGCCGCGCAGTGTGCGCCACGGTGCGGCCCAGGCCGTACTGAAGGGACGGGATCAGCTGCTGCGTCTGGCCAAGGGAATTCCCAAGCCGCCGCGCAGAGACAATCGAGGGGCTGATCGCCACGAGGCGTTTTTGCAGGCCGTGTTCGTTGCCTTCGCCGACCGCTTGGCCCTGCGGCGAGGAGCCGGCAGCTCCAGTGCCGACAAGGCCCTAGGTCGCGGGCGGCGGGTCCATGTGGGTGGGGCCTCGCGTCGGGATGAAGCCAAGGCGCGCCTAGTTGGCGGCCGCGGCGTGCGCCTTGGCCGCGAGTGCCGGGTTCGGGCCGACGAGCTTTTCGTCTGCGTCGATGTGGATGCCGGCGCCAATGAGGGCTTGGTCAGGCAGGCATCGGCCGTTGCCCCGGCGTGGCTCGAGGCCCTTGATCCCGATGGTTTCGACGAGCACTTCTCCTGCGAATACGACGACGACAAGGACCTGGTTCGCGTGCAGAAGCACCGCTCTTGGCGCGGTCTTGTGCTCTCGCGAGTCGCTGTAACCGAGCGCACGCCCGAGATCACTGCCGCCATGGAGCAGTGCTTAGCCAAGGCAGTTCAGCGCGCCCCGGAGCGCGCCTTCGACCTGTCGGGCGACGACCTTGGCCAGCTGGTGGCGCGCTACAGTAGCCTCGCAAGTTGGATGCCCGAGCTCGGTTGGGAGGCTCTGGATGCCAAGGAGTGGGCCGTGGCTTACGCGGATCAGCTTGTGGTGGGCAAGCGCTCGTTCGCCGAGTGTCGCAAGCTCAACTTGGCGGCGGAGTTCGCCGTCAGGCTCGACTACCGAGACAAGCAGATCCTGGACAAGGAGGCGCCGGCGCGCTTTGCCATGCCCAACAAGAGCACCCGCGCCCTGGTCTACGAGCTGGGCCGCCCGCCGATCTTGTCGGCTCGGCTCGCGCTCTTTTTCGGGTGGAAGGACACGCCGCGCATCGCGAGCGGACGCGTGGCGCTGCTGCTTCATCTCTGTGCGCCCAACGGGCGCGCCCAGCAGGTGACCGATGACCTGGCGGGGTTCTGGGCCGGCAGCTATGCACTGGTCCGCAAGGACTTGAGGGGCCGCTATCCCAAGCAACCTTGGCCCGAGAATCCGGCTGAAGCAGAGCCCGTAGCCCAACGCCGGCGCCGCTAGTTGAGGTAGGCATTCGTTCTCTGCCCTTGGCAGTTCATGGCCGGCGCGCAAGGCGCTATTATACGCCCATGGCAGCACTACAAAAGCCGTGGACTGTCCGCGGCAAGCGCGTACTCGTGACCGGCGGCAGCTCGGGAATTGGCAAGGCGACGGTAATCGCCCTCGCCCGCGATGGTGCCCATGTCGTTTTTACCGCTCGAGACATCGCCGCAGGGATGGTTGCCAAGCAGGAGATCGAGGAAGAGGCTCGCACGCCGGTTGAGGTGCGCCAGCTCGATCTCGCAAGCTTTGATTCGATCCTGGCCTTTGCTAGGTCATTCCTCGAGGAGTTCTCCGAGCTGCATGTGCTCGTCCACAACGGTGGGGTGCTACTCGCCAAGCGTCAAGAGACCGAGGATGGCTTCGAGATGACCTTTGGCGTCAACCACTTGGGCCCGTTCACCCTGAACCGGCTGTTGCTGCCCCTGCTCAAAAAGAGCGCACCCGGGCGTATTGTTGTGGTTGCCTCCCATGCGCACTTAGGTGCGGGTCAAGTGCTGAACAAGGGGCTCGATTTCAACGACTTGCAGTCCAAGCAGAGCTATCAGGGCATCCGGGCATTTGCCGCCTCGAAGCTAGCCAACGTTCTGTTCACACGGCATCTCGCCAAGGTCTTGGCGGACACGGGCCTCAGCGCCTTTTGCTTGCACCCAGGGATCTTGTCCCCGGGCCTGTCCGTTGAGAGTCGGCTGGACGGGCTTTACGGTTCCTTCCTCAAGCTCATGAGTGCGTTTTTCCCGACGGCGAAGAAGGGCGCACGCAATATCGTCTACTTGTGTACCAAGCCAGGTATCGAGGACTTGTCGGGAGAGTACTTCTTGAACCGCGAGCAGACTCCAGCTTCCAATGCAGGCCGCGATGACGCGGCCGCACTCCAACTTTGGGAGGTCAGCGAAGCGCTGTCCTCCGACGCATACCTACCAAACTACCCTATCTAAGTCATGGTCTCTCAATCAGGTCACTCCGACGCCACAACGGACGGCATTCAAATTCGCGTCGCCGCCCAGTACCTTCCCGACCAGTCTCTGCCAGAGCGCAAGCAGTTCGTGTTCGCCTACCGCGTAGAGATCTGCAACGTCGGTACCGAGGTGGCTACCCTGCGCTCTCGTCGCTGGGTCATCACGGACGCCGAAGGCCGGAAAGAGGTTGTCGAGGGCCCCGGAGTCGTGGGGGAGCAGCCGCGCCTTGAGCACGGCGACACTCATACCTACATGAGCGGCAGTCACCTGCGCACAGAGTGGGGCACCATGGAGGGATACTTCGTCATGGAGCGCGAGGATCTAACCACCTTCCAGGCAGACGTGGGACGCTTCTTCTTGGCCAAGACAGTCGACCCCATCTCGAGCCAAGACTCGTAGTTCGCGCGGGTTACAAGGCCCGACAAAAGACGGCACTAACCAATTGAAGAGAGCCTGGCATCCCAAGGGATGCCAGGCTCTCTTCTTAGTCACCGGAGCTTACGCCCCGGGACTTTGGTACTCATACCCGACTACGGGCAGACCACAATCTCAACACCGTTAGACAGTGCGAAGCCTTGGGGCTGGCTCGGGTCAGTCGAAGCCGACTGAGCGTAAGCGCTGAAGCCAATCAAAGCAGCGTCGTTAGGGATCGGAAGGGTCCAAGTCGTCGAACCACCAACCACAGGCAGGAATGCCATCGGGATGATTTGAGTGCCCGGGCTGACAAGGATAATGCCACCAAGAAGAGATGCGTTAGCCTGGTTCAGAGACAGGATGTTGAAGCCAACCGAACCAAGGATTCCCGTGGTGGTCAAGGATGCGGTGTTGCCAAGTGAGGGGTTACCGTTGCCGGTCATCACAAGGTTGTTGGCCGCCGCAGCGCCCGTACCGTAAGAGGTGTAGCCACAGGGGATCGGGTCGAACTCGTCGTTCGTCCAGACGAAGGTGCCCTGGAGCTGGGAGATGAACATGTCCATGTCCCCGTCCTTGTCGATATCAAAGACAGCCACATCGTGGGTGCCACCGAGATCGCTACGGCTCATGCCAACAACACCGTGCCAGCCACCGCTGCCGCTCTGCTGCTTCTCCTCGCGGAGAGTAGGGGTCATGTCGCCCACACTGGTGGTGCGGTTGTGGTAGATGTGGAGACGACGGCCGTAGCCACCGATGTCTACATCGACGTCTGCGATCAGAGCGTCGTTCCAACCGTCGCCATCAAGGTCGACGATCAGGTTGTTGCTGCCGAAGCCATCATCGCTGCCTGAGGCGAACGAGAAGGTTTGGGCCGAAGACCAGTTGACGCGACCGAAGGCATCGTTACCGGTGTTGGTGCGAAAGCGGTCAGCGCCGTCGTCGGTGATGATGACGTCAAGCTTGCCATCGTTGTTGAGATCACCTTCGCTCGTGTGATACGGAGCGAAGTTGTGGAAGTCATCAAAGATGTTGAAGAAGCCTTCGTTGCTCGGGTTGTTGTAGCTGATGGCAACAAACAGAGGAGCGTTCAAGGAGGTGTCCTTGAGGACGTCGTTCGCGCCGTCTCCGTTGAAGTCAGCGATGATTACCGAGTTGCCGAAGGCGGACTTCAGCATCTGGGTGGTCATACGAAGCTGACTCTCGTCAGTGAAGAAACCGTTGCCATCGTTGATGAGCAGGCGGTCGTTCATGTCCTTGTTAGCCGGTTGGCCAGAGCCACCAGCACCCGAGGAGTCGTAGTCGCCGAAGTACAGGTCGGGAAGACCGTTACCAGTGACGTCGCCTGCTGCAACGGAGCAGAAGCGGGGGTTTTCCGGGTTTCCGGTTCCGTAGTGAACCATCTGGGGGATACGAGATGCCTCGTACTTGATGCCGAGCCAGTTTCCACTGACGTCGTTACCCAGGTTCATGTAGACGCGGGGGTGGCCGATCTCCTTGGAGAGGCCATCGCTGAGGGTTGTTGCCGTAATGACGTCAAGCCAACCGTCGCCGTCAAAGTCGGCGAGGACCGCGTCGCGGTCGTTGGTGGGTGTCAGGAAGCCGTTGTCGCCGGGTACGTCCGAGGCATTAGCCAAGGTCGAAGCGCGGTTGACAAGCACGCCGTTCTCGTTCATGAGAAGCTGGTTGGTGCGGCGCCCGGTAGAGGTGAAGTGTTCCTTACGGACCGCGATGACGTCAACGTCGCCGTCGTTGTCTAGGTCGCCCCAGCACAGGTCGACTTCGGTGTTGGAGTTCGATACGGAGCCTGATCCACCAGCAAGACGGGAGTTGTCTTTGGTGAAGGAGACCCACTGTTGATTGAGTTGTGCAGAGCTGGGGGCTGCGAAAACGCAGGCCGCGGCAAGGCCAAGGGCAAAGCTGACTCGTGTCATGACTTAGTTTGGTGGTTGAGAGTTAGGAGACTACCCTGGGGAAAGCAGGGGGGTGTATTAGGGGGCTCGGGAGAGACTCCCCGTCTTTTGCTGACTGCATTAGGCTATATGCATACGGGGCACAAAGGCTTGAAAGCTTCAGTAAAAGCTGCGTTTATGACGGGGTCGGGGCTTTAGTGGTTCCCTAAACCAAGCAAAAGCAGGCGCGGCTACATGCCGGATACATCTGGACGGCAAATCTTTGTTTGAAAAGAGCCTTCTGCCCCTATCGGCACACCACCGTTTCACGGGAGGCGGTATGTTTTGCCCATGCTTATAGCCACCCTTCTGTTTACCTCCTCTCTGCAACTGAGTTCGATCGAAGCCGCGTCTCCGCCAGTCCAAGCTGCCCGGGCCGTCGCTGAGTTCGGAAGCAATGATTTGCGCCACCTAGCGCGCTTGGAAGACCTCGAATACTCTCCAGACGGGGCTACGGTTGCGGCCGTCTCTGTAGATGGGCATCTCAACCTCTGGTCGTCGGAAAGCGGCGCCTTGCTTGGGAACTTCCGCCAGCCTTCGGGGAGCCCGCTCTTCCAGGTCACTTTCCTGGATCCCCAGACGCTCCTCTACGGAGCGGGGACAAATCGGCTCGGCGCTCTAGGCATACAGAGCGATGGTGTGCTGGAGGAGGCCCCCCTAGAGCGCTTCGGTCTTGGGGATCTCCAAGACTCAGGCGGTGGGGTCTCGGTCGCACCGGGAGGGGAATACCTCTGCCAGTGGATCCTCGCCA
>JBLHWM010000247.1:0-5664 GCA_047629095.1 Planctomycetota bacterium | reverse complement strand
CCATAGCGATCTGAAGCTCGGCGAGCAGAACTACAGCGAGATCGCGTTCCCCACCGAGCGTCTGCGCTTCTCCAACGAGTTCGAGCTCTTCGAGAGCGAGATCGCGCGGGCCTTCCCCGGCCAAGTGGACGGCTTTGCCAAGCTGACCGAAGCGATCTTTGCCTACGACTCGTTCACTCCGCCGGACCCGGACCTGCTGGCACGGGGAGAGCTCGCGAAGTTCATCACCGAGCCACTGCTGGTCGAGATGCTGATGCTGCCCATGTGCTATTACGGCAGCGCGATCCCCGGCGACATCGCCTGGTACCAGTTCGCGATCCTGTTCAAGAGCTTCTACGACGAGGGTTTTGCCAGGCCCGAAGGCGGCATTCGTCCCCTGCTCGACCTGCTCGTCAAGCGCTACAAATCCCTGGGCGGCGAGCTGCGCATGAAGAGCGGCGTTGCTGAGATTCTGCAGCAGGGCTCGGGTGACCTGCGCTGTGCCGCGGGTGTCCGGCTCGAGAATGGCGAGGAGATCATGGCCGACCAGGTCCTGTCCTCGGCCGGCTATGGTCCGACGATGGAGATGTGCGGTGCTGAACTCGGCGCCAAGGTCACGGACCAGGACCGCGGGCAGCTCTCGTTCAACGAGACCGTGATTGTGACCGACAAGACGCCCATGGACTTTGGCAACTACGGCGCGGCGATCACCTTCTTTAACGACAGCGACAGCTTCGATTACAGCTGCCCCGCCCCCGGCGGCCTGGGCATCGACACGCGCAGCGGAGTGATCTGCTCGCCCAACAACTACGCGGCCGCCGAGCCCCTGACTCATGGCTGGATGCGCTTCACCGCCTTGGCCAGCGCCGGGCATTGGGAGGGCCTTGCCGCGAAGGACGCCGCCGAATACGAGACCCAGAAGCAGCACTCGGCCCAGGCCTTCCTGGACTCCGCCGCCCGCTTCGCCCCGGACCCACGGCCCTTCGAGATCGAGCGCGACCTCTTCACACCGAACACGATCAAGCGCTTCTGCGGCCACCCGAAAGGCGCCGTCTACGGAGCGCCGAAGAAGCGCCTCGACGGCGCGACCGAGCTGCCCGGACTCTTCCTCATGGGTACCGACCAGGGCCTGCTTGGCGTTGTCGGCGCCATGCTGTCGGGAATTTCCATGGCCAACCGCCACTGCCTGCAGCCCACTGCTTAGCCTCCCCCACCCCGCGATTTTATGAGCACCGAATCGAACTCTCCCACGCCCAAAGGCACAGGAGCTAGCAAGACTAAAATGCTAACGACCAAGAGCAACCCCTGGGGCAGCCGCCACGGCAAGGTCCCCCAGAAGAAGGACTTTCTCGATGGCGTGCAGGACGAGTACGACGTCGTCGTCATCGGCTCGGGCCTCGCCGGAATCACCGCGGCGAACATTCTGGGTCGCGCTGGCAAGAGCGTCCTGCTGCTCGAGCAGCACTTCAAGATCGGCGGCTTGGCCACCTGGTTCAAGCGTCCCGGCGGCCACATCTTTGATGTGTCCCTACACGGCTTCCCGATCGGCATGAAGAAGACCTGCCGCAAGTATTGGAGCCAAGAGATCGCCGACAAGATCGTGCAGCTCGACAAGGTCACCTTCGACAACCCCCAGTTCAGCTTCGACACGAGCTTCACACGGGAAGACTTCACCGATAAGTTAGTGACCGAGTTCGGCCTCGAGCGCGAGGCCGTAGAGGGCTTCTTCAAGCACCTGCGCAAGATGGACTTCTTCGACGACTCGGACTTGACCACAGGCGAGCTCTTCGAGCAGTTCTTCCCCGGGCGCAACGACGTTCACCGCCTGCTGATGGAGCCGATCTCCTATGCCAACGGCTCAAACCTCGACGAGCCCGCCATCACCTACGGCATCGTGTTCTCGAACTTCATGAGCAAGGGTGTCTACACCTTCGTCGGTGGCACCGATGGCCTGCTCGACATGATGCGTGCCGAGCTGCGCAAGAACGGCGTGGATTACCGCACGCGGATTCAAGTCCAGGAAGTCCAGGTTGCCGATGGGCGCGTCTCGGGCGTCGTCGCCACCGGCGGCAGCACCACCAAGACGATTCGCGCCGGCGCCGTGCTCTCCAACGCGAACCTCAAGACCACGATCTTGAAGCTCGTCGACCCGAGCCACTTCCGCCCGGAGTTCGTGAAAGAGGTCGAGGCCGTTCGCCTCAACAACTCCTCCTGCCAGGTCTACATGGGCATTCGCGCGGGCGAGTCGATTCCCTTTGTGACGGATCTGCTCTTCACCTCTACGCGCAAGGAGTTCCAGTCCCATAGCCTCTCCGAGTTGCACGGTGAGAGCCGGACCTTTTCCTTCTACTACCCAAAGGGACGCCCGGAAATGAAGGAGCAGCGCTACACCATCGTCGCCTCCACCAACGCGCGCTTCGACGATTGGAAGGACATGGACGAGGAAGAGTACGAGGCCAATAAGCAGAAGCTCTGCGAAGAGACCCTCGCACACCTCGAGACCTATGTGCCGGGGATCAGCGCTAAGATCGACTACATCGAAGCCTCTACCCCACGCAGCTTCGAGTTCTACACCCAACACCAGACTGGCTCGTCCTTCGGCACGAAGTTCGAGGGCCTGCAGCCCTCCATGAACCTGCACAAAGAGCTGCCGGGACTCTTCCACGCGGGCAGCGTCGGCATCATCATGTCCGGCTGGCTCGGTGCGGCCAACTACGGCGTTATTCAGGCCAACAAGGTCGACGCATATCTCTTCCAACGGGCCGAAACCCAACAGGCGTAACTATGGATTTCTCCGACCAAACCGCCGTCGTCACCGGCGGCACCCGCGGCATTGGCCGCGCTGTCACCGAGGCATTCCTCGCCGCAGGCGCCAGTGTCGTCGCAACCTTCCGCTCGAACTCAGAAGCTGCAGACGCTTTTAAGGCCGAGCTTGGTGAGGCGGGCGACCGCTTGACCCTAGCCCAGTTCGACGTGACCCAAGAGGACCAGGTCACGGACTTCTGGGACGGGCTCGACAGCACCGAGACTAGTGTGCAGATCCTCGTGAACAACTCCGGCATTCGCCGCGACCACGTCATGGCGATGATGCCCACGAAGGATTGGCACGCGGTGCTCGACACGAACCTGACGGGCACCTTCTTGATGGCCAAGTCCGGCGTTCTGCACATGCTGCGCTCGCGCTATGGCCGCGTAATCAACATAACCTCGCCCGCGGGCCAATACGGCTTCGAGGGCCAGGCGAACTACTCAGCGTCGAAGGCGGGCCAGGTTGCCATGGGGCGATCGCTGTCCAAAGAGGTCGCCAAGCGCGGCATCACGGTCAACTGTGTGTCCCCGGGTTTCGTGGCCACCGAGCTCATCGACGACCTGCCAGCCGACGCGGTCAAGGCGCACAAGAAGAGCGTGCCCATGAAGCGCTTCGGCCGCCCGGAAGAGATCGCCTACGCGGTGCTCTGCCTGGCTGCGAAGGAAGCCTCGTACATCAACGGCGCGACCCTCGAGGTCACCGGAGGACTCTAGACTATGGAAGCTAACCCACTTGGCTTGGACGTGATCCAAGAGCGCATCCCTCACCGCGCGCCCTTCCTGTTCGTCGACGCAATCTTGGCCGAGGACGAGACGACGATCACGACCGAGTGGACGCCCGGAGCCGACGCGGAGTTCTTCCGCGGACACTACCCCGGCAACCCCATCGTTCCCGGTGTGCTGCTCATGGAGTTCGTCTTCCAGTCCGCGGCCCTGTGGTTCGCCGGCCGCGCGGCTAGCGGAGATGCGGACTTGGAGGGCACGATCCCTGTACTCACGCGGGTCGGCGGTGGCCGCTTCAAGCGCATGACGGGGCCCGACGAGACCGTGTGCGCCGAGCTCACTTTGACCGACTCCCTGGGTCCTGCTCGCTTCATGAAAGCGCGGGTCAAGAACGCGGCCGGCGATCTGGTGATGTCCTGCGACTTCGCCGTGGCCGCCGCCCCCAAGCCAGCCCCATCCCATGACTAACGCAACTGACCTCGCGGGCCGCCGCTACCTCATTACCGGCGTCGCCAACCGCAAGAGCGTCGCTTGGCACATCGCCAAGGTCCTCGAAGGACGCGGCGCCGAGCTGCTGTTCACGGTTCGTGACGAGGAGCACCAAGAGCAGACCGCAAAGCTCTTGGCCGGTCGCGAGGTCCTTATTTGCAATGTCGAAGAGCAGGCCGAGGTCGACGCGCTCGGCGCGCACCTGGCCGAGGAGGGCAAGCCCCTGCACGGCATGGTGCACTCGATCGCCTTCGCGAACTACGAAGATGGAATGAAGCCTTTCCACGAGACCCCCAAGACTCACTTTTTACAGGCTCTGGACATCTCCTGCTTCTCCCTAATCAATCTTTCCAACGCCCTAAAGGGAAGCTTCACCAAGGACGCGGCGGTGGTCACAATCTCGATCTCCTCCACCACCATGGCGTCCGAAAACTACGGCTACATGGCGCCAATCAAAGCGGCGCTGGACTCGGCCATCGTCTTCCTAGCCAAGAGCTTCAGCGACTTCTCCGAGGTTCGCTTCAACGCCGTTCGCGCGGGACTGCTAAAGACTTCCGCATCCGCCGGTATCCCCGGATACTTAGAGAGCTATCTATACGGTGAAGAGGCGACCTTCCGCGGCCGGGGCGTGACTACCCCGGAAGTCGCTGAAACAGCTGCCTTCCTGCTCTCTCCCGCATCGAGTGGGATCAACGGCCAAGGAATCGTTGTTGACGCGGGCATGGGCTCTGGCTACTTCGATGCAGGTTTGGTCGCAAAAGCGACTCGTATCGACTCCTAACGTAAATACAACCTAAATCGCAGTCCTCGCAGTGCCCGAGCCCACCGAAGAGATGGGGTCCGAGCGCAACAGCTAACTTCCAATCTATGAACGTTCTCCACGCCGTAATTCGGCCCACGCCTGGACAAGATCCAGCAAACTCTTCGCGCGATCGTGTGCGCCACCAAAAGTCCTCGGCCCGCGAAGCCTTGGGTGAAGCCGCAACCCGCCAAGGCATTACCTTCAAGAGCCTAGACCGCGACGAGCACGGTGCGCCATTGCCCACGGATGGTCAATATTGGTCCATCACCCACACCGCCGAATACGTGGCCGGCGTCGCCGCTGCCTGGCCCCTGGGCATCGACATCGAGCGCATGCGGACTCCTAGTGCCGAGGTCATCGCCGAAGCCGCATCGGAAGGCGAGATCGCCATGGTCCGCCAGCGCTTTGCCATCTGCGAAGTCGAAGCGTTCACCCGCATCTGGTCCGCCAAGGAAGCCCTGCTTAAGCTCACCGGCGAGGGCCTCTGCGGCCTCTCCAAGTGCACCATCGGCTCCACCAGTATGACGGACTCGCGCCCCGGCCTCTGGGTTCGCTACGAACGCCAGGAGCACTTCGTCCACCAAATGCAACGCGACGAGCACATCGCCTCCGTCACCTGCCCCCAGGTCCAACAGGTCCAATGGGACTGGCACGGCCACCTGGTCGGCGCGGGCGGAGACCGCTAGAGGTCTAGCTCAGTCCTTGCTCTTAGGGCTCGCTATCGAGTTGCGAGTCCCCTTGCCCAAGAACAAACTCCGTCGAAATACGTTCTCGATTCCCCTGAGGAGATCGCGCCGACGGGGCTGGCAACCAACCGAGAGCGGCGACTCCGTTTTCTAGGGACACCCCAGGCTCTGCAGCAC
>JBLHWM010000246.1:0-5680 GCA_047629095.1 Planctomycetota bacterium | reverse complement strand
CCGGTGTCGAGAACCTCTCGGGTGGCTTCCGAGTCAACCTACAGTTCGGTGTGGACTACCAGCACCAAGCCATATCCACCACCGAGATCCCGGCCAAGATGCGCGAGCAGTTGATCGAGCGCCTTTCGGAGATGCTCCCCGAAGGTACCCTGATTAAGCTTCGTGTCGAGTTCTGCGAGGCCGCCGCCTCGTCCCTCGACTACGCGATCCTCGCCGACTTCGACGGCAGCCAGGCCAGCCGCCACAACGAGCTCAAGCGAGCTATCAGTCGCATCCTTGTGGACACATGCACTGACCAAGAGTGGGGCATCCCGTTCCTGCAGGTGACCCTGCATGGTGCGGTTTAGGTTCAGCTCACACTCCGGCGTTCCCGCCTCAAAGACAACAAGCACCCAGGCCTAAATCGGCACTGGGCTTGCTGAGCCTTTGGTATTCACCCAGCTTAGCGGGGGCGAGGTTCAAAGCTCGATTGAGCAACGACTCGGTTAGGTCATGGCTACGGTAGTCCGTGCGCACTTTGAGAAGGCCACCGACGGATTCGATCGAGACACCAGGCCTCTCCCAAATGTAGACGCCATTGATCGCAGTCTCCGAGATCAGGTCGTCCGATTCGAACCCGCGCTCCAGAAGCGGATTAATGTTGTAGAGGCGCATGTCCGAGGCGAGCGGAATGGCAAAGCTGTGCCCCACGATGAGCGAACGGCAAGCGAGGGTCCAGTGAAGTTCCTCTCCAGACAACTCAACCGTAAGTGACTAATTGAAAATCACTTACGGGCACCAGGTCCCCGGGACTCCCCGGAGGGCTCCCCCGAGAGCCCCTAGTCGTCCTTCTGGATCGTGAGGCCCGCCTCTTCCCAGATCTTCGTCAAGACCTCGCCCGGGGCCTCGGTCGTGCGGGCGGGGTTGCGCTCTCCCTCCACATGAATGTGCATGGAGAGGCAGTGGTAGCAGATCACAAAATCCACTGGCTTGCCGTCGACCTCGGCGTGGATCCCATGGCGCGGGCTGAAGCAGGCCGCGACCGTGCCATCGCTAGCGTTGATTCCCCCATAGACCGCCTCCACGACAGCCAGCATTTTCGCAGGGTCCGTCAACGTAGCTCGCCCGAGCTCGGCGTAGTTAAAGAACTTGGGCGCGCCGGTTAGCCCCTGGGCCTCGAGATCATGGTCGTACGGATGCAAGGAGATGATCTCCATGCTGGTGGCCGCCGCAAGAATCTCATGGGCGGGGCCGGGCACCACCGAGGGAACCTCAAGCTGTGCGATGCCGGATCCACCAATCACCGTGGGCGTGCTGGTGCCAGAACATGCAGAGACGACCACAAGAGAGGCGAGGCTGACGAAGCTGAACAGGACGCGCATGGTATTTGAGGAGCGGTTTCGGGAGGCCGAAGGGCCGTAGTGGACTTGGGAAGCCCTTAGGTTACGCCCAAGCGGCTCATTGGAAAAGGACCGTAGGGAGACTCAACCATCTTTCAACATGACTCGGCCTTGTCCGGCATGGCAGGATCGAACGGGCCAAAGTCGAGCCGGTCGCATTCGGCCGGACTCCGAGTCAAGACTCCCGGCACCGCTCGGGGGAGAGGCCTGTGGCCCTAGGCCGGGACCCCCTGGAACCGGAGATTCCCATCTGCCTCGGAGATACGGCGAGCGGCAAAGGAACCAGGGTTTTGCTGTCCATGCGAGGCCTCATGTAAATCTAGCCTAGCGCAGGGGATCGTAAGCCGGGTCCTGCATGCGGGACTTGATGGCCACCTGGAGGGCGGTGAGACCACGCATTCGCTCAAGGGCTCGGGTTACCCGCTGCCCCTTAGCCGTGAGCTCCCCTGCGGACTCGCGGACGCTGTGCTTGCACTCTGCAAGCCAGCCGGCGGCACCCTCGAGCTCACCGCGCTCAACCACCATGAGGATCAGCTCGTCGTAGGCACGGATGCGGTCCGTCGGTTCCGTCGCGGTCTTGGTGAGGCGACGCAGGACGCGCTCGGCGTCCGGTAGCTGGCCCGCCTCGGCCAGCACCTTGGCGTACCAGACCGAGGACATGTCGCGCAGGTGCGCATCCACGGGCCCGCTGGCGACGAGCTGCTCGAAGGCGGCCAGGGCTGGCTCGATGTTGCCCTCGCGGCGCTGGACATGGCCGATCTCGTACAGGGACCTGGCGGCGAACTCGCCAGGATTATTTAGCTTGGTGGCGATCAGGAACTGCTCGATGGCGAGCTGCGGTTCTTGCCCCGCGCGCAGCAGCTCCCCGGCCCGAAAGGCTGCCTCGGCGGCCGTCGCTCCGGACTTGGGCCAGCGCTCGTGAACCCGCACATAGGCGGCCACGGCCTCGGCGCGGAGCTTGGTCAGCGACTCGCCGCGCTCGCCCTGGAGCGCCTGCTTCTTCGCGCGGGCGCGCTCGAGGGCGCGGTCCGCGGTGTCCGCCATCAGAACCGGGAGCGGCTCGAGCGCATCACTCGCTGCCGCCCTCGAGCCCAGCCGGCCGGTCCGGTTCAACTTTGCTTGGTGAGCGATGCCGTCCCAGCCCATGGGCGCGCCGGGAGAGCACGCCGCCAAGAAGAGCGGCGCGATCCAGAGCCTCGATCTCGCCCCGCCCCCGGTCGCAACGGCAACCCGCGCCACCACCGCGCCCATAGCCCACGCCAAGACCCTAGACCCCCGCCCGCTCTTCGGGGCTCCGCAGGCTTAGCCCGGTCTGCACGTACTTGCGCAGGCGGTTGCGAGCCCGGAAGAGCCGCACCTTCACCAGATCGATCGGCAGATCGCAGGACTCCGCCGTCTCGCGGCAGCTCATGGCGCCGCCGTAGTAGTTGCTCACCACATCGCGATCGCGCCGCTTGAGCTTCTCCAGCGCTCCGTCGAGCAGGCTGAGCACCTCCTCCGTAGTCGAAGACACACCGTCCACGGTGATCGTCTGCACCTCCGGCACCGAGCTAGGACACGCTACTTCGTCCGCTAGAGCATCGTCCGTCACGAGCGAGCGACCCAAGCGCCGCTCCCGGCGATAGCGATCCGACAGCACGTTGCGAGCGATGCTCAGGATCCAGGCGCGCATCTTCTCCGGGTTGTGCAGGTGGCGCCGGTAGCGCGCCGCCCGCAGCAGGGTCTCCTGAATCACGTCGTCGGATTCGAAGTCGTCCCGGCAGCGTGTACTTAGGAAGCGCCGGAGCACCGGGATCTCTCCATCGAGGTCTTTCCAGGACGACGAGTGGAGTACATGGGGGTAGTTTTTGGACAAGTCTGATCTCCCGGGAACCGCGTTAGCGGAGTTGGGGCGGGGGCGGACTGGGCGGGCCGACGGTCGGCTGCGCTCACCCCTAGCAGACGCGGAATTGCAACAACGATGGCTTGCGGAAGCCTTTGTGGACAGTCCGGCCCAGATTCAGTCCATAGCGGATTCCGGGATTCTCCGGCGGGCGAGCCCAGGCTCTGGAAAACCGGGATTCACGGTCCGGCCCCCCCAGCTGATCAACGAGTCGCACCAGCACGAGCGCCTGGGCCGGGAGCCCTCGCTAAGGCCCTATACAAACGACAAGCGGCCGCCCCCAGCATCTGGGAGCAGCCGCTTGCTACTTGCCTCGCCCACGGGGAGCTTGGCGGTTTTGGCCCCTCCCGGCAACGCCAGGTGAGGACTCGGAGATTTGAGCTACCTCAAGAAGTTGCGCGCTTCCTTGGCCCAGTTCGAGCCCGGGTACTTCACGCCGACCTGGTTGTACATAATCTTGGCGCGCTCCATGCTCTCCTCGTCGCCCATTAGGTCGAAGCTACGACCGGCGTAGAAGAGGGCCTTCGCGACATAGCGTCCCTGCTCGGGGTAGACGGCGGCCACGCGCAGGTAGGCAAGCAGTGCGCGTTTGAGTTCGGCGCGGTCCTTGGACTTGGCGGCGCTGTGGAAGATGCAGTCGCCCAGGCCGACATAAGCGCCTGCGAGGGTTGTGTCATCGGCCTTGGGATCTTTGAGCACGGCCTCGAAATCCGCGAGGGCGGCGGGCACGTTCTTGGTGGCCTTCTTCGGCGAGCCGAGGATCTCCTGGAGGTAGCTCTCGCCCTTCGCCACAAGGGCGCGGTTCTTAACCGTGGCGAAACGCGAACCCGCGCGATCCGCGATTTCCTCAAGGTTGAGGCGGCGGGTCGTCGCGCCGAGCTGGTCGTTGGTCAGGACAAGAGCGAGGTCGCACTCCATGCGCCAGCGCTCGGGCAGGCCGGCCGAGGTGATCGCGCTGTCGAAAGCCTTCAGCGTATCCTGGGCTCCCTTGGCATTGTCATTCCAATAGAAGGCGTCGGCCTTGGCGAGGTAGGCGCCCGGCAGGTAGCGGGTGTCGCTGAAGTTCGCAATGATGCGGCTCGCGGCCGTGGCCACGCCCTCGAGGTCCCCCATGGCCTGGCGCAGCTCGACGACGCGCCACGCGGCGTGGGCCGGAGCCCACTTGTACTTACGCTCGTCGCTCGCGCCCGAAACGATCGCGCCGACGTAGTCATTCAAGATGATCGACGCCGTCTCCAAGTCGCCATCCATCAGCGGGCCGTCCGCTTCGCTCAGAGCGCGCGGCTTCTTGCTGTACTCAATCGAGATCACGTCCTGGGCGTCGATCTCGCGCTCGTTACGCCCCGACTTGTAGGTCACCTTGTCGATGCCTTCGGTCACGATCGTGCAGTCGGTGATGGTCTTGCCATCCGCGGTATGGATCGTGTCGGCGAAAGAGGGAGCGGCGGCCAGGGCCAGGCCACAAAGCAGTGCAAGAGTACGCATGAAATCGATATTCGGAGTTCAGGGAGGACAGCCCAAGGGCTACCCAGCAGGGTGGCTCGAGTTACGCGCCTAGAAGCTCCCAGGCGCGATTTTGGGCCTGTGAGCATATAAGGAGGTGCTTCCTGCGTCAAGGTGCTGGGCGCATCGGCCAGGAGACCTTGGGCAGCTAGCCGCCCTTTTGTGGAGGCCCACACTCAAACTTGGCCACATTGAGCAAAAGGGGCAGGCTTGGGGCGAGACAGCGGAAGCGGCCTGCCTGACCGCTGAGCATGGCTCGGTCCCGATCTACCCTGCAGGATCAAACCCGAGGGTGCCGAATCGCTTGTTTTCGGGGTGGGCCACTAGGGCTTCTGCAAGTACCAGGTCAGTGCTGGTACCTGCCTAGGGGCCCAATCGGGGCTGCTCAAGAGCAGGTCGCTCGGATTGGGGTACACGGGAAGGGGCTGCCCGGTTAGGGAGTCCAACGGGAAGTCCGGGGCGATTTAGGCAAAGGCAGCCGGCCAGTCCCCGATCTCACCATGGATTTGCAATACCCGGGTCCCAAGCCGCAAGAGCAGGCTACTAGAGCGAGTGAGCAGGTCGCTCTCCAGCAGATTTCCGAGTTGCGAGCTGGTCGCAGGAGCCGTTCAGGCGCCGCGGCGGACTTGGATGAGCTCGGCGACTACGCTGACGGCGATCTCTTCGTGGGTGCGGGCGCCGATGCTTAGGCCCATGGGGCTTTGTACCCCGTCGAGGAACTCGGAAGCGACGCCAGCTTCGCCAAGGGTCTTCCAAAGGGTGGCGCGCTTCGCTCGGCTGCCGACCATGCCGAGGTACTTGGGCGCGCGGCCGGCTAGGCACTTGTGCAGCTCGGCGAGGATCAGCTCGTCGTCTTGGTGGCCGCGGGTGCAGACGACGAAGTAGCGCGTGGTCGCGTCGTCGCCGGGGCCTTCGG
>JBLHWM010000245.1:0-5704 GCA_047629095.1 Planctomycetota bacterium | reverse complement strand
GGGAGTTCGTGGACTATGGCCCCGAATACACCTCGTTCAAGGAGCAGCGCCTCAATGGCGGCCTAACCCAGGCACGCAAGCCGGCAGCTCCTGGCGAGGGTGCACTTGTGGTGCTGCATGCCGAGGATCTGGCTGCAACCGAAGCGAAAGTGCGGGCCGCTGGTGGCAAGATCACCACGGAGACCTTCGAGTTTCCGGGCGGAAGGCGCTTCCACTTTGCGGATCCAGCGGGCAACGAGCTGGCCGTCTGGTCCGAATAGAGTACCCAAGCGGTTGCTATTCTGGATTTGGCGAGTTCCTAACCGGAGCGCGGCCTAAATGCGCCGCGTCATGACTTCGAGATAGCGCTCTTGCAGCTCAGGCAAGCGACTCTCGATGATCGCCTGGCGCATCTCGGACATCAGGCTGTGGAAGAAGTGCACATTGTGGATCGAGATCAGGATCCCGCCCAGGAGCTCGCCAACCTTGCTGAGGTGGCGGATGTAGCCGCGCGAGAATCCTCGGCAAGCTTCGCAGCTGCAGTCCGGATCCATGGGTGCGGTGTCATGCTGCCAGCGCTGGTTGCGCAGGTTCATGCGACCTTGACTGGTGAAGGCCTGGTGCATGCGGCCGTGGCGGGTGGGCGTCACGCAGTCGAACATGTCGACGCCGCGCAGGATGGCCTCGAAGAAATCCTCCGGCGTGCCGACACCCATGAGGTAGCGCGGCTTCTCCGGGGGCAGGCGCTTGGCGGCGAAGTCGATCGCCTGGACCAGCGCGGTCTTGTGCTCGCCAACGCTGACGCCGCCGATGGCGTAGCCAAAGAGGTCGTGGCTGGTGATGTGGTCGATGGAGGTCTGGCGCAGATCCTCGAAGGCGCCACCTTGGGCGATGCCAAAGAGCGCGTGGCCCGAGGCGATACCGCCGAGCTCTTCGTACTTCGCCACGCAGCGCTCGAGCCAGCGGCCGGTGCGCATCGTTGCGGCTTCGACGCCATCGCGGTCCAGGGGATCCGACGGGCAGTGGTCGAAGGCCATGATGATGTCGGCGCCCAGGTCCACCTCGATCTGCATCACGTTCTCCGGCGTGAGGTGAATGATGTCGCCGTCGATGATGGACTTGAGCTTGACGCCTTCTTCATTGAGCTCGCGCAGGTCGCTCATGCTGAAGACCTGGTAGCCGCCGGAGTCCGTAAGGATCGGCCCGTCCCAGTTCATGAACTTGTGCAGGCCACCGAGCTGCTTGACCGTGGCCTCGCCCGGGCGCAGGTGCAGGTGATAGGTGTTCGCCAGGATGACCGTCGAGCCAGCGTCTTTGACCTGGGCCGGGGTCATGCCCTTCACGGTGCCGCGGGTTCCCACAGGCATGAAGAGCGGCGTCTGTGCGACTCCGTTGGGAGTCGTGAGCAGGCCCGCGCGGGCGCCACTCTTCTTGCAGGTTGCTTCGACTTCGAAATGGAAGCCGGCTTGGGATGCAGACATGGAATCGGCTAGGTTTGAGCTACTCGCTCGGGAAGCCGATGGCCGCGATACCGGCTTCGGTGACGATGCGACCGCGGGGGGACTTCTCGATGAAACCGAGGCGCAGGAGGTGCGGCTCGTAGACCTCTTCAATGGTGTCTTCGGCTTCTCCAACGGCGGCGGCGATGGTCTTCAGCCCAAGCGTACCCGAGGTGGCCCGGGCCAAGGCTGCGAGGATGCGCCGGTCGAGGTCTTCGAGGCCGTTGGCATCAACTCCAAGACGGGCCAAGGTCTCATTCGTGACGTCCGCATCGATGAACTCCATGCCCTGGACCTGGGCGAGGTCGCGCACGCGCTTGAGGAAGCGGTTGGCCACCCGGGGTGTGCCGCGACTGCGTCTCGCGATCAGCGCAGCAGCTTCGGTGGAGATGCCCATGTCCAAGATGTCCGCGGCGCGAATCACAATCTGCTGGAGGTGCTTGTCGGGGTAGGGCGTCAAGCGCTCGACAATCCCGAAGCGGCCGCGCAGGGGCGCGGTCAAGAGCCCGTCTCTGGTCGTCGCGCCGACCAGGGTGAAGTGCTCGAGGGTCAGGGGCAAGATGCGCGCGTTGGGACCGGTGTCCAAAGTGAAGTCGACGCTGAAGTCCTCCATCGCCGTGTACAGGTACTCCTCAACCGCGGGTGGCACGCGGTGGATCTCATCGATGAAGAGCACGTCGCCCTTGCGCAGCTGGGTGAGGATTCCCACCAGGTCCCGGGCGCGGTCCAGTGCCGGGCCGGTGGTGGAGTGCATGGTGGTGCCGAGCTCGGTGGCGAGGATGCGGGCGAGGCTCGTCTTGCCGAGGCCGGGGGGGCCCGCGAGCAGGATGTGGTCCGGCGCCTCGCCGCGCTTCTTGGCGGCGGTCAGGGCGACGTTGAGGTTGTCCGTGGTGCGCTCTTGGCCGATGAACTCGGCGAGGGACGTGGGCCGCAGGCCTCGCTCGAACTCAACCTCGGCCCCGCTGGCGGTGGGGCTGGTGCTGGGCTCGAGGCCCGCGAAGGCGTCCGCGTTGACGAGGGGGCTGGGATCGGCTTCTGACATAGGCACAGCATAGTCAAGCTGCAGGAGCGGGGCACGGCTTGGGGCGCAAATCGTTGGACGAGCGATAGGGAACACGTGCGACCGGAGGATGGGGGAGTGAGCGGATGGTTGGAGCGGGGGCCTCGGACTGGCCAGAACCGCGAGATTGGACCAGTGCGTCCGTTCTGCGGGAAGGCCCGGCCCCCGGGGGCGAAAGGGCACAACCTCAAAAGAAAGCGGCGATTCGAGGTTGAGCAGGCCACTTCGCACCTGTGCGGTCTCGAACGAATGAGGTGCGGTTACAGCGGAGTGTAGTGGGCGAAAAAATCGGGAACCTTGGCATGTGCCTTGCTCAAGCCAAGCGGTGCACAACGAGCTAAGACTTCCACAACGAGATCGACCCGATTCCCATGCTTCCCTCCAATCCCAATCTAACTGTCCCAGGACCGCGCTCCGATCTGGGCGCAGGACTCGGACTCGCCGCCCTTGCGCTGAGCCTTGCCACCGGTTGCCAGGGCGCGAGCTCACCGAGCTCGTCCCCATCCGCCGGACCATCCACCATGCGCATCCAGGAGGTCTCCCACGGTTTTGGACTCATCCTCCCGCACCAGACCCTTCGCCTAGACTCCAACGGCAATCCAACCAGCGAGGTCGTCTCCCTGCGCAGCCTCGGTGACCTGTCCGCCAATGTGACGGCCACCAATCCGATCTTCCCTGCGATCCAGTGGCCCGAAACCCCCGTGCTCCCCAATGGCGATGCGGGGAACCACTTCCTATATGTTGAGTTCAACAGCGCCATCGACATCGATTCGGTCCTGTCCAGCACGCCCGGAGCTGTGGCGAACTCGAGCCTGTCGGGCACGGTGACCGTGCTGGCCACGGACCCTGTGACGAAGCAGCCGAAGCCGGTGCGCGGGCGCGTGATGATCCACGGCTCGACCTACGGTGGCCAGCCCACGGGGTCGCCGCCCCAACTCGAGTGGCAGACCTGGGTCGAGCTCGACGCAAGTGGTCAGCCGAGCCCCGTCGTACTTGCGGGAGCTCAAACACCAGGCTTTGGCTTCCCCGGCACAACTGGCACCGGGCCGCTCAGTGGAGCCTCTAAATTAGTGAGCGCAAAGACGCTTGTGTTCATCGTGGACGAGGACGACGACCTGTCGACTTTTGAGACGTTCCCAGCCGGCGCGCAGGTCTCGATGCGCATCACGAATGGAGTGTTGAGCCTAGCCGGTAAGGCCCTTGTGGATGCGGGCTTCGCCTCGTCGACCGTGGGCCCGGACACGACCTCCCCTGAGGTCGCTCAATCGGCGCCTCCCTTCTCGATCCCGTCGATCACACCGGGCAATGGCGAACAGGGCGTGGACCCTTTGCAGAACATCATCGTGCAGTTCACCGAGCCGATCCAACCGCACTCGGTCGCGCCGCTTCCGGTGTCGTCGCCACCGACTCTCGGCGCCGCGATCCAGGTGCAGTTTGGCCCCTCGGCCCAGGTCGTTGACGTGCCCTTCTTCATTCAACCCCTGACGCCCTTTGACCTGACGCGGATGCAGCTCTTGCCCTCGTTCAACTTTCCTGGCGCGGGAGCGGACGGTGAGGGTTGCGGCTCCTTCAACCGCATCTCGGTCACCGTCAATGCGGGACAGGTTGGCGACTTGGCGGCGGAGTCAAACGTCAACCAATCCGGTGTCAATACTTTCTACTTGACCGGGTCGGGCCCGGGCTTGGTCAATGCGCCCGTGGCACCCGACTCCATCTATGTTGCGCGCATAGGAGCGGATACGAGCATCTCTGTGATTGACCTCAACGGCAACGGCGCGAGTACGGGAAACCCGGCTTTCGATGCGGCCAACCCGATGATCAAGGGGAACTCTAGATATCCCTTGAATCCTAATGTGGCCTTGCTTGGAACGACGCTATTCCCCCCCTTGGCCCCTGGCGACTGCACCTACAACGGTGGATCCTCGGGGGTGTTCAGCTTGACGAAGGATAGCAATCTGAGCGATCAACTAGCGAGCTCTCCGCTGTTCGAGTCGGTGGGGGACTTCATGCTTGGGCACGCACTGGACAGCACCTACAACAACGGGCCGCCACCCTATGGATGCCAGGCGGGAGGCGGAAACATCTGCGCGACCACGGGCATCAAGCTACCCAACCCAGTCCTAACGGGGCCCAACACGATTGGCCCAGCTTCCACGGCTCAGTTCGGGACCGCCCCAGCGGGATCCGGAAACCTGGTCTCCTGGGCGCCCCACCCCAACCCTCCGCCGCTCTCCTTTCCGCCCCTGTGCATCTCGCCCTACATCGGCGGGCAAGAGCCGACTTCGATCGACACGATTGGCCTGCCCACAAATCCGACCGGCATCGTCAGCCTTCTAGTTCCCGGCGCGTTCCCCCAGGGCAATCCAACCCTCGGTCTTCCGCCCCAAGGCACCTTGGCTAAGGAGAAGACCTCGTTTTTTGTGGGCCCCTCGGCTCCCCAAACCCAGATCTCGTCTTGCTTGCCGTATCAGATTCGCCAGCAGATCGGACACTACCTCTATGTGGTCGACCGTATCCGCCGCGAGGTGGTGGTTCTGAATAGCAACCGCTTCCACGTGATCGATCGCATCCCGGTTCCGGATCCTACGTCCCTGGCCATGTCGCCCAATCTGACCTACTTGGCCGTGACCAACCGCTCCGCAGGAACGGTGACTTTCATCGATATTGACCCGACTTCTCCCTCCCTCCACGAAGCCGTCAAGACCACGGTGGTCGGAGCCGGGCCCGTTGGGATCGCGTGGGAGCCGGACAACGAGGACATCCTCGTTTGCAACGAAGCCGGCAACAGTGTGTCGATCATCTCCGCGACCTCACTTGAGGTCCGCAAGACGGTCTCGAACCAGTTGAGCGCTCCCTTTGAAGTGGCTATCACTCCCAGACAGCTTTCCTTCGGATTCAACCGCCAGGTCTACTTCGCCTACATCATCGGCCGCAACGGGAAGGTGTCTCTGTTCGAGTCCGGACCCGACGGCTCCAATGGCTGGGGCTTTGACGACATCGTTGGCCAGCCGCCGATGGTCTTCCCCAACCCGAAGGCGATGCAGCCGGATCACATCGCCCTGCAGTCTGGCGTTTGGATTGCTCACGAGCGCTCCCTTGGACTCGATGGCCATATTGTGGGTGCGCAGGGGACGGGGGCTGTTTCGAACATGTTGTTCGAGGCGAC
>JBLHWM010000244.1:0-5715 GCA_047629095.1 Planctomycetota bacterium | reverse complement strand
CTCTGCCAAGGCGATCACACCGAGGGCGGCGCCATGCTCATGAACACGGACTCCGAAGCCCTACTCAAGGCCGGCGTCGCCCTGGCGAAGCAGACCTGGGAAGCCTTCCGCCAGGAGTCCGGTTGGGACGCGGACAAGGTCGAGCGCGTCATCACGCACCAGGTCGGGACCGCCCACCGCCGCGCGCTCTTGGACGGCGTCGGTCTGGCTCCTGTGAAAGATCACCCCACTGTCGAGTTCCTAGGTAACATCGGCTCGGTATCCTTGCCCATCACCTACGCCCTAGCCCGCGAGTCGGGCTTCGCTGCTCCTGGACACTCCACTGCCTTACTCGGCATCGGCAGCGGCCTCAACTGCTCGATGCTTGCCCTCGAAACCCGCTAACTCATGCCTACGCCGCGCATCCGCCCCCGCCGCTCCACCAAGCCAAGCTCGCCCTCCCAATCCCTTGGGTTGTGGCTCACTTTGGGTAGCGCTCTGGCCTTGGCCTCCTGTGGTGAAGATGCCGCGCCCGAGACGACGACGGGGCACCTAGCGGCCAAGCTAGAGCTCGGTCGAGCCGCCAGTGCCGACCGCTTGCCGAGCTGGAAGGTTGTGCGGGCGACGGACAATACCTGGACCGAGGTCCGCCAGACCTTCGTCGCTGACCAGATGGCGCCTTCTGGCATTGCGGGCCTCTTCGCATTGAACATCCCGCTGACCAGCCGCGGGCAATCCGGCGCGTCGGAGCAGGACCGCGTCAAACTCGAGATCGAAGGTGCGCGACTTCCCGCCCTGAATAGCGAGACCGTCTCGGCCAACCGACTCTTTCAAGACGGCAAAGAGCTCAGCTTCGTAGCCTGGTATGACGGCCTAGACATCGCCTCGGTGCTCAAGCCTGGCAGCTTCGCTACCGTCGCAGGTGTGCTCTACCTGATGCCCTTTCAAGCCAAGGGCGTCCAGCAGTTCGAGTTCGTCGCGCATTTCCCGACCATCCGGGAGTCGAACGATGCCGGTGGCCACCAGCGCGTGGACCTCGGTGCCCATGCCTTCCACGGGGTCGATTTGATCTCGGGCGACGAGTACACGGCCGAGGTTCGCTACGAAGACGGAGCCGAGCTGATGTTCTCAACTGCGGCCCGTGGCACGCCCAATGGAACCGTTGCGCTTGAGGTCTTGCTGGACGACAAGGTCATCTGGAACCGGGACCTTGCCACGAACTTCGAGTTCGGAGCGCACGACTCTTGGCGCCTGCCTCTGCCGGCGGCAACTGGCGCTCAAACTCTAACCCTGCGCGCGCCATTGCCCGCAGCGGGTGCGAAGAAAAGCCTCGGCCTTGTGCACCTACTCAAGCCAGTGATCTCCCAGCCGAGCCTGCTTGCCGAGACGGCCCAAAAGAGCGACATTGTGCTCTTTTTAGCGGACACCTTCCGTGCGGACAACCTGGCGAAGAGTGGCGGCAATCCCGCGATTGCACCCCATATCAACGCCTTTGTAGATCAGTCGGTCTATTTCCCCTCGGCCTGGTCACCCTCCTCGTGGACCCTGCCGAGCCAGTCGTCCATGTTGACCGGACTCAGCCCAATGCGCCACGGTGCGGTGATTGACCTGCTGACCTTGGACGACCGCTTGGTGACCCTGCCGGAGCTGCTCTCCCGCGCTGGCTACCGCACGGTCGCCGTCACCGAGGGCGGCTTCATGGTTCCAGCCTTTGGGCTCGACCAAGGCTTCGAGACCTTCCTGGTTGGCGCGCCTTTGGACATTGAGACCACACTAGAACATGTGCGCCAAGTGCTAGGCGAGGACGACGGGCGCCCCCTATTCCTGTTCGTCCAGACCTTCCGCGCCCACTCCGATTACATCGCCACCGACACCGCCCTTGCCAAGCTACCCGAGCTCTTTGGCGAGCAGCCCGACCGCGAAGTTTGGAACTTCGCCAACTTGATGGATGAGGTGATTGAGCGCCATGGAGATGGGGCATTTTCTTCGGACAACGCCAACGGCAAGCTGAGCCCCGAGGTCATCGCTGACCCAAACATCGATAAGCTGCATCGCCTCTACCAAGGGGGCTCCTATGACACGAGTGCCGGCTTCGGCTCGTTCTTGACCCTTTTGGACGAAGCTGGTCTGGGCAACGTACCCACCATCTTTACTAGCGATCACGGCGAGGCCTTTGGCGAGCATCAGATTACCGGTCACGCAAACAACTGCTTCGACGAGACCCTGCGCATTCCCATGGCCATCCGAGCGCCGGGCGTCGTGCCACGCAGCTCCAAGGCCCCGGTTACCCTGCTCGACCTTGGCCCGACGATCTGCGAGCTCGCGGACATCGGAGTGCCGTCTCTATGGGAAGGCCGCTCCCTGGTGAGTCTGCTCAAGAGCGACGCAGACGCGGATCTCGACCGGCGCCTGGTCTCCTTCGAGTGCCCCAGTAACACGGACATCTTGCCGGCGGAATTCGCCGTGCACCAGGGCCGCTATAAGCTGATCGGCAGCCTCGACTCCGAAGGCTTGGTCATGGAGAGCACCCTGGTGGGCTACGACCTGGTTGCCGACCCCAAGGAGGCCAACCCCATCACTGGATCGACGCCCTGGATGGCCGACCTCACCGAGGGTCTAACCGAAGAGCTCGCCGCCATGCAGGTTCGCCTCTACCCCCCTCAACAGGCGAACCTGACCGAGGAAGCCGCCAAGCGCTTGGCCAAGATGGGCTACCTGGACTAATCGGGCGAATTCGTCCGGTTTCTCGGACGATCCGGCCACGCCTTGCCCGGGCCCAGCACCATGGTCTGGCCCCGACGTTCATTTTGAGCAAATCGTTGGGGGTGAGGGGTAGACCTCGAGGGCCGGGAAGGGGATAATCTCGCCCTTGGCATTCGGATTTCAGGAAACTCTGAAATCCGCGAGTTGCTCCCCTTCGGCTAGGCCGACAGGGCCCAGCCCGCATCAAAGCCAGCCCGTCCCCAAATGCCCTCCGCTCCCAACCACAACCCCAGCGAAGCCCAGCAGGCCGATTCCGCCCTGACCCCGGGTGGTCAGTCTGGCGTGCCTGAAGACTTGGAGCTGGCTGAGTACGGCGGCCTCGATCCGGAGCTGCTTGAGCAGCTGCCCGCCTTCGAGACCTTCTTCAAGACCTTCGGCTTCAAGCGCGTCCACGGCCGCGTTTGGGGACTTTTGGTCTTGGCGGGTAAGCCCCTCTCCTCGAAGGAGATCTCGGCGGCGATCCAGATCTCCACGGGTGCGACGAGCACCACGATCAACGAGCTGACCGAGTGGGGCGCGCTGCAGTCGACCTTCGATCCGGCGCGGCGCTGCCACCTACACTCGGTAGTTGGCAACACCCTCTCCATCGTCGCGACGATCTTGCGGCGCCGGGAGCAGGTAGCCATGGCGCACTTCAAGCGCGCGGCCGGACAGACGCTCGCCTACATCAAGAAGAAGCACGGCGCTGCGGATCCGCGCGTGCTGACCCTGCGTTCGATCATCGGCTCCTGCGAGATTGCCGAGGCCGTCATGCAGCTGGTGATGGGCTCGGTCGAGCGTGCACTTGGGGACAGCCAGAGCCTCTTATCGAAGGCGTTGACCAAGGCCCTGTTGCTCTCGACCAGCCTGCCCAGTTTGGGCCGCGGCAGGAAGAACGCAAATGCAGAACACGCACCGGATCTTCCCGCTGCGATTGAGGAATACATCGAGGTCGCCCTTGGGTCGAACGCGATGAAGGAAGTGTCCGAGCAAGCTGCGAGCGACGCAACCAAGGAACAGAACCATGGCTAACTTACCGCGCGTCGTAATTACCGGCGTTGGACTCACAAGCCCGAACGGCAACAACCTGCAAGAGTTCCGTGGGAACCTCTTGGCGGGCGTCTCGGGCGTGAAGCCCTACAACATCCGCCATGTGGGCGACACCGTGGCGGGCATCTGTGACTTCGAAGTCACGCGCCACCAGAAGCGCAAGGAAGCGCGCCGCGGCACCCGCGCCGGATCGATTTCGGTCTACTGCGCCCACGAGGCCCTGGCCGACGCCGGATTGGAGTTGGACAAGGCGGCGGGCATGGTCGGCGGCCGGGACAAGTCTCGGGTCGGCACCTACATTGGCATCACCGAGCACGGCAACGTCGAGACCGAGAACGAGGTCCATAACGTGGCCGGCTTCGACTACGACCTGTCCTTCTGGTCCCACCACCACAACCCGCGCACCGTGGCCAACAACCCGGCCGGCGAAGTGACTCTGAACCTTGGGCTCACGGGCCCGGCCTATTGCCTCGGCGGCGCCTGCGCTGCTGGCAACCTGGGCTTGATCCAAGGCATGCAGATGCTGCAGCTCGGCGAGGTCGACCTGGCCCTGGCCGGCGGCGTCTCCGAGGCGATCCACACCTTCGGCATCTTCGCCAGCTTCGCCTCCCAGGGTGCCCTTGGCGCCCATGCGGATCCGGCGCGGGTCTCGCGTCCCTTTGACCTTAACCGCAACGGTATCGTGGTCTCGGAAGGAGGCTGCTTGTACACCCTCGAGCGTCTCGATGACGCCAAGGCCCGCGGCGCCCGGATCTACGGCGAGGTACTTGGCTACCACGTGAACTCGGATGCTTCGGACTTCGTGCTGCCCAACGCCGAGCGCCAGGCCGAGTGCATGAGCGCCGCGCTCAAGAAGGCCAGCCTGGGCATCGGTGACATTGACCTTGTCAACACCCACGCGACCTCCACCACCGCCGGCGACCTCCAGGAGTCCGACGCCTTGCGCCGGGTCTTCGGAGACAGCCACGATGGCGAGTCCAAGGTGTTCGTAAACAACACGAAGAGCTTCATCGGCCACACCATGGGTGCCGCCGGCGCACTTGAACTCGCGGGCAATCTGCCTGCGTTCAACGACCGCATCGTGCACCCATCGATCAATGTCGAGGACCTTGACCCGGGCTGTGCCCACGCCGGTCTGGTGCTCAACGAGCCGCGCGAAGTCGCGCGCATGGACACCATCCTGAACCTCTCGTTCGGGATGCTCGGAATCAACTCGGCCGTCATCATCGGCCGCATCTAACAGCTCCACTCCCCCGGAGCACTACCCCTACGAACTATGACCCGCGACGAAATCATCCTGGCCATCAAAGACATCATTGAGACCATCGCTCCCGACGAGGAGCTCGACAGCCTCAATGTCGACGAGCGTTTGCGCGATCAGATCGAGCTCGACTCCATGGACTTTCTCGACATCGTGATGGAGCTGCGCAAGCGCTACGGCGTGCAGGTCCCGGAAGAGGACTACAAGGAGCTCGCATCGCTGACCTCCTGTGCGGACTACCTCGGCCCGATGCTAGAGAACGTCGAGCTCAAAGTCGGCGCCTAGCTACCTCGCTCACCGGCGCGCCCATGAGTGAAAAATACGACGCGATCTTAATCGGTGCCGGCATGAGCGGGCTTGCGGCAGGGATCCGTCTGGCCCAATACGACAAGCGCGTCTTGATCCTGGAGAGGCACTACCTCTGGGGCGGCCTGAACTCGTTCTACAAGCGCCGCGGTCGCATCTTCGATGTGGGCCTGCACGCACTCACGAACTTCGCGCCGAAAGGGCGTCGTGGCGTGCCGCTGACTAAGCTGCTGCGCCAACTGCGCATTCGCCATAGCGATCTGAAGCTCGGCGAGCAGAACTACAGCGAGATCGCGTTCCCCACCGAGCGTCTGCGCTTCTCCAACGAGTTCGAGCTCTTCGAGAGCGAGATCGCGCGGGCCTTCCCCGGCCAAGTG
>JBLHWM010000243.1:0-5761 GCA_047629095.1 Planctomycetota bacterium | reverse complement strand
TTGGGACGGTCTGCCAGGGACCTTGGGTTAGGGACCTTGGTTTAGGGCCTTGGCTATCTTGGTTGATGACTTCGTCTTTTCTCTCCCCAAGACCGTGGCGATCTCCTGAAGGCGTCTCTTTCGCCAGGGGGGCGGAGGAATCCCTTAGGGACGGCCCCCACATCGCTCAAAAAATCCCTGTCTCTTCCGGCCGTCCGGGTTCCGGAGTCCCCCTGGCGGAAGAGGCGCCGCTCGCCCCACGCGTCCCCACCCGCGCGCAGCGCCCCAACAATGCCAAGCGCAGCCTCACCATGCCGCGCAAAGCGCACCCCCAACAAAGCCAAGCGCAGCGCCAAAAAAAAGCCCAACCCGCGAACGCGAGTTGGGCTTTCAGTAGATTGGCTCCAGCGGTCGAGCAAGCTCGCCGGGGACTACCCTAGGACTTAACTTCGAAGTCAGCGTCCACCGGCTCTTCCTCAGTGGAGTCCCCGCCGGAGGCCTCAGCCCCCATATCGGGTGCTGCACCTTCGCCAGCGTCTGCGTGGCCAGCGGCGTGAACCACCTCACCAAGCTTCTGAGCCTTCTGTTGGAAGTCTTCCATGGCTGCCTCGAGGGCTGCTTGGTCGTCCATCAGGGCGGCTGCCTTGACAGCCTCCGCGGCGCCTTCGATCGCGGCCTTATCGGCATCGTCGAGCTTGTCGCCGTGCTCCTTCAGCTGCTTCTCGGTCTCGTAGACCATGGCGTCGGCCTCGTTCTTCTTGTCCACAAACGCGCGCTTGGCTTTGTCGCCCTCGGCGTTCGCTTCGGCTTCCGAGCGCATGCGTTCGATGTCGGCGTCAGTCAGACCGCCGCCGGCTTCGATGCGCACCTGGTGCTCCTTGCCGGTTGCCTTGTCGACAGCCTTCACGTGCATGATGCCGTTGGCATCAATGTCGAAGCTCACCTCGATCTGAGGTGTGCCGCGGGGCGCGGGCGGGATGTCCGACAGGTGGAACTTGTCGAGGGAGCGGTTGTCCTTGGCAAACTCGCGCTCGCCTTGGAGGATGTGGATTTCAACCGAGGGTTGGCTATCCGCAGCCGTCGAGAAGACCTGGCTCTTGGAGGTCGGGATCGTCGAGTTGCGCTCGATGAGCTTGGTCATCACGCCGCCGAGGGTCTCGATGCCAACGCTAAGGGGCGTCACGTCGAGCAACACAACGTCGTCGACCTCGCCGGCGAGCACGCCGCCTTGGATCGCGGCGCCGAGGGCTACGACCTCGTCCGGGTTCACACCACGGTTGGGCTCGCGCTTGAAGATCTTCTTGACGATCTCTTGAACCGAGGGAATGCGCGTCGAGCCACCGACAAGAATCACATCGTCGATCTCGGACGGGTCTAGGTCGGCGTCCTTGAGTGCGGCGAGGCAAGGGCCTGCCGTGCGCTCGACGAGATCACCAACAAGCTGCTCGAACTTGGCCCGAGTCAGGGTCTGGATCAAGTGCTTCGGGCCCGATGCGTCGGCCGTGATGAAGGGCAGGTTGATGTCGGTCGAGTTCGCGCTCGACAGCTCACACTTGGCCTTCTCGCAGGCTTCCTTCAAGCGCTGCAGTGCCATGGCATCCGAGCGGATGTCCACGCCGTTGTCCTTCTTGAACTCGTCCGCGACCCAGTTGATCAGGACCTCGTCGAAGTCATCACCACCGAGGTGCGTGTCGCCGCTGGTGGCGAGCACTTCGAAGATGCCGTCGCCGATCTCTAGGATCGACACGTCAAAGGTTCCGCCGCCGAGGTCGTAGACCGCGATGCGTCCGCTCTCTTTCTTCTCGAGGCCATAGGCGAGCGTTGCCGCCGTGGGCTCGTTGATGATACGCACGACCTCGAGGCCGGCGATGGTGCCGGCGTCCTTGGTGGCCTGGCGCTGGGCGTCGTTGAAGTACGCGGGAACCGTAATCACGGCCTTCTCCACGGTCTCGCCGAGGTAGTTCTCCGCGGCTTCCTTCAAAGCGCTGAGCACGATGGCGCTGAGCTCGGGCGGGGTGTAGGACTTGCCGTCGACCTCGACCTTGACGAGCTCGTCGGGGCCACCGTTAAGCTTGTACGGTACGAGCTTCTCTTCCGAGGCCACCTCATTGTGGCGGCGCCCCATGAAGCGCTTGATCGAGAAGATCGTCCTGGTCGGGTTTGTCACGGCCTGGCGGCGCGCGGGCGCACCAACGAGGCGGTTGTCATCACCAGTAAAGGCGATCACGGACGGGGTGGTGCGGGCGCCTTCGAGGTTGGCGATCACCTGGGGCTCTCCGCCCTCCATAACAGCTACGACGGAGTTGGTGGTACCCAGGTCGATGCCGATGATTTTTTGTGTTTTGCTCATAGTGTCCTCACGTTATTTCGTGGACGATTGCCCCCGGAAGTGCCGAGAGTCGAGCCTTACTAATCAAACCCCGTGCCAAAGACCTAAATCACTGCTCAGGATGGACTTAGCAAACAGCTCCCCGCATCACTGCTGCCATATCGACAGGCCCACCACGGGGCCCAAAGGCACGCTGCCACTTTGACAGCGGCAACACCTGGGCCCAGCGGCCCGACCTCCAAAGGTCCGCCCGGGGATGCTGCCAGCCTTGATCCTGCGGGCATGGTGGCGGTGAAACCTCGAAGGCGGCCTGCTGGTCGCTGAGAAAACTTCGGCCCCGCCCCCCCGTCAGGGTTGAAAGGGGGATGCCGAGTAGGCCGTTGCTAGAAGCGGAAGGTGTACCCCACCTTCAGCGCGGCCGAAGTACTGACGGGAATCAAGTCCGAGCCCTCCACATTCCAGCCCGAGTTGACCACGAAGAACAGGTCACGCCCCGGCCCAAGGATCATCCAGAGCCGGCTGTTCCAACTCGCGGCATCCGAGACGCTATCCCACTGCAAGGTATTCGACCACGACACATCCGGGGTGAAGTTCAGGTCGCTGCGCAGGCTCGCAATGTCGATGTCCACGGACCCGTCATCCAGGTCGAGCTCATTGCGCTCGTACCCCACCTTAAAGGACCCCCAAGGGCCGGGCCGCCAGTCAATGGACGTCTTGTAATCAGCGCGCGTACCGTCCCAGAACTCACCACTAAAGACACTCATCCGGCCACTGACTTCACGTCGGGGAGCAAGCCGCAGCCGCGCGCCCAGGCGAGTTGTCTCATAGCGTCCCGGCAGCACATCGATCAGATCCACGATGTCAAAGCCCTCCTCGAGGATCTCCACATCCTGCTGCAACTCCAAGGAGATGCGGTCCCCCGAGTGGAGTCGCGCCTCGATCAGCTTGAAGTCCACCCCAAGGCTCTGCATGTTGTTCGCGGTGTCGGTATAGAGCGTCGGCTCGACGGAGAAGCCGAGCTGCTTGATCCATTCGTGACCATCGAGGCGTGGGCGCAGCTCGAACTCGGCGTCGTACTTCTTGATGCCGGTGCGTGAAACAAACCCCATGGCCGGGTCGAAGTTGTCGTCGACATAGGTCACCGCCGCCTCGAGGCGAAGCTCATCCCCGGGGTAGTTGACCGAGCCGTGTACGGCCATGGGAAGGCCGTCCACGTTCGAATCCGGATCATTCGAAGCACCGATTGCATAGGCGGACATGCGCAAGGATTCGTTGCCGTTGAAGGTACGCGTGCGCCAGTTCCAGTCTAGGCCGATAGTCGTGGCGTCGCGATCAAGGCCGTCGGGATCACCGCTCGTGACCAGGATACCCGCATCAGATTCATCACCCAAGTTGTGGCTATAACGTGCGGCGAAGAGGTTCTGTTCGGAAATGGGGCCATCGTCGGTCGTCACGGAATCCATGGAGGCATTCAACACACCGAAGGTCCCGGATTCCGTCTGACCCGTGTACTTCACCGCGCCGATGATCGGCACCTCTTCCCCACCGGAGAGTCCGATACGGCGGCTGAAGAAGGGCAAGACCCTGCCCCCGCCTTGGGATGGACCAAAGAAGAACGCCCCCGAGTCCTCCAGGAAGAAGTCGCGCTTCTCCGGAAAGAACAGACTGAAGCGCGTCAGGTTGACCTGGGTCGAGTCGACTTCCGTCTCGGCAAAGTCGGTGTTGTAGGAAACCGATAACTTTGTCTCGGGCGTGGGCGAGTAGAACAGATCAAAACCCGCCTCTAGGTCGGTCACACCGTCTCCATCTCCCCCACCACTCTCGGTCTCCACTCCCCAGTCCCCCACAAGGAACGGTGCGAAGTCAATGGCCAGGCCCTGGGACAGTCCCTGCATGCCGGTCATGTTGCCGGCGTCGGAGATGTAGAAAAAGCGCGAGTCCACGACCGGTGTCGCCCAGCGCGCCTCCTCGTCAAAGCGACGAATGAAGCGCCGCATGTTGAAGCCCCAGGTCGTCTGATCCGCCGTGAAGTTCAGGGTCGCAAAGGGGATTCGCAGCTCGGCAAACCAGCCGTCCGGTCCGATCGAACTCTTGCCCGACCAAATGCCATCCCAACGCTTGTTGAACTGAGAGCCATTCTTCACGATCAACGCATCGCCACGGGCCCCACCCGGAGAGATCTGGAACCAAAAACCATTGCGCCGATCCAAGAACGGATCGATCACAATCTCAATCGAGTCATCCGGATCCAAGTTCGAATCCCGCCGCCTCTGGGTCGCCCGCAAGGTCCCGAGGTCATCGTCGAAGCAGCGGAAGCCAAAATAGAGGGCGTCCTCATCAAAGCACACCAGCACCTCGGTCCTCTGGCTCGGCCGAGCACCCTCCACCGGCTCCACTTGGGTCAACGGCCCAAGCTTCGCAGCCCGTGCCCAGACCTCCTCATCCAAAACCCCATCCACCGTCGGCGCATCCTCGGCCAAGATCCGCACAGGCGCGAACGAAGGCAAGGCGGGCAGGGCTTCTTGGGCCAGGCCAATCCCCGGCAAGAGCAGCAGCCAAGCAAGGCAAGCAACCCAAGTGAGGTTATGAGGCACGACAGCACAACGCGGAACTAGACCGGAAGTGCAAGTGGAGAGAAGGGGAACGAACAAGGGGGATTTCGCGGATGCTGGGTAGGCACCTAAGGCATTAATGAGGGGCGGTGATCTTAGCGCGCCACCACCGAAGCAAGGCCCGAAACTCCCTGGTAGCCCAAAGGCTTTATCCCCCTCGAACTAAACTAGCTTGCCCGTGTGGAGTCCCCGCTACCGAATAACTCGAGTTGACCCCAGTCCTGGCCTCAACTGCAAGATTCGCTCTCCCTAAAGGGTGCGTTCACGTTCCAGCAGGCCGCTCCCTATTGAAGCCCGTATTCCTTGATCTTTCTATAGAGGGTGCGCTCGCCGATACCGAGCATCTTGGCGGCTTTTTGGCGGTTGCCGGAGACGAGCTCTAAGTTCGTTGCAATCAGGTCCCGTTCGACTTCGGCAAGGGATCGGCCCGTGAGCTCGTAGCCGCCGGCGATGGCGTCCGTGGAGGGAGAGCCGCCGACGCTCACAGGGATGTCGTCAAGTCCGAGCACCGTGCCGCGGGCCAGCAGCACCATGTTTTCAACCACGTTGCGCAGCTCGCGCACGTTGCCGGGCCAGGGGTAGCGCGCCAGAACAGTGCGGGCCTCGGGATCGATGCCTTCAATCGGGCGACCGTGCTCGGTAGAGAGCTCCCTAATGAAGTGCTCAAGGAGCAGGGGCACGTCGCCCACGCGGTCGCGCAGGGCCGGCAGGTCGATGGTGACAACCTTGAGGCGGAACAGCAGGTCCTCACGGAAGGTGCCCTCCTTGACCATGGCTTCGAGGTCACGGTTGGTGGCTGCCACGATGCGGATGTCGACCTTTTGCAGCTTGTTGCCGCCGA
>JBLHWM010000242.1:0-5766 GCA_047629095.1 Planctomycetota bacterium | reverse complement strand
ACTCGAAACCTTGCATGGCAAAACGTGATCTAGAGGACACTCCCGAGAATCCGGAAGAGGGCAGCACCACCCATGGTGTGGCGCCCAAGCTCACCGCTTTCGCGAAGCAGCTGCGCAAGCGCTACGGCACGGAGATCGATCCGGATATTAGTCTCGATCCCGACTTCGCGAAAGATGAGGCCGACGGCACGCCTGTCGAGAAGGGCGAGACTCCGGCCAAGCAGCGCCTCTCGCGCCTGAGCAACTTGACGCCCGGCGACTTCCGCTACAAGTACAAGGAAGAGATCGGCCGCGGTGGCATGGGCGTCGTGCTCAAGGTGCGCGACCGTGACCTGCAGCGCAGCCTCGCCATGAAGGTGCTCATCAGCTCGGGCACACCGGGTTCGGACGAGACTCCCCGCGATCACCGCAAGCTCACGCGCTTCCTTGAGGAGGCGCAGATTACCGGTCAGCTCGATCACCCCGGCGTCGTGTCGGTTCACGAGCTCGGCATGGATGCCCGCGGTCGCCCCTTCTTCACCATGCGCCTGGTGCGCGGGCACACGCTCAAGGAGGTGTTCGCCGCAATCGAGGGATCGAAGAAAGTGCCGGGCCTCGAGGACTGGACCCGAAACCGCGCCCTCGCGACACTGCTCCGCGTTTGCGAGACGATCGCCTTCTCCCACTCCAAGAACGTCATTCACCGCGACCTCAAGCCGTCCAATATTATGGTCGGCCGATTCGGTGAGACCTATGTCATGGACTGGGGGCTCGCCAAGATTCTTGGTCGCGACGAGGAGCGCAATATCGCTCCGAAGGTCGAACAGGAGCAAGACGAGTCGATCAGCATCGTGCACTCCGATCGACGCTCGGAAACAGACAACGATCCCGACTCGCCCCTGCTAACGATGGATGGCGATGTGGTGGGAACGCCCGCCTACATGGCGCCCGAGCAGGCCAAGGGCCAGCTAGAGAAGGTTGGCACCTCGGCCGACGTCTACTCCCTGGGCGCGATCCTCTATCACCTGCTCACTGGACGCACGCCCTATTCGGATGAGGACTCGCGGCAGAACCAGCACGTGGTCTTGATGCGTGTGCTCTCCGGACCGCCCGAGCCGATCCACAAGCTGCGCAAGGGTGTGCCGGTCGAGCTTGCGGCCATCTGCGAGCACGCCATGTCCTATAGCCGGAAGAAGCGCTATTTGACGGTCCAAGAATTCAGCATGGACCTGCGCGCCTATCTCGAAGGCCGGGTCGTCGTCGCCCACGAGACTGGCTCCATAGCCGAGTTCAAGAAATGGGTCGTGCGGAACAAAGCCATGGCCACCGTCAGTGCCTTCGCAGTGGTCGCCTTGGTCTCGACACTCGGTCGAATCTCCTATATCAATGCGACCCACAACACCAAGCTCGACAAGTCCAACGCCGAGTTGATCGTCGCTACCCAGAAGGCCGAGAGGAACGCGAGTGAGGTAGAGGCATCTGCACGAGCGATCAAGGCCGCCAGCCTTGCTACCGAGCGCGCTGCCTACAGTTCCAGGATGAACGCGGCGCACCTGAGTCTTCGTCTTGGCGAGACAGCCGCCGCACGCGAGCTTCTCGACAGCGCCCAGGTCGAATACCGTGGCTGGGAGTGGGACCACATCAACTTGGCCAGCGACACATCCCTACAAGTCTGGGAAACGGGTCTCACAAACTCCATCGAGGTCGCCTACTCCCCCAATGGCTTGTTGACCGCAGCCGTCCAGAGCTCCGGACGCAGTGAGATCCAGATCCGCAGCGCGGTCGATGGGAACCTGACCAAGTCGCTCAAGTCCTTGCCCCTCTCCGTTACGGGCCTCGACTTCGACTCCACAAGCCAGCGCCTCGCCATCTCGTGCGCGGACTCCACCGTCCGCGTTGTGGAGCTCTTCACCGGGCAAGAGGTTATCTTTGACCTCGACAGCTCCGCGGAAGCCGTGGACTTCGGTCCCAAGGGTATGCTTGCCTGCGCAACTTCGGCAAGCGGAGTCGTTGTCTGGGACACCATGGCCCAGGAAGACGGCTCCCCATCCCAGGCCCTGTACAACTCCGACATCACTGAAAAACTCACGAGCGTGAAGTTCAGCTCGACGGGTACGTTCTTGGCAGCCAGCAGCGAGGACGGCTTGGTGTACGTCTGGAACTTGAAGACCGGAGACCAGCTCCAGCTACCCCTGAGCGAAGGCATCATTACCGAAGTCGCCTTCCACCCAACGACGGATATCATGGCCGTCTGCTCAAACGACGGCCTGGTGCGGATCATCCGGCTCAAGAGTGGCAAGGCGCTCACCCTTGCGGACCGGCCGCTCATCGACGCCTATGCGACGGACTGCGTGTTCCTGCCCGATGGACGCGTCATGACGGCCTGTTCCGACGGATTGCTGCGCCTGCTCAATATCCAGGACACGACCATCACGCTCGTCCAAGGTCACAGTGCGAACGTCTCCTCGATCGCAATCGACAACCTGGGCATGAGCCTGGTTACGGGATCGAGCGATGGCACCATGCGGCTCTGGTCGCGCCTCTCGTTCCAGGCGACCACCATGCTTGCCGGACACGAAGAGGACATTACTGCCCTTGGGTTCTCCGCCAATGGCGATGTAATCGCAACCGCCTCCATGGACGCGACGATTCGGCTATGGGATTCCAACACTGCGGAGACCATGCAGGTCTTGCGCGGGCACGACAAGTTCGTGAAGTGCTTGGCATTCAGCTTAGATGGCCAATGGCTCGCATCTGGTACCGGAGACCGCTCTGAGGTGGATCCGGAGACTGGGAAGCGCACTAAGTTGAAGAGCGAAATCCGCCTATGGGACGCCAAGAGCGGCGACTTCTTTACTGTCTTCCAGCACCACACCAAGTACCTCACGGACATGGCGTTCAGCCCCGACAGCCGCTTCCTCGCAGTCGCTTCGGGTGACAAGACCTGCAGCGTCTGGAACGTGGAGGAGGAGTCCCTGGTGGCGACCCTCGACCTTGAGGACACCGTCGCCAATGCCCTCGTTTGGAACTCCGCGGGGACGCGCATTTTAACCGGCGCGAGCAACGGGGCGGTACAAGAGTGGGATCCCTTCCGCCCCCAGGCACCCCTTAAAACCCACGACCTTGGGACGGGTGTGCTTGACCTTATCTACGGGCTCGACGACACCGAGTTCATCGTGGGATGCTTAGACGCGAGCGTGCAAATTTGGACCCTCGGCGGACAGCTCCTGCACAAGCTTAAGGGCCACTCTTATGGTGTTCGGTCCGTGGACCTTGCCCCCGATGGCAACCGCCTCATCACCCGCTCCCACGATGGCTCCATGATCCTGTGGAATACCCAGCCCTGGGGCGCGCCGCTCACCCTCAATAGCGTGGTACGTAGCGGCTCGCCCATCATTAATTCAAGTGTCCAGGACGCCAGCTTCTCTCCCGATGGGAAGCGGATCCTCTCGTCCCAGGGTGCCGTGGCTGAGATCTGGGAGACGACACACTCTTCCAACCGGCACAACTCGATGAAGAACGCCAAGGGGGTCGGCGACTTCGTGAACGAGCTCTTCGAAGACTATGCCAACCCCTGGGATATCATCAAGTCCATCAATGCGGACTCGACAATCTCCGGAGACCTTCGGCGCGCCGCCTTGCGTCGTGTAACCATGACCGCCAGTGACCCCGAACTGCAGGCGGAGCGCGCGTGGGAGACGGTCATGAAGTCGAGCGCGACTGCCAAGGGCTACGCCAACGCGCTGGTCCTCGCGGAGCTCGCCTTGAAGTTGGAGCCGGAAAACCTCGACTACCGCGGAGCCCGAGCCGCGGCCCTCTACCGCACTGGCAGGTACGAAGAGGCCCTCGAGATCTTGACCAACTTAGAAGACCTCAGCTGGAACACGGGCACCGAGCCTCATCCGGCGGGCCCGATCTTCTTGGCTATGGCTGCCTACCAACTTGGCGATGATGACCTCGCCAAGCAGACCTTGGAGGGCCTCGAGCCCCTGATGCAGCGGCCCCTTTGGGCTAGGCTTGCGGGCGGCCTCTTTGAAGAGGCCAAGGCCTTAGTTCTGACTTGGGATTGACCTTGTAGCTAGGCCAGTGACTAGGTCTTCTCGCCACCGTGCATTCGATTCGAAAACGGAACCTTGGCTGCAACGGTCGACTCGAGATCGACCAAGACGGCCAACCTCTCGCGGCTAGCGTCTGTGCCGCATTCGGACTCCGCTAGGTCCAGGAACAACCGCTGGTGCACGAGCTCCTCGGGAACGAGGGCCCCATAGAGTTCCCGCAGCTCTGGCTGCCGCGCACTCTCGGCGAGCATCTCAAAGCGCTCACAGGAGCGCCTCTCGATCATGGAGGCCAGCAGCAGTCGGTCCATGAGGGAGCTCTTGCTGGTGCCGCCGAGTCCTCGACGCAGCTTGTCTGCGTAGGGATTGGACTCGGTATCCCCGAGCTCGCCCCCGAGCTTGCGAAGCAGGGCGACCACGCGCCGGAAGTGCCCCATCTCCTCTTCGATCACCAAGGCCGCGGCATCCACGAGCCGAGGCCTGTCCGGGTAACGCGAGATCAGAGCCTGGCACGCCACGGCCGCCTGCAGTTCGCAGTGGGCGTGATCCGACAGCAGCGCAAAGGGATCCTCGGTCACGTCATGGGCCCAAGCCTTCGGCGTGTGCCAACCCAGCTCGAAGGCATAGTTCACTTTTTGCCGCCGGGAACCCAGAGCCGGTCGGTGGCGCCGTTGTCGTTGGCGACGCGGCCGACCACGAACAGGTAGTCCGAGAGGCGGTTGAGATACTTTGCGCTGCCAATGGCCTTGGGGTCCTCGTCGCAGAGCGTGTACACCTTGCGCTCGGCGCGGCGACACACAGTGCGGCCGAGGTGCATCCACGCGGCTAGCTGCGAGCCACCGGGAAGGATGAACGTCTTGAGCGGCTGGAGCTCTTCATTGTGGACATCGATCCATCCCTCGAGGCGCTCGACGTAGTCCGCCGTGATGCGCAGGCGTGAACCGGGCTCCTCGTCCTCGGTGGCGGGAACGCAGAGGTCCGCGCCCACGTCGAAGAGGTCGTTCTGGATCTGGTCCAGCTCGGCGCGCAGCTTGGGATCGATCTCACCGACAAGCGCCAGGCCGAGTACACTCGAGAGCTCGTCGACGGTGCCATAGGACTCGATGCGCAGGGCGCCCTTGGGGACGCGAGTACCATCGCCGAGTCCCGTGGTGCCGTCGTCGCCGGTGCGTGTGTAGATACGATTAATATGGACCATAGTTGTGCCTAGCGGAAGTTGGTGAGCAGGGGCGTAACGCGCTCGCGGAGTCCGGGCGGAAGGCGCTCATCGAGCACCTCCAAGATCCGCGCCCTGTTGTAGCGGGGTGAAAAATGAGTCATGAGGATGGCCTCGTTCTCGAACAGCTCGGCGCGCTCGATGACCTCATCAAGGTGGATGTGGCCCTTCTCTCGGGCCGAGGCGACGGAGACGCGCTCGTCCAAGAAGGTCACTTCCATGATCAAGAGGCGCGCCTTGCGCAGGCCCTCTTCGCGGTCGACCACATCAATGCAGGTGTCGCCGGTGAAAGCCACCACGGGCACCTCTGTCCGATCGTAGATGGACACGCCGTCATTGCGCAGCTGCTTGAGCTCGTGGCCGGGCTTGCCATGGTGGCACTCCATGAGCTTGTCGCGGAACTCGGAGATCACGTAGCCGTGGGCGGCGGCGCGGTGGATCGCGTGGTAGGGCCGAGCGATGTAGCGGTTCTTGAGTTCGAACTCGTCGCCGACACCAAGTGGAACCAGGGTGCAA
>JBLHWM010000241.1:0-5775 GCA_047629095.1 Planctomycetota bacterium | reverse complement strand
TCAACCTAGTTGCCCACGACTTCTACGAGCGCGTGCCCGGCTACCGCGAGCTCTCCGCAGATGACGAAGCTGCGCTGCTAGCGCGCCACATGAATCGCGTCACCGACACCTGCATTCCCGAAGCCGAAGCCATGCGCAGGATCGAAGCCGAGGTGCTCAAGTTGTGGATGGCCGCCGATGCCGCCGGGGAGAGCTACTTCCCCCACGAGTTCCTGTACCAGCTGCTGCGCAGCGGCACGCTCGAGCAGAGCTATCAGATCGACCCCAAGAACTCGTGGCTGCTCGCCGCGGCCGAGAAGAACCTACCGCTGTTTGTCCCGGGCTGGGAGGACTCGACTCTGGGCAACATGTACGCCGCCGCCGTGTACCGCGGCGACATCAAGAACGTGCACACCATGCGCACCGGCATCGAGTACATGCTCAAGCTCATGGATTGGTACCAGGAGATGACCGCGGAGCGCGGCTTGGGCTTCTTCCAGATTGGCGGCGGCATCGCTGGAGACTTCCCGATCTGCGTCGTGCCGCTCTTGCAGCAGGACCTGGAGATCGACGCCCGCGTATGGGCCTACTTCTGCCAGATCTCGGACAGCACCACGAGCTACGGCTCGTACTCGGGTGCGGTGCCCAACGAGAAGATCACCTGGGGCAAGCTCGCGCCGAGCACGCCGAAGTTCATCATCGAGAGCGACGCGTCCATCGTCGCGCCGCTGCTCTTCCACTACGTGCTCTCGGAGTAACCTGCCTAGGAGCAGCAAGTAGCCCGCTCCCAAGGGGCCGCTAGGAGCAGGACCCGCCGCCGCAGCAACTGGAGCTGGCTGCGGCAGGCTGGGCCTGAACCACCGCTTCACTCGTGGGAGGTGCCATTTTCGAGGGCTGCTCGCCCTTGAGGTGCTTGTGCACCATAGCGGCTTCCGCCTCTTGTTCCTTGGTGAAGCGGAAGGCATCCGGCATGCGATCCGCAAAGCGGCACACGCGCTGGTAGTAGTCCTCGACCTCGATGCCCAGCATGGCCGCCCCGAAGAGCTCGGCTTCCTTCGTAGTTACGATGTCGAGGTAGTTCACCGATGGCAGGTGGTAGAGAGCCAGGGTCACCAGGGCCTCCTCGTCTTGCTGGAAGCAGGGCCGCATCAAGAGCCGGAATCCGTCGGTTGCGCTCTCCCCACAGGGGCTCGGAATCGCAAACTCGCCGCGCATCAAGCCCTCGTCCGTGAAGCAGACCTCGACGGGAAACCGCACAATGTCGCGATCCTGAAGGACCTGCTGAAGGGTACTCCAGCTGAGGCTATCGCCGCGGATGTCGTACTTGTTGCGGCAGGCAATGGCGCGCCCCACAAGGTGTCCCTGCAGTGCTTCGTAGCCGTCCTCTTCCGTGGGTTGAATGCGTTCCATGTTCGGTGCTCTCTGGTGCTTTTCGATTTCGACGGGGCTTCGAGCTTCCGGGGAAGTCGAACAGGCCGGCTTTAGTCTTGGTGAGCGAGGGAAGCCGGAACCCGTGGTCCCGGACCTCCCCCATCAAGTCACTGGGTCTCTACTTACTTGTAGCGATCCGTGAACTCCTTGCGCTCGGCGTCCCTGCGGGCCTTCTCGTCAGGATCCATCAGTCCGAGGTACCACTTGTGGTTATCGGAGTGCAGGACCTTGTCGATGACGGCCGTTAGGTTTTCCGCGGCTGCGACCTTGTCGGCGTCGCCGGACGCCATGCCCTGCTCAACCAGCTCTTCGAGCTCGGGGAGAAGGTGCGTGTAGAAGTTCCGTGCCAGCTCGTACGTGCCGTGCCAGTGCGTGTAGTCCGGCCCCATCATGGATGCGCCGTGACGTGCGCGCCGACCCTCGTGGTGCCAGAGCTCGAACCAGATGAAGTCGATCTTGTTCGAGAACTTGACCGGCTTCAGCAGAGGTTCTGCAGCAGCCATCAACTCGATGCCCGGCTTGCCGAACTTTTCATTGTAGAGCTCGACCAACCCGTCGTACTGGACGTAGAAGTTCTGGACCCAGCTATCGGAGTGGCATGCGGAGCAGACGTCTTGCATGTTGCGACGGCGCTGCTTCCAGTTCACATCCGCACCGGGCAGGCCCATCTTCGCATCGGAGACCTCGGGGCGAACCGAGACCTTCGGGCGGTTGTTCCAGCTGATGCGCATACCAACGTCGTGCGTCACACCCTGCTTCTTCGTCGCGGACATGTGGCACGTCGCACACGTAGGTGCAGATGTGTAGTCCTCACCGACAATCCACTTGGGGCTGTCCATGTTCATGTCGTCGATGTTGGCTGCGAAGGCGATACCGTGCTTGGACTCCTCGTAGATCTCCTTTTGGGGGTGATCGGGGCCCATGTGGCACTTGCCGCAAGTGTCGGGGTGGCGGGCCTGCTCGGCGGAGAACTCGTGTCGCTGGTGGCATGCGGCACAGGAGCCGACGGAGCCATCGGGGTTGTGGCGACCGATACCCGTGTTCGGCCAAGTCGCCGGATCCAAAGAGCCGTCGGGGTTGACCTTGACCTCGGATCCGTGGCACTGCCAACAGCCGTTGACGGCAGCGGCGGATGTACCGTGGGGAAAGGCCTCTGTCACGAAGGCACTGTTGCCCTCGACGACCTCGGCGAGAAGGTTGTCCAGGGAGCCAAGGATGCGACCCGCGGCGGCGTGGTGCGAGCCCTTGAACTCCTCGACTTCCTTCGAGTGGCAGTTCGCGCAGTCATCCGGACTGACGATGATTGAGATATTGAAGTCGTAGTGATCGATGACGTCGGCATCCGACCGTTCCGCTCTGTGGCATTCGTAGCAGCCGACGTTCGCACGATAGTGCTTGCTGTCGCCCCACTGCTCGTAGAGAGCCGGGGACTCCTTACGGTGACAGTCGACGCACTCCTGGGTCTCTTCGCTAATCTCCGCGGGTCCAAAGGACTGGACAGCCATGACGGCTGGAGGAGGAGCTGCTGAAGACCACAAGCTCAATGTGACGCTAGCGGCGACCAACAAGGCTAGTTGAAGTTTCATGATTAGAGTAAGGGTGAAGAGAGAGCCAAGGGGGATCTACGCGTCCTAACCAACATGGTCAGGAGAACGATTCCGTGGAGTAGATCTTGTCCTTGGTGAGTTCGCCCGACAGCACGGGAATCGTGACGCGAACGAGTATGGTGAAGAGCAAAAGCCCCGCGGCCCAGATGCCGAAACAGACCAGGGTCTCATTCAGCGTTGGGGTGTATTCAAAGACCTCCCCAAGGGGCGTCGGAATGAAGCCCGGAACGATCAGCCCCATTCCCTTCTCGATCCAGATGCCGACAATCATGGCCAGGCAAGCTGGTCCGTAGAAGGCGACTCGTTTCGCGACGGGGGAATAGAGAACGATCAGTGCAAAGGTATTGAGTGAGATGGCCGTCCAGATCCAAGGCACCAACGCACTCTTACCGTCCAGACCATGGAAGAGATAGTGGGCCGACGCGGCGTGGGAAGAGTCCGTGTAGAACTCCGTGAAGACCTCGCAGCCGAGCAGGAACATGTTGATCGTCAAGGCGACCGTGATGATCTTGCGCAGGGTTTGGAAAGCTGCGCGGGGCACGTCGTAGCTCGTGACCTTGTTGATCACAAGCAGTGTCAAGACAAGGAACGCAGGCCCAGCGGCAAAGGCCGAGGCCAAGAAACGGGGCGCCAAGACGGCCGAGTTCCAGAAGGGCCGGCCACCCAAGCCGGAGTACAGGAACGCCGTGACGGTGTGGATGCTGATGGCCCAGAAGATCGCCAAGAACACAAAGGGGATGTAGAAGATCTTTCCCGGTTTGCGCTCGTTGTAAGCGCACCAAACCAGGTATCCGCAGATGTGCAAGTTGAGCAGTAGGTAGCCGTTCAAGGCGATCACGTCCCACGTCAACACCGAGAGGGGCCAGTTGAAACGCTGCAGTAAATGCAAGGCGCGGTCGGGGCGTCCCATGTCCGCCATGATGAACATCAGGCACATGGTCACCGAGGCCACCGCAAGCAGCTCCCCAAAGATGACGAGGTCGTGTAGGTCCTTGTTCTTATAAATGTAGACCGGGATCACCAGCATCACTGCCGCCGCCGCCATACCCACAAGGAACGTGAAGTTCGCGATGTAGAGACCCCAGGAGACCTGGTCCGTCATGCCCGTGGTGGCAAGGCCGCCGGCGATCTGCTTGGCCCAGGCGTTCAGCCCAATCAGGGCAACGACCGACAGGAAGAGCATCCAGTACTTGTAGGTACTTGTACCCACAAAGCTGAGCCGAAAGCAGCGCTTCAGGAATCGAAGGTACTCCTTCATTTGGCTCCACCGGCCTCTTTCTTCCCGCCGTGTGTGCGGATGACTTCAGGCATATCAGGCATTCCCTCGAAGGACTCTTGGGATGCGTCGCGGGGGTAGCGCTCGTCGAAGTAGTAGAAGAAGCGCGGGTTGGTGCCGAGCTCTTCTTTGAGTACGAAGACGCGCTTGGTCCGGAGGATCTGGGCGACCTCGCTGGTGGAGTCCAGGATATTGCCGAACTTGCGGGCGCCCACGGGGCAGACCTCCAAGCAGGCGGGCATCTTGCCCTCGCGTGTGCGGTGCAGGCAGAAGGTGCACTTCTCCACAACGCCGACGGGGCGCGGGCGGTTGCTGAGGTAGTTGATGTTGGGGTTGACCTCTTCCTTCGGAATCTCGGGCTCTGTGAAGTTGAAGCGCCGCGCCCAGTAAGGGCAGGCCGCTTCACAGTAGCGACAGCCGATGCACCAGTCGTAGTCCACGACCGTGATGCCGTCGGGCTCGGTCCAGGTGGCCTCGACCGGGCAGACCTTCGTACACGGTGGGTCGGCGCACTGGTGGCACTGGACCGGCATGTAGAAGTGGTCCTCGTCGGGCACCGTGGGGCGATCGTAGTGGTGGTTGCCCTTCTCGATATCGAGCGTGCCCTTGGGCATCTCGAGCACGCGGATGTACTGGATCTCGGGCGAGCGCGATGTGTTGTTCTCTTGCACACAGGCGTGCACGCACTTGCGGCAGCCAACGCAGCGGCTGAGGTTGAGCGCGTAGACGAACTCGACACCGTCGACGGGCTTCACGTCCCTAGCAACCGCGTCCACATCGAAGCGCCTCTTGACGTTCTCTTCGATGCGCTTCAAGGCGGCCGCCATGTCGTTCTCGTCCATCTCCTTGTAGTGCTTCTGCAGGAAGCCCTCGACGCCGCCGAGGGTCTCCACGTCGAGATCGGCGAGTGGCTTCAGGGCTGAGACAAAGGCGCCCATTCCCGCGACCACCTGCACGCCCGAGCGCAGGAAGCTACGCCGGCTCGTGGCCTTGGACAGGACGCTATCGATGGGTGATTGGGTATCGGGGCTCATTACTTGTCTCCTCGCTCGATGCCGAGCTCCTTGTACTTTGCGTCGAGGGCAGCCTTCTTAGCGGCAGCCACGTCTTTAGCGGCTGCTGCCTTAGCTTCGCGCTCCCGAACCAGCACCTCGCGGAAGCGACCGATGGGTCCATCGAGCTTGTGACCGTCGGAGTGCTCGTCCTTTACAAGGCGCAGCGTGTTCGGGCCCGGGAAGGTCTTCACCTGGGGGAAGGCCGGGTGGTGCGGATCGTGGCAAGCCACGCACTGCTGGCGGACCTGCTCGCCCATGGACTTGTCCCAGTAGCCGTTGGTCCGGCCGTGGGAGCCCGCCTGCCAGTCGCGCCAAGTTGGGCCGTGGCACTGGGAGCAGAGCGCGACGGAATCGCTAAAGGCAAGCTGCTCGCCGTTGCGGTCCCGAAGCATGCCGCGGTCCTCGCTGTCGTGGCAGCTCAGGCAGT
>JBLHWM010000240.1:0-5781 GCA_047629095.1 Planctomycetota bacterium | reverse complement strand
TCGCAGATCAGGTTCCACTGGACCCATTGGCTGTCGTCGAGTCCGCGCTGCAGTGGGGGGCGTGCAGCCGCGTCCGTGTCGCCGGGATAGCTGCCGTCGTGGGTGAACTGCAGGAAGCCGGTCTGTTCGAAGAAGGCGCGCAGGTTGGCGAAGTAGGTCTGCCCCCAGTCGGATGCCAGCGCCGGCGCATAGCCAAAGGTCTGGCCCCCGGGCTCGCCCGTCTCCGGGTTGATGCAGTTGTCGGAGTCCGGCTGGATGCGCCTGCTCGCCAGCAGCGAGTAGCCCCCTAGCTCGATCTTCTTCGAGGCCGCGTACTGGGCTAGCTCGCGGAACTTAGCGTGGTTGGCCTCGGTGTTGCTCTCCATGTTGAGCCCGCTTCCGAAGGACAGGCTGACCATCTCGAAGCCGCACTCCGCCGCCTGGTCAATGGCCGTGCGCACGGTCTCGGGGTCGGTGCTGACCACGTGCAGGATCAGGGGGTTCTCGGTCACCCACGGGGACAGGGTTCGCATCATGGCGCGCCGGGCCAAGCCTCTGCGCTCCTTGTCGGTGGAGTCCATCAGCAGCTCGAAGGCGCGCACGGAGGTCAGGCTCTCGCTCGGTTGGAGGATCACGTCCGGCCCCCATTCGGGCTCGACGACCAGCCGACAAGGCGTGACGAGTTGGTAGTTGACCTGACTCGTGAACGCCGGCTCCGTGCGCCAATGCACGGTCTGCCGCATGGCATTCGCGGGCACGAATCCACCAAAGGCGTAGTTCGTCTCCACGTGCAGGCCAGTGGGGGGTGGTTGCTTGACCGAACCTCGGGACTCGACCCAGTTGGAGCCTTCGACGATGGAGAGCTCCTCGACGGTCATGCGATCGACCTCCAGCGGCCGGGCGGAGTTGTTGTGCACCTCGAGCCACTTGGCGAAGAGCGGGATGCCGTCGTAGAGTTCGTAGTGAACGCTTGCAGTTACGCCCTCGAACCTGTCCGCCGCGTCCGTGTCCGGTCGCGGGCCAAAGGTCAGGGTGAGCGTCTCTCCTTGGGGAGGCCAAACGGCATCTGGCGCACTGTGGCGCAGGCGATTCCAGTCCATGCGGGGTGTGATGACCTCGCTTTGGCTGATGCTTGTGAGAACCCACGCCTCGGGGTTGGGCTCCAGTTCATCCAGCCATTCGTCGAGCAAGAAGGCGCGATTCGGCTGGGCCAGCCGCCCGCCTAGAGCAACTGCTTCGCCGTCCAGCACCATGCGCGCCTCGGGGTTGACGGCGCGCAGTAGAGCCTCGCCCGAGGTGAGGTTGTCGAGCCCAACACAAGTCGCATCAGGCCCCAGCAACCAAGTCCTGCGGGCCAGCCCGTTCTCCATCTGGATTCGCTCTCCAGGTAGATCGATGATCTTGGCTTCGAACGCTGCCTCGGACCGGAGCCAATCCACAGCTTCCTGGGAGTTGGCGGGTGCGACGGCGAGGGCCAGGGCGGCTAGGGACGACCAAAGGAGGGGGAAGTTCTGCATAGGCAGAGTCTAGCAGTCCGCCTGTAAGGCGATCAAAGAGGGCGAGCCAGAGCCGACCATCCTCCTAGGAGGGGTGCTAGGGACCTACCTTTGCGAGACATCCCCCGATGGCATGTGGCAAGCCCAGCTAGGGAACGGATTGCACGACGCGCGCAGGATCGTTGAAGAACGGGCCCTGCGCGCATCGACGACGCTTCCGCGCTAGCGGTACGCTGGGTTGTCGAAGTCAAAGCGACAGCCGGCGTCCCAATCTGATCGCTGGTTGCCATGGGCGGGAATCCCACCCGCGTCCTTCAGCAGCCGCGCCATGTGCATGAGGTTCCAGGTCATGAAGGTCGTGTTGCGGTTGGTGAAGTCGTTCTCGGGACCGCCCGAGCCCGGGTCGAGGTACGACGGTCCGGGGCCAGCTGCGCCAAGCCAGCCGGCATCGGCCTGGGGAGGAATCGTGTAGCCCAAATGCTGCAGCGAGTAGAGCATGTTCATGGCGCAGTGCTTCGCCCCGTCCTCGTTGCCGGTGATCAACGCGCCGCCGACGCGCCCGTAGTATGCGTACTGCCCCGCATCATTGAGGCGACCTGAAGCGGAGTAAAGCCGCTCGATCACCTTGGTGCAGATCGAGGTCTTCTCACCCAGCCAGATCGACGTTCCAAGCACCAGGATCTCAGCCTCCATGACCTTCTCAAGTAGCTCCGGCCAGGCATCGTTCGGCCAACCGTGCTCTCGCATGTCCGGCTGGACACCGTAGGCGATGTCGAAGTCAATCGGACGAAGCACCGTCGTCGTGACGCCGTTCTTCTCCATGATCTGCTTCGAGATCTCGATCAACCCCTCGGTATGAGAGACCTCGGGCGAGCGTTTTAGCGTGCAGTTCAGGAAGATCGCCTTGAGCCCACTAAAATCGTAGGGGCTCGTCTCGCACATCTTCTCTTGTCTTTCGTTCAGGGGCATCGTTTTTATCAGAGGAATGGAATGGACTGCGGCCGACACACAAGTTGTCAGCCTTTTCGGTGGTGGGGGCCACTGCTCGTTGCGACGAGAGCAGTTAGCGTGGCCTCCCTGGAAGTGTCTTGCCAGCAGGCACCGTAGACCCGGAAACCCTAACACGGTCTTGGCCCTAACTACAGGCAGCCTCTGGCGAGCAAATGGGGTTCGTCGCAGTTAGCCTGGCTGCGGGGGCGAAACGACTAAGCGGTTTAGCGCGGTGTGATTTGGGACACGAGTTGAGCATCAGCGGGCGTGTGCGCCTGTCTGGTGAGCTAAAGCTCATTGCCCAGATATGGTAGGCCCAGTAGGACTCGAACCTACGACAAAGGGATTATGAGTCCCCTGCTCTAACCGACTGAGCTATGGGCCCTCTCCACGAGGGAGTCGCGGGATCCTAGCAAGACGCGGACCGCATCCCTAGGGTTTCGCGTACTCCTTGGGCATCCATGGCTCAAAATGGCTCACCTGCGCCCGGGCTTCTATTGAAGTGGGGACGCCCCAATGTTCGAAATAGGGGCCGAGGTCACGCTCTAAAGCGGTCGACATCCGGATCAGCCAGGTGTCGCGCTTGGCATCGTCGGAGCGCGGCCTCGATGCGCGGTCCGCCGCGACGTAGGCCTCGAAGGCAGTCTGGAAGGGCTCCCATCCGAAGTCTCTTTGGATCGTTGCGTACATCATGAGGGCGAGCCCGGGTTGCTTCTTCCACTGGGCGAAATCCGCGCCGGAATCGAAGTGCTGCTGGGGCTTCTTCTTTTGGTTTTCTAGCCATGGGTTGTCCCAAGGCTCAACCCCAGCCATCGCCTCCCCCAGGTATAGACTGAACAAGTTACAAGTCACCTCCCCCGTCCCGCCGAAGGTCCACTCCGGCCGCTGGGCGTTGTGCCCGAACTCGTGAAAGTAGCCCCAGTTGCCCTCGCTCTCGAGCGTGGCGAGATCAACCGCGAAGGAGTGCTCGGTCCGCTCGGCCCCGTGGGTCATCACTGGGTAACCGGAGTGCATCCAGCCCGCGCTGATCTGGATGTCTTCGACAAGGCGCTCGGCCCGCGCCGGTTGGGGTTCCATTCGCAGCTCGGGGTAGCACTCCGTTGCACGCTGCCAGTATTGCATCAGCGCGGTCGGATCGTCGAGCTCGCGCACAGCTCCGGCGGGCACGGTTAGAATCATGCCGTCGCACACGAGCTCGGCCCATGGTGCCGCCGCGCCACGACGGCGCGGCCAGTCTCGGACGGACTCGGGGTCGCCGAGTACAAAGAGCGGCGCTTCGACTGTTCCGGCGAGCTCGAGTTCGAGAGCTCGCGCACCCTTGCCCGGAACCAAGTACACGGGGCCGCCGAAGGCACTTGCCATTTCGAAGGAGCCGTCGTCGTCGAGCAGCAGCCGCTGCTCCATCGTGATCTCAGGCCACCGGGACCAGCTGTCCTTGTGCCAGAGTCGGTCCTTGTGCGCGCCGATGCGCAGACTCCATCCCGATGCCTTCGCGTCGCTAGAGATCGACACGCGGACGACCTCACCCGGCGCGGCGTAGCGGCCCGTGGAAATCCAGCCGCCCTTGGCCGCAGCCTCTGGTGAAAACGTGAGCTGGACGGAAGTTCGAGCCGCGCTCTCGGCTACAAGCCCTGGGAAGAAGTCTGCTCCCGGAGCCGCTTGCACCGACTGCGGCGACGCGCTCTTCCAAGCCTCGGTAGCCAGCAGCATACCGAGGTAGCCAGCGACATCGGACTTCTGCATGGGGCCCTTCGCCGAGGGGACACGCAGTCCGAATGTGGACTCGGCCAGGGCCTCCTCGATAGGGTCTAGCAAGCGCCGGTCCCCGGGGGGAAGCGCGCGTAGTAGGGCTGCAACGGCCGATGCTGTGGCGCCAGGAGTCGAGTCCCCAGCTCCGGCTTCCCGCTTGATGTAGCGAATCGCGGTGGCCACAGCGCGGCCCGCGTGGGGCATGCTTTTGGTCGAGGCGAGCCCATAATCTGCATCCCCAACAGTGGCATCTCCAAATACGAGCCCCATCGGACCAAGCAGCAGGTTCTGATCGAGATCCGTGCGAATGGACTTGCCCCCGCCCTGGCCATCCCAGATCTGTTGGTTGCCCCATGGGCACACCCCTAAGAGAAGGCCGCCGCCGTCCAAAACAAAGCGATCTAGGGCACTTCGCTGGACGTCATTTAGGCGTCCATCGACCCAGACGATGCCATCGAGCTGCGCTAGCTCGCGGCCGAAATCCCTGGCGTCAATCTGCCCAACCAACTTGGTGAGCTCCGGCCCTAGTCCCGCCTGCATGGCCTCGCCTCCCCCCAGAAATGCAACCCGTGGATTCTCCAATGTTGTACTCCAGCGAAGGGCATTCGCTAGAAACGAAGGGCCGCTTCCCTCTGTATCCCAGGCGCCAAAGTACGAGCTATGTCCGAAGGCGACGACCCGGCCTTTGCCGTAGGGAGCGGCTCCGATGACCCCACGCTGGCCATCACCTGTACCGCCCGTAGCCACAAGGAAGGCCTCGTCTCCAAAGGCGATGACCTCACCAGGAAGTGAGTTGCCCGGGCGCTTGAGTCCGGACACAGCCTCGAGTAAGTCAGCCTGGTGCGACTCGGGGCCCGGGCGCTCTTGTGCAGACTGAGGGGCGAGGCTCGGGAAGGGCTGTGCGCTAGCTGAAGTGGCGGCTAGAAAGAGGATGGAGAGCAGCATTCGTGTTCGCATGGGGGGAGGCAGGCCGAAGTTGTGGGTGTCGAGGAGCGCCTGCACTCTACATGCACCAAGCGCCTTCGGTAAATGCGCTGAGGAGGGAAGATGCACCGGTTACAGGATCCAGCCCCTGGGATAAACTGCCCGTACTCACCCCCGCCCTGCCAGCCTCTCCCCCGAAGTCCCTCGTGTCCCTTACCTCCGCATTCCTCGCATTAGCGCTGTCGAGCGCCTTCGCGGCGCCCACAGCCGTCTCTGGCGAGGTCACCCTCCCTCTACCCGTGGATCCCATTCTGGAGTGGGACTGGGTCGAAGGTGACAAGGATGGGCACTGGTATGCGCTCACAAAACTCGACGCCAGCTACAACGTGGCCGAGGGCGAGGCCCTGGTCGCGGGCGGGCATCTAGTGACCATCGAGTCGGGCCGCGAGTCGTCGTTCTTATTGAAGGCATTTGGCTACGCCGAGGGCAAAACTCCGGACAAGAGCCGGCAGTCCATGTGGATCGGGCTCCGCCGGCGGGACGTCTCCGAGGACTACGCTTGGACCAGTGGGGCGACCAAAACGGTGGATCACTGGCTGGACGGCCAACCCGTGGAAATACCGAATTCGAGCGCTTGGGCGAC